>CAIMWA010000479.1 GCA_903845045.1 uncultured delta proteobacterium | reverse complement strand
GCCCCGCCCCGCGGCCCCGCGCAGCACCGGCACCGTGGGGGCCGTGCGCTGCGGGCTCGCGCCGCGGTACACCTTCGATGCCTTCGTCACCGGTCCGTCGAACCAGGTCGCCCACGCCATGGCCCTGGCGATGGCGAACCTCTCCGGGCGCCGCGTGAACGTGCTCTTCATCTGCGGCGGCACGGGCCTCGGAAAGACGCACCTCTCCAACGCCGTCGGACACCGCATCCTCGAGGCCACGCCCGGCGCGCAGGTGATCTACCTTTCCGCCGAGAGCTTCATGAACGAGTACATCGGCGCCCTGCAGCAGAAGAAGATGGACGAGTTCCGCGGGCGCTTTCGCACCTGCGACGCGCTGCTCATCGACGACGTGCAGTTCCTGGCCGGGCGCGAAGGGACGCAGGAGGAGTTCTTCCACACCTTCAACGCGCTCTACCAGCGCGACGTGCCGGTGGTGCTCACCAGCGACGTGCTGCCGCAGAAGCTCCAAGGCATGGCCGAGCGGCTGCTGTCGCGCTTCGCCAGCGGCCTCGTCGCCGAGGTCTATCCGCCGGAGCTCGAGACCCGCATCGCCATCCTGCGCAAGAAGGCCGAGGAGCACCACGTGCTGCTCGACGACGAGGCCGCCGCCCTGGTCGCCAGCGCCGGCGCCAACGCGCGGGAGATCGAGGGGCTGCTCCTCAAGCTCGCCATCCGCGCGAACCTGGCGGGGCGCACCTCCGTGGATGGTCCGCTGGCCCGCGAGGCGCTGCGCAGCGTGACCCGCCCCGCCGTCACCACCGTCGAGGACGTGCAGCGCGCCGTCTGCGAGCACTACCGCCTCAAGCTCTCGCAGCTCACCGGCAAGGACCGTCACAAGGACGTGGCGCTCCCCCGGCAGGTGGCCATGTTCCTCGCGCGCACGCTGCTGCAGACGTCGTATCCGCAGATCGGCGCGAAGTTCAACGGCAAGGACCACACGACGGTGATGGCCTCGGTGCGCAAGATCGAGAAGCTGCGACGCACGGACACCGCCGTGGCCGCGGCCCTCGAGGCCGTGTCGTCGAAGCTCGGCTTCGCGCCGCCCCCGCTGGACCTCGCGGCCGGGGCCGAGGGCTGAACCGCCGTGCAGTCCATGCTGTGGAAAACCCTGCGGACGAACCCCGGCGCAACCCCGTGGAGAGGGGCTGTGGAGTCCGGCCCGGATGACGTAGGGTCACGGCGCTCCACGGTGTCTCCACAGCGGGCACCCTCGGCGCCGTCCACATCGAAAACCCCGGCGATGCAGGTCTTGGGAGCGGTTCTCCACCGTCTCCACAGCGCTCTTCATCATCGTCAGGATTTGAATTAGGAAATTACGGAAGAAGAAGAGAGACCGCCGCTGGGCGGTGCGGAAGGACTGAGTGAGCGATGGAATTCGTGGTCAACAAGCGGGACTTCGTACGGGCGCTGAGCCGTGTGCAGAGCGTGGCGGACAAGAAGGCCTCGATGCCCATCCTCGGCAACGTGCTGATCGTGGGTGATGCCTCGGGCATCCGCCTCGCCGCGACGGACATGACCCTCGCCGTGACGGCCCACTGCAAGGCCGACGTGCGCAAGCCGGGCACCGTGGCGCTGCCGGCGCGGCACATCTTCGACGTCGTGAAGGTGCTCCCCGAGGGCGACGTGACGCTCACCGTGGAGAAGAACTTCTCCGCGCGCATCAAGTCGGGCAAGCGGCGCTTCGACCTCAGCGGCATGCCCGGCGAGGACTTTCCGGCGTTCCCCGATCCGAGCAAGGTGTCGCTCACGCAGGTGCCCGCCGACGACCTCGCGGACCTCATCGCGATGACGCAGTTCTCGATGTCCACCGACGACACGCGGCCGCACCTGTCGGCGGCGCTCTTCGAGATGGCCGGCGAGACGCTGCGCGTGGTGACCACCGACGGCCACCGGCTCTCCAAGGCCGAGCGGCGCGTCACCGGCATGAAGGGCGCGAGCAAGCTGCTCATTCCGCTCAAGGCCGTGCACGAGCTCAAGCGCATGGTCGACGAGCTGCGCGCCGAGAAGAAGGAAGCCGGCGCCCAGGGCCCCGCCACCATCGGCCTCGGAGCGGCCAGCTCGCAGGGTCCGGTGTTCTTCCAGCGCGAGGGCATGACGCTGTCGTCGAAGCTCGTCGACGCGGCCTTCCCGTCCTACGAGCAGGTCATCCCGTCGGCCACGGACCGCACCGTGACGGCGTCGCGCACGGCCCTCCTCGACGCCCTGCGCGCCGTCTCCCTCGTCGCGTCGGACCGCACCAGCGGCGTGAAGCTCGCGGTCAGCGCCACGCGCATGATCATCACCAGCGAGAACCCCGACATCGGCGCCGGCATGGACGAGATCGACGCCTCGCTGCAGGGTCCCGACGTCACCATCGGGTTCAACAGCAAGTACCTCACCGACGCCCTCAGCGCGCTGACCTCCGACGAGGTCGCGCTGGAGCTTTCCGGCGAGCTCGACCCGGGCATGATCAAGCCCGTCGGGCGCGACGACTACCTCGGTGTCATCATGCCGATGCGGATCTGACCGCGACGCCCCATTCCCTTCCGCTCCCCGGAGACGCGAGCGTGACCTCCCTGCGGATCACCGATGTGCACGTCGAGGGGTTTCGCAACCTGCACGGCGTCGCCATCACCCCGGCGCCCGGCGCGAACGTGCTCCTCGGCTCCAACGGCGAGGGCAAGACGTCGGTGCTCGAGGCCATCGACTACGCGGCGTCGCTGCGGTCGTTTCGCGGCGCCACGCGGTCGCAGCTCGTGGGGCACGGCGCGAAGGCCGCCGAGGTGCTGCTCCGCATGGCCGGTCCCCTGGTGGAGCGCACGTACCGCGCCCGCGTCACCCGCAACGGCCGCGAGATCACCCTCGACGGCAAGCGCCCCGAGCGCGCCGTGGAGTACTTCTCCGGCGCGGCCTGCGTGGTGTTCCACCCGGGCGACCTCGACCTCGTGCGCGGCGCCCCGGAGCTGCGCCGGCGGCTCCTGGACCGCATCCTCGTGCGCACCGTCGACGGCTACGGCGAGGCGCTGAAGAGCTACGCCAAGGCCCTGCGCGCCCGCAACGCGCTGCTCCGCGAGAAGCACCCCAACGCCAAGGCCATCCAAGCGTTCGACTTCCCCTTGGGTCGCCACGGGAGCGCGCTCGTTCGGGCTCGCATGGCCCTCGTCGCGGACCTGCTCCCGGCGGCGCAGCGGGCCTTCGACGAGGTGGCCCTGCGCGCCGACGGCATCGTGCTGAAGTACGTTCCTCGCGCGCCCGGCGACCAGGTGGCCTTCACCGCCGCCGTCGCCGAGAACCTCCCGCGGGACCTCGCGCGCCGCAGCACGCTCCTCGGTCCCCACGCCGACGACCTGTCGATCACCTGGTCGGGCATTCCCGCGAAGGTGGTGGCGAGCCAGGGGCAGACCCGCGCCCTCGCCCTCGCGCTGCGCCTCGCCGAGCTTCACGTGCTCGAGCAGCGCACCCGGGTGGTGCCGGTGCTGCTCCTCGACGACGTCTCGAGCGAGCTCGACCGCGAGCGCACGGCGCGGCTCTTCGCCCTCGTCGAGACCCTCGGCGCACAGGTCTTCGCGACCACCACCGATCCGGCCATCGCCGACCTGCTCCCGGGCGCCGCGCGGTTCCGCGTGCACGCCGGCAGCGTCGCGCCGATGCCATGAAGGTTCGTCCCGACGAACGCCTCGCGAGCGCTGCCCTCGCCGCGGCCTGCGTCGCCTCGCACGCCCCGGCGTTGCTGGGCCTCGCGCCCTGGTACCGCGACCAGATGCTCTACACCGGGCCGCTGAAGATGCTGCTGCGCGCGCGGCTGCTGCGCGGCGAGCTCCCGCTCTGGAACCCCTTCGTCGCCGGGGGCCGTCCGTTCTTCGCCATGGTGCAGCCCGCGGTGCTCGATCCGGTGAACGCCGTGCTCCTCGCTGCGCCGCAGCGCCTGGCGTACGGGCTCTACGGACTGGCGTTCCAGCTCGTCGCGGCCTTCGGCGTGCAACGATGGCTGCGCACCCGCGGCCTCGACGCGGTGACCGCGAGCGCGGGCGGCGCTCTCCTGGCGCTCTCGGGCTACCTGGTCTCCATGGACGCCACCACCGGCGCCTACGCCTTCGGCGTCGCATGGGTGGGCTGGGCGCTGCATCACCTCGCCCGCAGCGCGCGCGCCGGAGACACCCTAACGCGCGCCGGGCGCGTCGCCCTCGCGGCGCTGTGCGTGGCCCTGGGCATCGTCGCCGGCGATCCCATGGCCGCGTGGTTCATCGCCTTCGCGGGCCTCGCCCAGGCCCTTGGCGAGCCCACCCGCGCCGCCCGCCTCGGCGCCGCCGTCGACCTCGCCGCAGCCCTCGTCGGAGGTGCCCTCGTGGCCGCGGTGCAGCTCCTCCCCGCCCTCGAGGTCGCGCGGGCCGTGCGCGGCGGCGGCGTCGATTTCACCCACGCGAGCCGATGGTCGTTCCCCCCCGAGCGGCTCCCCGAGCTCGTCGCGCCGAACCTCTACGGAACGCCCTACGCGCCCGACTGGTTCGTGCACGAGCTCTACCACCGCGCGCGCCCGGTGCCGGCGGAGCCCTTCGCCAACGGGGTCTACCTCGGCCTTCCCACGGTGCCCCTCGCGCTGCTCGCCCTCACGCGTCGCGACCGCCGCCGCGACGACGTGGTCCTCGGCGTGCTCGCGCTGGGCGCGCTGCTCCTCGCGCTGGGGCTCCACACCCCGCTGTGGCGCGCGTTCTACGCCGTCGTCCCCGGGGCGAAGATGTTCCGCTACCCGGAGAAGTATCTCTTCGTGGTGACCTTGGCCCTCGCGGCCCTCGCGGCCCGCGGTCTCGGTGTCGCCGCGCAGCGCCCTGCGACGCTCGCCCGCATCGCGCTGGGCCTCGCCGTGACGCTCGGTGTCGCCGCCCTCGCGACGCAGCTCTTCGGGGCGTCGTGGCCCGTGGCGATGACCGGATCGCTGCACGGCGTCGCGCCCGCGCTGGCCCACCATGCCGTCGTCCGGGCCCTCGGCGTCGCCGCCGCGTTGGCTACGGCGTACGCCCTCGTCGCCGGGCTCCTGCACCGCCTGCGGAGCGCCCCGTCGACGGTGGCCACGGTGCTCGCGCTGCTGCTCGGCGCCGACCTCCTCGTCGCCGCGCACCCGTTGCTCCCGTGGGCTCCGTCGTCGGTGTTGGAAGACGCTCCGCCGCTGGGCGCCGAGGCGCTGCGCATCGCCCGCGAACGGGGTCTCGCGCCGCGCGTGCTGCGCCGCATCGACGAGCGGCTTCTGCCCGCGGAGCAGGCGTCGGCGGGGTCCATCGCGGCGACGCTGCAGCCCGACGTGGGCATGGCGGCGGGCCTCGTGCACCTCGACGCCTACGACGCCCTCACGACGCCCGCGGAGCTTCGCGCGCGACGGCGTCTCGTGCAGTTTCCGCTTCGGTACATGCGCCTGGGCGCGACGCCGTTCTTCGTGGCTCCGTCGTCGGTGGTGGCGCGCGAGGCGCCGTCGGCGACGGTCGTGGCCGCGCAGGGCCGCTGGGTGCTCGCCATGGACCCGTCGCCCGCGCCCCGGGCCTTCATCGCCCGCACGGCCGTCGTCGCAAACACCCAGGAGGAGTCCGTCGACGCGGTGCTCGCCGCGGGCTTCGAGGCTGGACGCGACGCCGTCGTCGAGGGTGGCGCGGCGCGATCTGCCGAGGGGAGCTGCGCCCTCACGCACGACGAAGACGCCCGGGTGACGCTGCGCTGCGAGGCCTCGACGCCGGCCTGGGCGGTGCTCTCGGACCGCTGGTTTCCAGGCTGGACGGCCACGGTGAACGGCCGCCCGGCGGCGCTGCGCAGGGCCGACGTGCTCTTTCGCGCGGTGGAGGTCCCGGCGGGGCCGAGCGTCGTCGAATTCCGCTATGCGCCGTGGGGTCTGCGCGCGGGCGCCGGGGTGTCGGCGGCGGCGCTGCTGGCGGCGTGCGCGGCGGTGCTGCGCGGGGCCCGGAAACGCTTGTCCCGCGGTTGATTCGTGGTTGTGGAAAAGAGGCGCATCTGGTAAGAAAAACGCCTGCTTTTTCCGAGGAATCGAAACGAATGAGCACCGAAGACACGGCGACCTCGTACGGCGCCGACAGCATCGAGAAGCTCGAGGGGCTCGAGGCCGTCCGCGAGGTCCCCGGGATGTACATCGGCGACGTGCACAACGGCACGGGCCTGCATCACCTGGTGTGGGAGGTCGTCGACAACTCCATCGACGAGTACTTCGCCAACGTGTGCAACCGCGTGGACGTCACGGTGCACGCCGACGGTTCGGTGCGCGTGGCCGACAACGGCCGCGGCATTCCGACGGGGATCAGCACGAAGCACGGCATCAGCGCCGCCGAGCTCGCGCTCACGAGCCTGCACGCCGGCGGCAAGTTCAAGGCCTCGAACAACTACAAGGTCTCGTCGGGGCTCCACGGCGTGGGCGTGAGCGCCGTGAACGCCGTGAGCGAGTGGCTGCGCCTCGAGGTGTGGCGCGAGGGCAAGGTCCACGAGGTCGAGTTCCGCCAGGGCAAGACCGTGGCGCCGCTGCGCGTGGTGGGCGAGACGCCGCGCACGGGCACCATCGTCACGTTCAAGCCCGACCCGACGATCTTCTCGATGGTCGAGTTCTCCTACGAGATCCTCGAGAACCGTCTGCGCGAGCTCGCGTACCTCAACGCCGGGCTCACGCTCACGCTCCTCGACGAGCGCACGGGCAAGGAGCAGCAGACGTTCCACTCCGAGGGCGGCATCACCGAGTACGTGCGGTTCCTGAACTCGGCGAAGAAGACCGACGCCGAGCCCATCACGCTGAAGGGCGAGCACGTCCTCGAGGACTCGAAGGTGGTGACCGTCGAGGTCGCGGTGCAGTGGACCGACAGCCTCTACGACGCCATCAACGCGTACACGAACAACGTCTACAACCGCGACGGCGGCACCCACGTCTCGGGCTTCAAGACGGCCATCACCCGCTGCATCAACGCCTACGGCGCGGCCAAGAACCTGCTCAAGGAGCTCAAGGGCCAGCCGCTCATCGGCGACGACATCCGCGAGGGGCTCACGGCGGTGATCTCGGTGCGCCACCCGCACCCGTCGTACAGCTCGCAGACCAAGGACAAGCTCGTCTCGTCGGAGGTGAGCGGCATCGTGTCGGGCATCGTGAACGAGCAGCTCGATCGCTGGCTCGACGAGAACCCCGTTCCTGCGAAGCGCGTGGTGGAGAAGTGCGTGCTCGCGGCGCAGGCCCGCGAGGCGGCGCGCAAGGCCCGGGAGCTCGTGCAGCGCAAGGGCGTGCTCGACGCGAGCTCGCTGCCCGGCAAGCTCGCCGACTGCCAGGAGCGCGACCCGACGAAGTGCGAGCTGTACATCGTCGAGGGTGACTCCGCAGGCGGCAGCGCGAAGCAGGGCCGCGACCGCAAGACCCAGGCGATCCTGCCGCTGCGCGGAAAGATCCTGAACGTCGAGCGCGTGCGCTTCGAGCGCATGCTGACGAACCAGGAGATCGGCACGCTCATCACGGCGCTGGGGGTGACGGTGCGCGCCGACAAGTTCGGCGACGCGCGGCCCGAGGGCGACGAGGGCGAGGCGCCCGGTCCCCGGCTGGACCTCGAGAAGCTGCGGTACCACCGCGTGGTGCTGATGACCGACGCCGACGTCGACGGCAGCCACATCCGCACGCTGCTGCTGACGTTCTTCTTCCGTCAGATGCCCGAGCTCGTGGAGAAGGGCTACCTGTACATCGCGCAGCCGCCGCTCTACGGCGTGCGCCGCAACAAGCGCATGGACTACGTGAAGGACGACGAGGCCCTCGCGCAGAACATCATCAAGACGGGCACCGAGGGCGTGGTGCTGAAGTCCGGCACGGCGAGCCTCGAGGGCGACGCGCTGCGGGCGCTGCTCATGGAGCTGCACCGCGGCGAGACGCTGCTGCAGCGCATGGAGCTTCGCTGCGAGCCCGCGGTGGTGAGCGCCGTGGTGCGCACCCGCGCCTTCACCCGCGAGACGCTCAAGGACGACGCGGCCATCGCGACGGCCATGGCGACCGTCGAGGCTTACATGGGGGTGTATGCCCCGGAGCTTCTGCCGCTGCGGTACACCCTCGACGACGACCCGGAGCATGGCGGCCGGCGCGTGCTGATCCGCATTCGCGCGGGCACGGCGGGGCGCACGACGACGGTGGGGTGGTCGTTCCTGGATGGTCCCGAGGTGCGCGAGCTGTCGGCCATCGAGGACCACCTGCGCGTGCTCGGCGACGGCCCGTGGACGCTCGTCGACGGCAACCGTTCGACGCCCGTGGCGCACGGCGGCGAGCTGCACCGGATCATCGACGAGCGCGGCAAGAAGGGCGCGACGATCCAGCGGTACAAGGGCCTCGGCGAGATGAGCGCCGAGCAGCTCTGGGAGACCACCATGGACCCGGCGCGCCGCGTGATGCTCCGCGTGCGCGTCGACGACCTCGCGGCGACGGACAAGGTCATGACGCTCTTGATGGGCGACGAGGTCGAGCCGCGCCGGGCCTTCATCGAGAAGAACGCGCTCAACGCGCGCAACCTGGACATCTGAGCAACGTCCGCCCTTCCTGCGACGGCGCCCGGTGCGTCGCGCGGGCGGGGGGGCGGGGAATTGACGCACCGGCGGGTTCCGGAGTAGGAACCGCGCCCCTCACCGATCCGAAGGGCCATTCATGCAGAAGCCGAAGTTTCGCACCGTCGACAAGTCCGCCTGGGTGTTCGTGACCACGCAGCTCCACAAGCCCGCGAAGAAGGCGATGAACCGCCGTACCGCGCTGCGCTGCGGCTACCTGACCGCCGCCGCCACCCGCCTGGGCGCCGAGGACTCCAAGGGCCTCGCCACGCCGACCATGGGCGAGGCGATGTCGGCGTTCATCGCGCGGACCAAGGCAGCGGCGCGGGCCTGAGCGCGCTTCGTTGACCGTTCGCGGCACCGGAGGATAGAACTCCTCCGGCGTGGGCGACGACGGCTTCGAGGTGACGTTCTGGGGTGTGCGCGGGAGCACCCCCACGCCGGGCGCGGCCACCGCCGGCTTCGGCGGAAATACGAGCTGCGTCGAGGTGCGCGCCGGGGGGCAGCGCTTGATCCTCGACGGCGGCACCGGGCTGCGGGAGCTGGGCGAGGCCCTGCGTCCCACCGGTCCGCTCGACGCCCATGTGTTGTTCTCGCACGTGCACTGGGACCACATCCAAGGTCTCCCGTTCTTCGCGCCGGCGTACGAGCCGTCGTCGAAGCTCGTGCTTCACGGCGGCGTGCGGGCCGGGCGCACCCTCGAGGACGCCCTCCGCGGCCAGATGCGCGACCCGTATTTTCCCGTGCGCTTCGACGAGATCGCGGCGTCGCTGCGGTTCCACGAGCTCGCCGAGCGGGAGCGGCTGACGCTCGACGGCGGCGTGGTGGTGCACGGCCTCGAGGGGCACCACCCCGGCGGCGTCTTCGCGTGGCGCATCGAGTGGAAGGGTCACGCCCTCGTCTACGCGACGGACACCGAGAGCACGCCCGCGACGGACGCGGTGATGGTGGAGCTCGCCCGCGGCGCCGACGTGTTCATCTACGACGCGCAATACACACCGGAGCAGCTCGCGGGCAGCGACGGCCGCGGCGCCCGGCACGGCTGGGGTCACAGCACCATGATGGACGGCGCGCGCCTCTCCCGCGAGGCCGGCGTCGGAACCTTCGTGCTGTTCCACCACGACCCGTTCCAGGACGACGACGCGGTGCTGGCGAAGGAGCGCCGCGCGCAGGCCTCCTTCGAGCGCTCCGTGGCGGCGCGCGAGGGCATGACGCTGGACGTGCTGCGCGGCCGCGAGGGTGCGTAGCGCGCTGCGCGGGTGGCGCGTCGCGTGCGCGCCAAAATCCCTATGGCGCGGGACTTTTGGCGTCGGCGGACCTGCGGTATAGGCCGCGCAATCGCGCCATGAGCATCGCCGCCGAAGCCTCCGTCGTCCCCTTCGAGAACGCCCCCGTCGAGAGCGCCGCCGCCGCGCCGTCCAGCGCGCCGTCGAGCACGCCGCGCGAGGGCAAGGTGTTGATCGACGCGTCGCGTCCGTACGCGGCCGAGTCGCCGGCGCGCACGGTGTGGTCCGTGGTGTCGACGTACACGGCGTGGGTGCTCGCGCTCGCGGCGGCGATGGCGCTGCACGCGCCGTGGTGGCAGCGGCTGCCGTTCATGGTGCTCGCGTCGCTGGTGTCCGTGCGGGTGTTCATCCTGTTCCACGACGTGATGCACAACGCGCTGTGCCGCGGCCCCGCGCTCTGGGCCCGCGCCTGCCGCGCCCTCATCTGGACCTTCGGCCTCTGGATCCTCACGCCCCCGCGCGTGTGGAAGGAGTCGCACAACTACCACCACGCCAACACGGCGAAGATCGTCGGCTCGCACATCGGCTCGTTCATGATGCTGACGCCGGCGATGTACCGGAAGGCGACGCCCGCGCAGCAGCGCATGTACCGGATCATCCGGTCGCCGCTGAACGTGCTCTTCGGCTACTTCACGGTGTTCTTGTGGGGCATGTGCCTGCGGTCGCTGCTCAAGTCTCCGACGAAGTACTGGGAGTGCGCTCTCACGCTGGTGCTGCACGTCGCGCAGATCGTGGTGGTGTCGAAGCTCTTCGGCTTCGGGGCGGCGCTCACCGGCGTCGTCGGCCCCATCGCCATCGCCACGGGCATGGGCGCGTACCTCTTCTACGCGCAGCACAACTTCCCCGACATCTTCGTGCAGCCGCGGGAGTCGTGGAGCTACACGCGCGCCGCCACGGAGTCGTCGAGCTTCATGGAGATGTCGCCGCTGATGCACTGGTTCACCGGCAACATCGGCTACCACCACGTGCACCACCTGAACTCGCAGATCCCGTTCTACAACCTGCCCACGGCGATGGCCGAGCTTCCCGAGCTGCAACACCCCGGTCGCACGTCGCTGCGCCCGCGCGACATCGCCGCGGCGTTCCGCCTCAAGCTCTGGGACCCCGACCAGGGCCGCATGGTCGGCTACGACGCGGCCTAGCCTGGGGACACAGTTACGTTGTTGCATCCAGCTCGGGCTGCCGGCCGGTCCGGGGACACAGTTACGTTGTTGCATCCAGGTCGACGCCGCTGCGCCGTTCCCGCGAATTCTCGACGAATCCTGTGCTCGTCCGGTAGGGGCGTCGCCCGCCGCGCGCGCGAGGAAGACGGCTCCCGCCCCGGGGGACCGGGCCCGTGAATGCAACAACGTAACTGTGTCCCCGCGGTCAGCGCCGGGACCGTGAGTGCAACAACGTAACTGTGTCCCCGGTCATGCCGGCGGCGGCCAGCCCCGCGCACACCGCGCCCGCGCCGAAGGCGAGGCGGGGCGAGAGGTCCCAGAGGGCGCCGAAGAGCAGCGAGGCCGGGAGCGCGAAGAGACCCGCCACGAGGTTGTACGCGCCGTACGCGCGGCCCAGCGCACGCTCGTCGGCGAGGCTCGCGACGTACGCGCGCTCGGTGCCCTCGGTGAGCCCGTAGTAGCAGCCGTAGACGACGAGCACCGCGGCCGCCGCCAGCGGGGTCGTCACGAAGCCGAAGGCGCCCCAGCACAGCGCGTAGAGCCACCAGCCCAGGGTCAGCGTACGCGCGTGACCCCAGCGGTCCGCGAGGCGACCGCCGGGGATCGCGGCGCCCGCACGGAGCGCCGACAGCGCCCCCCAGCAGAGCGGAAGCCAGCGCGTCGCCACGCCCATGCGATGCGCTTGCAACAGCAGGAACCCGTCGCTCGCCCCGCCCAGCGAGAACAGCGCCAGCAACACCAGGAAGCGCCGCAACGCCGGGGACAACGGCGCCTCGACGACGGACGCGGCGCGCTTCGACGACGCCCCCGCGGGCGCCTCCGCGGGCGCCTCCGCGGGCGCGCACGGGGCCGGCGCCTCGCGCACGAAGAACACCACGGCCAGCAACGCCAACATTCCGGGGACCACCGTCGCCGCGAACACCGCGCGCAGGTCGTCGTGCGTCGCCGCCAGCACCCCCATCGCCGCGAGGGGACCGAAGACGGCGCCGAAGTTGTCCATGCCGCGGTGGAAGCCGAAGGCCGCGCCGCGGTGCTGCGGGGCCGTCTCGCGCGCGATGAGGGCGTCCCGCGGGGCCGTGCGGATGCCCTTGCCGATGCGGTCGACGAAGCGCACCGCCAGCACGTGCCACGGCGCCATCGCCACCGAGAGCAGCGGCCGCGCGAGGTTCGCCACGCCGTAGCCCAGCAGCACCAGGGGCTTCTTGCGGTGCATGCGGTCCGAGACGCGGCCCGAGACGTACTTCACTACCGCCGCGGTGGCCTCGGCCACGCCCTCGACGAGGCCCACCCACGCCGTCCCCGCGCCCAGCGTTCCCGTCAGGAACAGCGGCAGGTACGGCACCGCCATGTCCGACGCCACGTCGGTCAGGAAGCTCACGACGCCCAGCACCACCACGGTGCGCGCCAGCGCCGGGCGGTCCCGCGCGGCGGGCGGTGCGGGGTCAGTCATCCCGCGGAGCGTCGCACTCGTCGGGCATCGGAGCCACCATCTCCTCGGGCGCGAAGAGCGAGAGCTGCAGCCACTTCGCGAGGCCCTTGCCCTCCATGCGCGCCACGAGCTGCAGCGCCGCGCGGTTGAGCTTCTGCAGCTCGCGGAGACGCAGCATGCGCTCGACGGGCAGCGCGTCGACGAAGCGCCACGCGTGCTTGCCGTCGGGCTGCGACACGATGCGCAGCCAC
The DNA here is from genome assembly GCA_903845045.1 of uncultured delta proteobacterium. GTDB lineage: Bacteria > Myxococcota_A > Polyangia > Polyangiales > SCUS01. The sequence goes on along the minus strand of CAIMWA010000479.1, from coordinate 25,806 downwards.
GGGCGCCACTCGTGCGCCGCCGCCTCGTTCATCACCCGGCGAGCCAGGTCATGCAGCGCGTCGGTGGCCTGCTCGGAGCCGTGCGTTCCTTCGAGCAGCGTGCGCGTCGGCACCAGCTGCGTGCCCCGCGCGAGCACCGCGCAGGCCTCGGTGAGCACCGCCCGCGCCACGTCGTGCAGCGGCGACGTCTCGCGAAACGCCCCGCGCTCGGTGGTCGCCGGCAGCGCCAACTGCAACAGCGGATCGGGCGCGACGAGGTCGTCCGGCGTGTCGGCGTTGACGTGGTACTGCAGCGCCGAGATCACCCGGATCGCCGTGGACGCCGGCGTGCGCACGCCGAGCTCGAGCCCTAGCCCCGACGCGTCGACGGTGAACGTCGCGATGCGCCCGACGTCGAGGTCCACGGCGCGCACCGAGAAGGTGTCGGGGCCCGTCTGCTCGGGCAGCCCCCAGAGGCGGAACGGATCGTTGCCCGAGAACATGCGCCCGACGCCGTAGGCGAGGTCGTCGAAGGTCCAGCGCACGGGGATCTGCACGCGGCGCGGCGTGCGCTGCGCGGCCTCGAGGGCGTCGGCGAGGGCGGCGTGCTCCTGCAAGAGGGCGTCGACGATGCGCTCGTGCTCCACGAAGCTCGTGCCGATGGCGGTGATCTTCCCCGAGTGGAACACCTCGGCGAGGCAGTACTTCTCGTCGTCGCCGCGGCGCACCCGCACGCTGTGCACGCTCGTCGCCTGCGGGAGCACGTCGCTGCGGCGCAATTTATCGAGGGTCTGGCTCGATCGCGGCCCCCAGAAGCGCAGCGTCACCGAGTCGATGCCGTGCACGTCGGGGGTGCGGCGGAGCATGCGACGGTCGTGGCGGAGCGAGAACAGCACCATCTGCGACGCGGGGTCGCGGGCGAGGGTCTCGAGGGCCCGCGGCGGGAGCCACACGCACTCCAGCGAGCCCGTTCCCGACACGAGGAGCTCGTGCACGCGGTCGGCCTCGCGCGCCGTGCTCACGGTGTAGAGCCGGTGCACGCGCCCGGCCGAGGTGTCGAGCCAGAATTGTACGTCGTCGCCGGCCCAGATCGTGAGGAGCTGGTCGTCGTCGGTGCGCTCCACGGTCAGCCCCAGCGACGGGGCGAGCTGCTGCAACGCCGCGTAGGGCTCGCTGCGCATGGTGCCGTGGGCCTCGAGCAGAAAGGTCTTCAGCGCCGTGCGAAGCTCGATGTCCTCGTCCATGGCGGGACCGCCCCCGCGGGACGACGCGGCGGCCATCTGCCGCTCGAGCAGCAGCGAGAGGTCCCGGCGCGATCGAATGGTGAACATCGAAGAAACGGTAGCCGTGGCCTTCGAGGGCCCGGAAATTATCGGCGCGAGGGAGCTCCGGACCGGCGCCCGCGATCGCACGCACCTGCGCTACGCTCGTTCCCCGTGAAGATCCGCACCTGGTTGGCTTGGACCGCGCTCGCGACCTCCCTCGCGGCGTGCAGCGGCAGCGACTCCGTCGTGGGGGCCACCACCGACGCCGCCGCCGACGTGACCGCGGACCTCGGCGTCCTCGACGTCTTCGATGCGCCCGCACCCGACGTGCCGACGCTCGACGTCGCGCCGGTGGACGTCCCCGTCGACGCAGGGTTCCGCTGTGCGCAAAATACGGACTGCGCAGGGCACGCCGAGGGCTCCGTGTGCGACACGGCGTCGGGGCGCTGCGTGGGGTGCCTCCCCGGCGCCGACACGTGCCCGGCGGGACAGTACTGTCCGCCCGGCGCGAACACCTGCGCCCCGGGCTGTCGCGACGACATTGGCTGCGCCACCCCGGCCGACGGCGGCGTCGCCGGCGTGCGTCACTGCGACACCACCACGCACCAGTGCGTGCAGTGCGTCGGCACCGACCAGTGCCCCGTCGGAACGCTCTGCGTCGGAACGCTCTGCGTCCCCGGGTGCAGCACGGCCCACGGCTGCGCGGGCGCCCAGGCGTGCTGCGACGGCGCGTGCGTCGACACCCTCGCCAACATCGCTGCCTGCGGCGCCTGCGGACGTCGCTGCGTCACCGCCAACGGCGCCTCGGCGTGCCTCAACGGCGCGTGCTCCATCGCGATGTGCAACGCCCCCTACGCCGACTGCGACGGCGACGCGGCGAACGGCTGCGAGGCCGACACGCAGAGCGACGCGAGCCACTGCGGCGGCTGCGGAACGGTCTGCGAGGCCCGCGCGAACACCGTCACCACCTGCGCGGCGGGTCACTGCGCGTACGCCTGCGCCACGGGCTTCGCCGACTGCGACGGGCTCTCCAGCAACGGCTGCGAGGTCGACCTTCGCACCAGCACCGCGCACTGCGGCGGCTGCGGACGCACCTGCGCGCCGCCCAACGCCACCGGCACCTGCGCCCTCGGGGCCTGCGGCGTCGCTACGTGCGCGGCGAACTTCGGCGACTGCGACGGCAACGCGGCCAACGGCTGCGAGACCGACCTGCGGAGCAGCACGACGAACTGCGCGTCCTGCGGGACGGTGTGCCCGGCGCCGGCGAACAGCGTCCCGGCGTGCGTGTCCGGGGCTTGCCTGAGCACGTGCACCACGGGCTTCGACGACTGCGACGGCATCCCCGCCAACGGCTGCGAGACGAACCTGCGCAGCACCCTCACGAGCTGCGGACGCTGCGGCCTCGCGTGCACCCCGGCCAACGCCACGGGCGTGTGCGCCGCGAGCGCGTGCGGCGTCGCGAGCTGCAACGCGAACTTCGGCGACTGCGACGGCGCGGCGGCGAACGGCTGCGAGACCGACCTCCGCACGACCCCGGGCAACTGCGGCGCGTGCGGCACGGCGTGCAGCTCCGGGGTGTGCGCGGGCAGCGCGTGCCAGCCGCCGCGCTGCGACGACCACGTGCGCAACGGCTCCGAGACCGACGTCGACTGCGGCGGGTCGTGCGGCGCCTGCGGCCTCTGCGCGGGGTGCGTCATGGACTCGGACTGCCTCGCGGGCACGTGCAGCAGCACCGGACGATGCACCTTCCGCACGACCGTCGACATCGGCTGGTACACGAGCTGCCAAGGGCCCGATCGCAGCGGTCCGCTCGTGCGCGTGGCGAGCGTGCCCGCGGGCACGTACCGCATCACGGCGCTCCCCAGCGGCGGCGACGTGTGGAGCACGGCGAACCCGCCGAGCACGGGGTTCCAGTGGTTCATCCCCTGCGACAACCTCTCGGTGCCGTCGCTCGCGACGCCTGGCGGGGTGTTCTACACGAGCGCGGCGGCGGCCTTCGCGGCGCTGCCCACGACCACCGCGACGGCGTCCTTCGCGGGCGGCGACCTGGTGTGCGCGTTCCGTGACAGCAACTGCGGCGACAACCAGGGCAACACGCGCTTCACCATGGAGCGCGCCTGCCCGTAGGCCTTCACCGGGGCGCAGCGGGGACAGAGTTACGTTGTTGCATTCCGGTCGGCGTGCCGGCGGTGGATGCAACAACGTAACTGTGTCCCCGCGCCGGTCTCCCCGCGCCGGTCACCGCGCGAAGCACACGTACGCGAGCATGGCGCCGCGCTCGTCGAGGGGCGCGTCGTCGAAGCCCGGCACCGACAGGTCCGTCGGGGCGCGCCAGCGCGTCGTGCGCCAGCGGACGTCGAAGCCGTGCGCGGCGAGCAGCGCCCGCGTCTCCTCGGGGAAGAATTGCCGCTGCGCGAGCATCCACCCGCGCTTTGCGGTGGGGTCGAGCACCGGCGTGAGGGTGATGCGCGTGGTGAGCACCTGCGCGAGGGCGTCGTAGGAGAACTCCTCGCGCAGCGTCACGGGCTCGCCGGTGAGCGGGTCGTCGAAGCGCCCGGACTCGAGCACCGCGCCGTCGAGGAGCCGCGGCTCGGGGATCCACAGGTCGAAGGCGAAGCGGCCGCCCGGCGCGAGGTGGTCGTGGACGCGCGCGAAGAACGCCGCCAGCCCCGCCGCGTCGTGCACGTGCGCGAGGCCGTTGAAGGGGAACAGCACCGTGTCGAAGCGCTCGCCGAGGGACAGCGTGGTGGCGTCGCCGAGCACGTGGCGCACGGGCAGCGACGTCTCCGCGAGGCGCTCGGCGAGGCGCGCGAGCATCGGGGAGCTCGGGTCCACGGCGGTGACGTCGTGGCCGGCGGCGGCGAGGGGGAGCGTGATGCGCCCGGTGCCGCAGCCGTACTCGAGCACGCGTCCGCAGGCGACGGCGCGGTAGTACGCGACGTCGTCGGTGCGGTCGGCGAAGAGCAGGTCGTAGGTGCGCGGGTCGGCGTAGAGCGACGGCGTCATGGGAGCCCCCGCGAGCGCTACGGGGCCTGCGGGATCAGCATCTCGAAGAAGTCGCCGAGGGATCCCGCGACGAAGCCCAGCGAGCGCGACGGCGACTCCATGCGCACCTCGCCCTGCGGGCACGTCACCGACAGGAACCTTCCGTTCATGAACGCGCCGATGGGGACCGTGTCCTCGGCGTGGCGCAGGCGGCGCGCGGCGAGGTGCTGGGCCCAGCGGGCGCCGAGGGCGGTCTCGTCCTCGGGGCTGGCGATGCCGAGAAGGACCATGGGCTCGCCGAGGAGCGTCGCCTCGATGGGCAGGCACCACCACCCGCCGAGCCAGTCGCGCACCTCGGCGGGCAGCGTGACGTTGGCCTGGCGCTGCACCGCGGCGAGGTCCGAGCGCGGGCGGCGCGAGACGGGTCGCCACATCACGGTGCCGTGCTCGTCGGGCTCGCCGACCTCGCAGGGCGAGCGCGTGGCGGGGTCGTGCTCGGTGATCGGGAGCGACCCCGAGACCTCCTGCACGGCGGTGAGGTAGCGCTCGCAGAAGCGCCTCCACGCGGGCGCTGCGTCGGTGACGGGCATGGGCGCCATGGTAGCAGCCCCGCGGCTCGCCGGTCGCGCGCCGCTACGGACGCGGGTCGGCCTCGGCCACGCCCACGACGTCGCCCTGCCACACGCGCTCGCAGTTCTGCGCGAAGAAGTGGGCGGTGATGCGGTCCGTGGTGATGGCGCCGACGAGCGACGCGCCGCAGGTGCAGCCCGAGCAGCTCAGGCCGCCGCCGAGCATGGCGTTGCCCTGCTCCCATTGGTAGACGACGCCGGCGCACGAGAACAGGCCGTTGCAGGCTCCGTCGCCGGACCAGTAGCAGCCGCTGCCGTCCTGCCGGGGGTCGCCGACGACGCGCACGATGGTGACGCCGGGGCTGCCGTCGAAGCGGGTTCCGTCGAAGTGCCAGCGCTGCCGCGGCACGGTGTCGTCGAGGCCGCGCCAGACGCCCTGGCTGCCCACGTCGGGGTGCACGATGACGAGCTGATGACCCTCGAGGGCGAGCAGCGCGTCGGGCAGGTCCGGGGGCGGCGACGGGCAGGTGGACGCCGCGGTGTGCACGTCGACGCGGTCGCGGTGCAGGCGCCAGGTCCCGGTGCTGCGGCACGCGTTGTTCGGGTACGAGACCGACTCCCAGGTGCCGTCGGAGGAGAAGGTGCGCCGCAAGCTGCACGAGTGCCACGTGCCGACGAAGGGCGGCGGTCCTGCGTCGGGGCCCGCGGGGTTCTCGCCGGGCAGGTAGACGAGCGACGCGGCGTCGTCGGGGAGCGCTTCGTCCGAGGCGCCGGCGTCGAAGCCGCGCCCGACGGTGGCCGCGTCGTTGCTCGCGCAGCCGAGGGCGGCGCCGAGCACGCCGGCGAGGATCATCGTGCGGAGGGTCTTCATCCGGTCATCTCGTGCGGCATGAGGTCGCGGGGCGATCGGAAATAGTGGGCGGGCGAGTAGTTCGCGAGGTTCGTCACGCGCGACGTGTAGAGGCACGCGTAGGCCTCGACCTGGTAGCCGAAGGAGCTGAGCTCCACGCCCTGCTTGAACAGCGACCCCCAGTACCGATGGAACGTCGTGTCGGTGCGCGTCGCGAGGTCCCGCGCCTCGACCTCGGCGGCGCGTAGCGTGGCGCGCAGGCCGTCGATGACGAGGCGCGTCTCGTCGACGGCGAGGCGGTCGGCGCCGCTGCCCTTGCGCACCTGCGCGCGGTGCCGCGACTGGTGGAAGCGCAGCTCGTCCTCGGCCTGCTCGCGGCGGCGCGCGAGGGCGTCGAGGCGGGCGACGTCGTCGTGCGTGCGGTGCTGCGCCTCGAGCTCCCAGGCCATCTCCTGCACGATGAGCAGCGTGCGCCACGACGAGTCCTTCTTGCTGCGCAGGATGTCGCCGAAGATGTGGTCGCCCACGTACAGGATCGCGTCGCCGTAGACGCCGAGCATGCGCTCGAAGTCCTTGAGGTTGCCCTGCTCGTAGACCTTGCCGCGCTCGAGCGCGTAGGCGGGCTGCACGGCGTCGGGGCCGCCGTCGACGAGGCGCTCGAGGTACGGGCGCTTGTCGGTGAAGAACGACGGCTTGCCCGCGGCGACGCTCACGACGTCGAAGTACTGCCGCCACGACGCGTACTCGTGCATCGCGCCGTCGAGCAGGTACGACATCATCTTCTGCGTGTAGCCCCACCGCGAGTTCGTCAGCAGGAACAGCTTCTTCCCCGCCGATCGCAGCTTGTGGAGCGCCGGTCCGAGGCCCGCGTCGCGGTCGACGAAGCGCGGCAGGTCGTTGGCGATGACGTCGACGATGGAGCCGTCGCGGTGCGCCTCGTCGATGCACTCGCGGATGTCGGTGAAGAGCTGCCCGTAGTCGACGTGCACGCCGTACGCGTCGAGCACCGACACGGCGCCCGCGTACACCGCCGCCTCGGGGAGCGCGTAGAGCGTGTCGATCCAGTGGTAGCGCTGCGGCGCGATGCGCACCTTGCGGGCCTCGTAGAGGGCGTGGCGCACGTCGCGCTCGAGCTCGCGCAGCCCGTGCCACGCGCGGCCCACGTAGCGGTACCGGTCCATCTTCAGGACGTGCCCGAGGCGCTTGTCGATGAGCAGCCCGCGGATGGCGAAGCCCGGGTCGTACGTCGCCTCGCGCAGGAACGGCGGATACCCCCGCTCCACGAGCTTGCGCACCGTGGCCTCGATGGAGAGCCGGTCGATCTCCTCCTGGCGGTAGATCGCGAGCGTGTAGTCCATGTCGAAGCCGACCCACTCGACGGAGTCCATGCGCAGGCTTCGGTTCACGAACACGCGGCGTTCGGCGGGGAGCGACGCGACGTGGGCGGGCGCGTCGTCGGGCATCGGGAGCTTCAGCTGGGCGTCGTCCATGGGTGCGCGGACCACCGATGGTGGCACGACGGCGCGCGGGGACACAGTTACGTTCTTGCCTCCGCCGCCCCCGGGGGAGCAAAAAGCGATGGCGTCCGCGGTGACCTCCCCGGGGATGCAACAACGTAACTGTGTCCCCCGAGCCCCGGAACCCCACCGGCTACTTGACGCACGGTGGCGATCGGGTATCTCTCCGCGGCCCCGTTTCCACCATTTCTCCGAGAGAACCCCAGATCATGGCCAAGAGCGACATCACCGGCGTGCGGCGCAAGATTGCGAACAAGGTCTCGCACTCGAACATCAAGACCAAGCGCTGGCAGTTCCCGAACCTGCAGGAGCGCCGGCTCTTCGTGCCCGAGCTCGGCCGCTTCGTGCGCCTCACGCTCAGCACCAGCGACCTGCGCACCGTCGACCGCATCGGGCTCGTCGCCTTCGCGCAGCGCTACGGCGTCGACGTCTCGAAGCTGTAGGCCTCCCCGTCAGGGCCGCCGCGCGACCACCAGGGTCCGCGGCCGCGCTGCCGAGAGCGGCGCACCGTCGAAGCCTCCGAAGACCCGCTCCACCTCGAAGCCCGCGACGCGCAGCAGCGTGCGCAGCTCCGTGTACGCGTAGATCCGCAGCGAGAACGTCACCGTGCGCGTGCGGCCGTGACGCACCGTCGTGCGCGTGTCGACGAGGCGCCCGGACTCGAGGTCGAAGCGCTGGCGGTCGACCATCATCGCGCCGTCGGCGGTCTCCGTGAGCCCCACCGGCGCCAGCCGCGTCACGAACTCGCGCGTGCGCACGTCGAGCAGCAGCCGCGCGCCCGGCCGCAGCATCGCCCGCGCGTTGCGCAGGATCGCCAGGTCGCCCTCGTCGTCGAACCATCCGAAGGCGTCGAAGAGGCACACCGCGCCGTCGAAGCAGGGCTCGGACACCGAGAACGTGCGCAGGTCCGCGTGCACGAACTCGGCACCGAGGCCCTCGCGCAGCGCGGCCTCCTTGGCGAGCGCCACGAAGCCCGGCACCGCGTCGACGCCGAGCACGCCGTGTCCCCGGCGGGCCAGCGCGAGGGCGTGACGGCCGTGGCCGCAGCCGAGGTCCACCACGCGCGACGCGGGGCCGAGACCGAGCGTGCGCACCGCGAAATCGACCTGCCCCTCGGTGTCCTCGGCGCGCAGCGTGTCGGCGAGGAAGTGCAGGTACTCGTCGGGGTCGAAGAGGTCCTCGAAGCGGAACGTCGCGTCCATGGCGTGCTGGAATCGTAGGCTTTGTGGGCCCCGTGCGGAGGGGGTATCGTGCGCGACCCCACGATGAGCCACGACGCCGACGCCCGCCCCATCCGCCACGACTGGAACGTCGACGAGGTGCTCGCGCTGCACGACCTCCCGCTGATGGAGCTCGTGTACCGCGCGCAGTCGGTGCACCGGCAGTTCCACGCGCCCGACGAGGTGCAGCTCTGCACGCTGCTGTCGGTGAAGACCGGCGGCTGCGCCGAGGACTGCGGCTACTGCCCGCAGAGCTCGAAGCACGAGGGCGGCGTGGAGAGCGAGCGCATGCTCGACGCCGAGCACGTCATCGCGGCGGCCCGGCGCGCGAAGGAGAGCGGCAGCACGCGGTTCTGCATGGGCGCGGCGTGGCGCGAGGTGAAGGACGGACCGGCCTTCGACCGCGTGCTCGACATGGTGCGCGGCGTGAAGGAGCTCGGCCTCGAGGCGTGCACCACCCTCGGCATGCTCACCGACGTGCAGGCGAAGCAGCTCAAGGACGCCGGCCTCGACGCGTACAACCACAACCTCGACACGTCGAAGGAGTTCTACGGCTCCATCATCACGACGCGCACCTACGAGGACCGGCTGCGCACCCTCGAGAACGTGCGCGACGCGGGCATCTCCGTGTGCTCCGGCGGCATCGTGGGCATGGGCGAGTCGCCCCGGGACCGCGCGCGCATGCTGACCACCCTCGCGAACCTCGACCCGCACCCCGAGTCGGTGCCGGTGAACGCGCTGGTCCCCGTCGAGGGAACGCCGCTCGCGGGCCGTCCGCCGGTCGATCCGCTGGAGCTGGTGCGGGTCATCGCGACGGCGCGCATCCTGATGCCGTGCACGAAGGTGCGGCTCAGCGCGGGGCGCACGTCGCTGACCCGCGAGGCGCAGGCGCTGTGCATGATCGCCGGCGCGAATTCGCTGTTCTACGGTGACCGTCTTCTCACCACGCCGAACCCCGGCGTCGACGAGGACGCGAAGCTCCTGCGCGACATGGGCGTGCGTCCCATGGCCCGCGCCGCGGCCGCCGACTGAGGGGCGCCGTGGCGTGAGCGAGACCCGCGACCTGCTGCTGCGCGGCGTGCGCGTTCACTACGAGGAGGCGGGCCGCGGTCCGGTGCTCCTGCTGCTGCACGACACCTTCGCGGACCATCGCGCGTGGCGCAGCGTTCTTCCGAAGCTGTCCGAGCGCTTCCGGGTGCTGGTGCCCGACCTGCCGGGGTTTGGTGCGAGCGAGAAGCCGTCGCGCTTCGCGTTCACCCGCGAGGCCTTCGCCGAGACGCTCTGCGACCTGCTCGCGGGGGCCGGCGCGGCGCGAGCGCACGTCGCGGGGCACGGACTCGGGGCCTCCATCGCCCTCACCCTCGCGGCGGACCACCCCGAGCTCATCGACCGCCTCGCGCTGCTGAACGCCGCCGCGTGGCCCGCCGAGCGATCGTGGACGGCGCGGCTCCCGGCGATGCCCTTCGTCGGTCCGCTGGTGTTCAAGCAGTGGTACGGGCGCGGGATGTTCCATCGGTATTTCCAGCGCGAGGTGTACGCGCCGGGGTACCGCTACGACCGGGCGCTGGTCGACGCGTGGTTCGCGCAGTTCGATCCTCCCGAGGCGCGCGAGTGTGCGTGGCGCACCCTGCGCCGCTCGGTGCTCGACGTCTCGGCGCTGGGGCCCAAGCTGTCGAAGGTGCGCGCGCCGTCGATGGTGCTCTGGGGCGACCGCGCCCGCCCGTCGCTGCAGGTGCTGGGACGCCGCCTCGCCCGCGAGCTCCGCGACGCCCGCTGGGAGTCCGTCGCCGGCGCCGGCGCGGGCCTCTGCGAGGAGCAGCCCGACGCCGTGGCCGACGCGCTGGGGCGGTGGTTCGAGACCCGCTGAGGGGCGACGGGGAGGCGACGGGGACACAGTTACGTTGTTGCATTCGGCTCCGGGACGGAGGCGGCGGGGACACAGTTACGTTGTTGCATTCGGCTCCGGGACGGGGGTTCGGCGGCTCCTTCACCGCGCGAAGAGCCTCGCCATGCGCGCCACCGCGAGCCCCGTGACGTGTTCCGCCCCCGCGCCGCGCAGGGCCTCCATCGCCGCGCCGAGCGTCGCGCCGGTGGTCACGACGTCGTCGACGACGAGCACCCGCAGCCCCGTCATCGGTCGCGCCGCCACGAAGGCTCCGTCGACGTTGCGCGCCCGCGCCTCGCGCCCGAGCTCGGTCTGCGTCGGGGTGTCGCGTACGCGTCGCAGCCCCTCGGCCCACAGCCCCACGCGCAGCGCCCGCGCCACGGGCCGCGCCAGCTCCATGGCCTGGTTGTAGCCCCGCACGCGCAGCCGCGACCGGTGCAGCGCCACCGGGACCACCACGTCGACGCCGTGTGTGACCCGCGAAAGCAGCGGGAGCACCAGCGTTCCGAGTCGCGCCGCGGTGCATGGGTCGCCTCCGTACTTGGCGCGGTGCACGGCCCGCGCGAGGGCGCCTCCGTGGTCGTGCGCGACCTCGATGCCGGGCAGCGGATCGGTCGCGTCGACGCACGACACCGCGCACGGATCGCACAGCGCCGACCGCGGCGACGGAGCCCCGCACGCGCAGCACGGCGTCGGGGCGAAGAGGTCCAGCAGCGCCCGAGCGGTCTCGTCGACGATGTTCATGGCGGCGGTGTCGTCGGGCCGCCCCGGTCGGTTGCGCGCGCCGCCGCGTGCGGACCGCCGACGGAGGCGGTGAATGCAACAACGTAACTGTGTCCCCGGTGCTCCGGTGCTCCCCGGTGAATGCAACAACGTAACTGTGTCCCCGGTATCCCGGTGTCTTCTGCCACCGTTCCCACGCGCGGCTCGCGGGTGCACTCTCCCGGACCATGCGTACGAGGGTGCTCGCTCTTTCCGTCGTCCTGGGGGCCTTCACGGCGTTCGCGCAGCCGCGGCCGTCGCCGGTGAGCGCCATCGAGCACGCCCTCGGCGCGTCGCCGGTGCACATGGTCGCGGGGCACGGAAGGCTCACCGCGGGCATCACCGCCGACGGCGACGTGGCCGTGCTCACGTGGCCCTCGCCGTCGTGCTGCGATCAGCTCACGCACCTGTCGTCGAACGACGTCGACGCGCGCACGCAGGCCCGAACGGGCGTGCACGAGGGCTTCGGCGTCGCCCTCGGCCTCGTCGTCACCAGCGGGGGAACGACCCGCGTCGAGTGGTTCCATGACCCCGCGCGGTGGACGCCGACGGCGAGCTACACGAACGAGCAGGGGCTCCAGCCGCGGGTCACCTACGCGCGCGTCGGCGGCGGGCTCGCCGTCACCCTCGACGACGCCGTGCTCCCTTCGCCCGACGTGCTGCAGCGCCGCGTGCGCGTGACCCGCACCGCCGACGCCGCCGGGGCCGCCATCACCTCCGTCGCGGTCATGGTGCACGGCAACCTCGGGCTCACGCAGAACGTCGTCCCGCGCCTCCCGCTCGGCGACGTGCTCGCCGACGGACGCAACGACTTCGGCGTCGTCTGGGACGCCACCCTCGGCGCCTTCGTGCACTTCCGCCCGGCGGACCGCGACGCCATCACCGACATCCCCGGGCTCCTCGGCGCGCCCACGTACCCCGCGGATTTCTTCGGCCCCTTGGACGGCCTCATGCGCCGCAGCGGCGACCTGGGCGCCGACGCCGCCACGCTCGCCGCGGGCCTCGACACCACCTTCGGCGCGGGCGTCTACGCCGTGCTCGGCACCGTTCCGCGGGCCGACGCCTTCCACGCCGGCCGCGAGGGCGACGCGTTCTGCGACGCGCTCGGACACATGGTCGACAACATCCTCGCGCTGCGCTCGTCGGGCATCACGCTGCCCATCGACCCGTCGGTGGCGTCGGGGTTCCGCTGCGCCGACGCCATCCGCCCGTCGCACCTCGCGCCCGCCCGCGGATGGACCCGCGACGTGCCGTCGGCGTGGTCCCTCGCGACGACGAACGCGCTGGCGGGCAACCCCGTGGCGGCGTTCTTGAACGACAGCGCGATGCGCGTGCCCGTGACCTTCACCGGCGACACCGGCGAGGCCCGGGTGCTCATCGCCTTCGGGCACACCGCCGCCGCCGCGCGCGCGGGCTTCACCGCCGCCAGCGCCCTCACCGCCGACGCCGTCGTCACCGCCGACGCCGCCGAGTGGGCCCGCCGCTCCGGCGCCTACGCCACCCCCGACCACCTCCCCGACACGATCGCCGCCGACGACCGCGCGCGCATCGTCCGCGCCTCGCGCCGCGCCGTGCTGCACGTGCTCAACGGCACCGACGCGACGACGGGCATGGTGGTGGCGTCCATCGCGCGGCAGGCGCCCTACGGCCTCGACTGGCCCCGCGACGGCGCGTTCTTCGACGACGCCTTCGACGTGGCCGGGCTGTCGACCTTCGCCACGGCGCGCCTCGACCACGTGCTTCCCCTCGCGCGCACGAGCCCCGTCGGACCGTCGGCCATCAACCCGCTCACCGACCCGCGCCCGCCCGTCGATCCACGCACCGGCACGCGGCAGTACCCCGAGTCGGCGTGGGAGATGAACTACTACGACACCGGTGCCATGGGCGGCTTCGACCGCTTCGAGATCGACAACACCGCGTGGATGGTCTGGAGCGCCTCGACGCACCTCGCGTTCCTCGACGCGACGACGCGCACGACGGTGGCCGCGCGGTGGTGGCCGATGATCCAGCGCAGCGCCGAGCTCCTTGCGCAGTGGCGCGACGCCGACACGGGCCTGCCCGCCCCCGCCAACGAGGACGACAACACCGCGTTCACGGTCACGCTGCACGGCGGAACGTCGGTCTTCGCGGCCCTCGAGGCGGCGTCGCGGGTGGCGCGGCTGCAGGGCGACACGGCCACCGCCACGCGATGGGAGCGCCGCGCGTCGGAGCTTCGCGACGCCCTCGTGCTGCGCTTCTACGACCCCGTGGCGCAGCGCTTCGTGAACGACGTGAGCGGCGCCGCGACGAGCAACCCGGGCTCCGCGGGGCTCGGTCCCACGGCGTGGATGGTGTGGCCCGCGTCGATGCTCCCGGTGACCGACGCGCGCGTGGCGCGGCAGGTGCGCAGCGACATGCAGCAGGTGCTCGCGACGCTGCGCGGCGACCCCGGCATCGAGGGCGGCGCGTACCTCACCAAGACCACCCTCGCGGCGGCGGTGTTCCTCGCGCGAGGCGGCGATCCGTCGGTGCGCCCGATGGTCGAGGAGGCCCTCGCCCGCATCGCGCGCGACGTCATGAGCGCCGACACGCAGGTCATGGGCGAGGTCTTCGTCACGCTGCGCGACGCCGACGGCGGGGTCGTCGGGCGCGAGAACCGCGTGTCCATTCCGCACCTCTGGGAGGCGACGCTGTTCTACCTCTCGGCGATGGCCCTCAGCGACCCGGCGCGCTTCGACGCCGACCGCCACAACCTGCCCGCCGCGATGACGCCGCCGCCGGGCACGGTGCCGCTCCCCACGCCCGCCACCGACGGCGGCAGCGCGCCCCTCGACGCGGCCCTCGCCGACGCCTCCACCGACGCACCCACCGTCCGCGCCGACGCGGGCATGGACGCCGCCACGGGATCGATCCTTCCGCAGCCCGGTCCGGGGAGCTGCGGGTGCCGCGCGGGCGGCTCGTCGGGCGGCGCCGGGAGCCTCGCGTTCGTGCTGCTCGGGCTCGCGGCGCGGCGTCGTCGACGCCCCGGGGGGGACGGTTTCAACATTTCAACATTTCGGTCCCACCGGAATTCCGGTTGCAGGAAATCCTAGAATCGAAGGCTTTCGCGCAGCGCCAATTCCGGTGGGACCGGAATGGCAACTTGTTGAAACCGTCCCCCCCCCCTACACCGAGTACTCGGCGCTGACGGCGCGCGCGTCGAGGGCCTCGCGCACCATCGCCGTGAGCCCCTCGACGGTGAAGGGCTTGGTGAGCAGCCGCATGTCCGGCGCGAGCCCGCCGCCCTGGAGCTGCGCGTCGGCGTAGCCGGACATGTAGACCACCGGCATCTCCGGGAGCATCGGCGCCAGCCGCGCCGCCAGCGCCAGGCCGCTCATGTGGGGCATGACGATGTCCGTGAGCATCAGGTCGATGCTGCGCCCGTGCTGCTCCGCCAGCAGGATCGCCTCGCCCGCGTTGCGCGCCGTCAGCACCGCGTAGCCGTGGCGCTGCAAGAGCTCGCACACGAGGGTGCGCACGGCGTCGTCGTCCTCGACCACGAGCACGCGCTCGCCGCCGCCTCGCACCGCCGCCGGGATCGATCGCGGCGCCTCGGACGCGGGCATCGACGCCCCCGGCAGCAGCACGCGGAACACCGCCCCGCGCCCCGGAGCGCTGTCGACGGAGACCTCGCCGCCCCAGCCCGTCACGATGCCGTACACCGTTGCGAGCCCCAGGCCCGTGCCGCGCCCCTCGGCCTTCGTCGTGAAGAACGGCTCGAAGATGTGCGGCAGCACGTCGGGCGCCACGCCGACGCCGGTGTCCGCCACGGTCAGCGCCACGCGGCCCTCGTCGCGCGCGCGCCCGGTCTCGATCACCAGTCGCCCGCCGTGCGGCATGGCGTCGCGCGCGTTCACCGCGAGGTTCATCAGCACCTGCTCGAGCTGCACCGCGTCGCCGCGCACCGCGCCGGTGCCGGGAGCGAGCAGCAGCACGAGCTCCACGTCGGCGCCCAGCGCGCTGCGAAGCATGCCCTCGAGGTCCCGCACCACGCGGTTCAGGTCCACCGCGGCGATGGGCGCCGGGTGCCGCCGGCTGAAGGTCAGGAGCTGCTGCGTGAGCTTCGCCGCCCGCGACGCCGCCTTGCCGATCTCGCCGAGGCCCATGCGCAGCAGCGCCCCGTCCTGCGGGTCCGCGAGGCACAGCGCGGCGTAGTTGCCGATGATCGACAGGACGTTGTTGAAGTCGTGCGCGACGCCCCCCGCGAGGCGCCCGATGGCCTCCATCTTCTGCGCCTGCGCGAGCTGGTCCTCGGCGCGATGGAGGGCCTCCTGCGCCGCGCGGTTCTGACGGCGCCCGGCGGCCTCGCGGAGCTCGCGCTCGATGGCCGGCACGAGGCGCGAGAGGTTGCCCTTGAAGATGTAGTCCTGCGCGCCGTGGAGCATCGCGGTGACGCCCACGTCCTCGCCCATGGCCCCGGACACGATGAGAAATGGAATGTCGTGCGGCTGCGTGCGGAACACCGCCAGCGCGTCGAGGGCCGTGAACGTCGTGAGGTGGTAGTCGGCGAGCACGAGCTCCCAGGGCTCGACGAGGGCCGCGCGAAAGTCCTCGAGGGTCTCCACGCGGCGCCCCTCGAGGCGGTAGCCCGAACGCGCGAGGTGCCGCTCGAGGAGCAGCGCGTCGTCCGCCGAGTCCTCGAGGAGCAGCGCCCGCAGCGCGACGCCCGCCGGTGCGACGCCGCTCACGCGCCCGCGTCCGGCAGCTCGACGATCTGGAACCAGTACGTGCCGAGCACGCGCAGCGTCTCCGCGAGGCCCTCGAAGGTCACCGGCTTCGCCACGTACGAGTTCGCGCCGAGGTCGTAGCTGCGGAGAATGTCCTCCTCGGCCTGCGACGTCGTGAGGACCACCACCGGGATGCGCCGCAGGTCCGGGTCGGCCTTCATCTCGCGCAGCGCCTCGCGGCCGTCCTTGCGCGGCATGTTGAGGTCGAGCAGCACGAGACCGGGGCGCGGCGACGTCGCCGGGTCGGACCACGCACCGCGGCGTCGCAGGTAGTCGAGCAGCTCCTCGCCGTCGCCGACGAAGCGCAGGTCGTTGGCCAGGCGCGCCCGCTCGAATGCCGCGCGGGCCATGAGACGGTCGTCCTCGTCGTCGTCGGCCATGAGCACCGTGATCGGTCGTCCCATGCGGTTCATGCGCTGCCTCCTTCGCTGCCCGGATGCTTCCACGGAAGCGTCACGATGAACGTCGCGCCCTCGCCGGGAGCGCTCTCGGCGGTGAGCACGCCGTGGTGCCGCTCGACGATCTTGCGGCAGATGGCCAGGCCGATGCCCGTGCCCTCGTAGGCGCCCGCGGGGTGCAGGCGCTGGAACGGCTTGAAGATCCGGTCGAGGTATTTCACGTCGAAGCCCGGACCGTTGTCCGACACGCGCACCTCGCACGCCCCGTCGACGTCCGCCGCGCGCACGCGCACCAGCGGCGGCACCCCCGGGCGCACGAACTTCAGCGCGTTGCCCAGCAGGTTCTGGAAGAGCTGCCGCAGCTGGAACCAGTCCCCGTCGACCTCGGGCAGCGCGCCCACGTCCACCGTCGCGCCGGTCTCGCGCACGCGCACGTCGAGGTCCGCCAGCGCCTCGCGCACCGCCGACGCCAGCGGCACCGCGCCGAAGCGCTGCGCGCTCAGGCTCACCCGCGAGAACGCGAGCAGGTCGTTGATGAGCGACTGCATGCGCCGCGTCGACAGCCGCATGCGACCGAGGTAGTCCGCCGCGTCGGACGGAAGCTCCGCGCCCAGCGACTCCGCGAGCAGGTCGCTGAACGAGAGGATCTTGCGCAGCGGCTCCTGCAGGTCGTGCGAGGCCACGTAGGCGAACTCCTCGAGGTCGCGGTTCGAGCGCGCGAGCTCGCCGGTGCGCCACGCCAGCGCCTCCTCGGCGCGCACGCGCTCGGTGATGTCCTCGGAGATGCCGAGCAGGTACTCGGCGCGGCCGTCCGGGGCGCGCACCGGGATCTTGCGCGTGTGCAGCAGCCGCACGCCGTGGGCCTCGGTGCGGATGGGCTCCCGCGGGATGTCCACGGCCCCTTGGCCGGCGAGCACCTCGCGGTCCTTCGCGATGAAGAAATCGGCTTGTTTCTTCGGGAAGAAATCATAGTCGCAGCGCCCCAGCAGGTCGGCCCGCGCGCGCCCGAGGAGCTCCTCGCCGGCGCGGTTGAAGCGCACGAAGCGAAGGTCCTTGGCGTCCTTCACGAACACCATGTTCGGGATGTTCTCGACGATGGAGTCGAGGAACCGCTCGTGCGCGGCGAGGGTGGCGTTGGCCTCGGCGAGCTCGCGGGTGCGCTCCTCCACGCGGCGCTCGGTCTCTCCGCGCGCGCGGCGGAGGTCGTCCATGGCGCGGCCGTGGGCGAGGGCGAGGCCGGCGTGGTCGGCGATGTCCTGCAGCAGCGCGAGGTCGTCGGCGGTGTACGGCCTCCCGGGCGAGTGCCGCGCGATGGCCAGCACCCCGAGCACCGCGCCCCGGCACCGCAGCGGCGCCCCGGCCACGCTGTAGTACGGGTACCGTCGCACCGTGTCGTGGAACGCCTCGGGCGTCACCGTGAGCACCTCGTCGAGGGTGAGCTGCGGCATGACGCGCCCTTCGCGGCGCTGCGCGATGTCGCCCGCGAAGCCCTCGCCCACGCGGGGCGTGATGGCCCCGAGCATCGCCACGCCGGCCGCGTGCTGCGCCGGGTCCGGGTGGTAGTACGCCGCCAGCGGGAGCGTCGCGCCGTCGGGCGAGAGCAGCCGCGTCGCGCACGACTCGCCGAGCGCCTGCGCCACGGCCTGCGTGATCGACGTCAGCAGCCTCGGGTAGTCGTCGAGCGCGTCGCTGATCGCGCGCGATGCGTCCAGCAATACGCGGAGCCGTTCGGCCCCCGCACGATACGAATCGCCTCCCCCCGGAGGAGCGTCTGCGTCCATCCCTCGCATGCGGAGCAGCGTACTCCCGCCGGGGGTGAAATCGAAGGGCGCCGCCGACGGTCGCCGGCTCCGTTCAGCCGCCGCGCGTCACGGCCACCGGGAACGCGCAGGACAGCACCGAAAACACCCCTGCGGGACGGTGATTGCCGCTGCGTCGCACGCCGCCGAAGGGAAGGCGTCCGGACGCGCCCACGGTCGGCGCGTTCCACGCGATGCCGCCGACGTGGAGGCCCCGCGCCACGTGCTCGAAGGTCTCCTCGCGGGCCGTGAACACCGCCGCGCAGAGCCCGTACTCCGTCGCGTCGGCGACCGCGACGGCCTCGTCGACGTCGTCGACCACGTACACTGCGAGGTCGGGACCGAAGCCCTCGTCGCGCTGGTACGCGCTGGCCGCGTCGCGCACCGAGACCCGGCGCACCCGCGGCGCCGCCCAGCATCCGCGCAGCACGCGTCCCTCCCAGAGCACGGGCTCGGTGCGTGGCGCGCGCACCCACGACGACCCCTCGGCGTCGGCCACGCGCTGCAGCGCCTCGAATTTCTCCCGCGCCCGCGGCGTCGCGAGAGGACCGCAGAACGCCTGCGGATCCATCGGGTGCCCGATTGCGAGCTCCGCGGCCCGCGCTGCGACGGCGTCGACGAAGCGATCGGCGATGCCTCGCGTGACCACCAGCCGCGACGCGCAGGTGCACCGTTGTCCGGTGGTCGCGAAGGCGCTCTGCACCACGTCCTCGACGGCGCGGTCGAAGGGGGCGTCGTCGAGCACCACGGCGGCGTTCTTGCCCCCGAGCTCGAGCGCCAGCAGCCTGCCCGGCGACCGCGCGTTCGCAGCGAGAAGCGACGTACCCACGGCGTAGGAGCCCGTGAAGAGCACCCCGTCGACGCCGTCGTGGGCGCCGAGCGCCGCGCCCACGGAGCCGTCGCCCTGCACCACGCCGAGCACCCCCGGCGGGATCCCCGCTTCGGCGGCGATGCGGGCGTAGAGCGCGGCGCACCCCGGCGTGACCTCGCTGGGCTTGAACACCACGGCGTTGCCGAGCAGCAGCGCCGGCACGATCTGCCCGTGCGCGAGGTGCAGCGGAAAGTTGAACGGACCGAGCACCGCCACCACGCCGTGCGGCCGCCAGCGGTACGAGAAGCGCGCGTCGAGGGTGCGGCCCTGGACGAGCGCGAGGCCGTCGCCGAGGGTGACGTCGACCTTCGCCACGAGGGCCTTGGCCTCGGCCCGCGCCTCGCGCAGCACCTTGCCCATCTCCCGCGCGATGGCGTGCGCGATCGCCTCCTCGGCGGCCCCGAGGGCGTCGCGAAAGCGCACCAGCAGCGCCGCCCGGGCATCGACGCCGAGGGCCTCCCAACGCGGCTGTGCACGCCGCGCGACGTCCACCGCGACGTCCACCAGGGCGCGGGCGAACCGCAACGGCGGCAGCGCGTCGTCGAGGTCCGCGGGCGCGGCGCGCACGATCTCGCCGTCGAACGGCGACGGCTCCACCGCGCGGCCGTCGATGAAGCTGCTCGGGGGGGGAGTCATGCGTCCGGCGCGGGCATGCCGAGGTGCTCGCGCACGTGCGGCAGGCAGAAGTTCGTGGGCTTGCCGCATCGGTCGCACGTGCACACGCGGAACTCCACGCGGCGGTCGTCGTCGGTCACGCCGCACGTCGCGCACACGCGCTTCTGGGCGGCCGGCGAGGAGCGCGCGGCGCGGTCCATGGCGACGACGTGCACGGCCTTGCGGGTGCGCGCGCGCCACGCCTGCAGCAGCGTCGGCGCGAAGAACACGAGGTAGTTCCCCAGCGCGATGACGGGCAGGAGCTTCGTCGCGCCGGGGAGCATCCAGGTGCGCAGCCCGAGCAGCCCGACCTCGAGCCACGCGAGCCACTTCATGCGCATCGGGATCACGAAGAAGAACGTGATCTGCAGCTCGGGGTTCATCGTCGCGTAGGCGAGCAGCAGCGAGAGCAGGAGGTACTGGTTCGTGCCCGGCACGCCGAAGAGCACCGCGCACGCCGCCGTGGCGGCCATGCCGAGGAGCCAGTACAGCGCGTAGCGCGCCGGACCCCACGCCTGCTCGATGGCCGTGCCGATGGAGTACGTCCACCACAGCGAGAAGAAGAGCAGCAGCGGCTGCGGGCTGGGCGGGAGCACCAGGAACGTGAGCACGCGCCACACCTGCCCCCGCGCCACCGCCGCGGCGTCGAGGGTCAGCACGTCGGTGAAGCCCGGACGCATCTGCTCGAGCACCCAGCAGACGGCCTGCAGGCCGACGAGGTAGAGCGTGAGGTTCTGCGGGGCGAGGCCGCGAAAGCGGCGTTCGAGGCGGTCGAGCCAGGACGACATCACCGGCTCACGTAGCACAGGGCCGAGGTCTACTCGTCCTCGTCTTCGCGCCAGTTGCGCTCCTCGCGGTCACGACGGCCACCGCCGCCCGCACCGCCGACGGCGCCGCCCGGACGTCCGCGTCCGTCGCCCTCGCCCTCCTTGCGCTTGCGCCGGTCGTTGCTCGCGCCCACGCGGCCGCCCGGAGGCGACGGCGGACCGAAGTTGCTTCCGCCCGGAGCGCCGGGGCCGCCGCCGAAGGGACGCGGCGCAGGACGATCGCCGCCTGCGAAGCCGCCCGGGCCGCCCGGTCCCGCCGCGCCCGGCGCGCCCTTGGGGTGCGCGAGGTTCACGATGAGACGACGGCTGCGAAGGTCGGCGCCCTTGAGCGCCTCGATGGCCGCGTTGGCCGCTTCGGCCGTGGCGAGGGTGACGAAGCCGAAGCCGCGCTTGCGGCCGTCCTGGTCGAGGGGAAGGTGCACGCGGGCGACGGGACCGGCGCCGAGCTCGTTGAGCAGCGTCTCGATCTCCTCCTGCGTGGTGTCGTACGGAAGGTTGCCGACGTAGAGCGTGCGGTCCGGCGCCGGGCCGCCGAGGTCGCGACGCGGACGGTCGTCGCGCGGACGGTCGAAGCCGCCGCCGCCGCCCATGCCGCCGCCAGCGCCAGGTCCAGCGCCGAAGCCGCCGCCCACGGGACGCTCGCCGCGCGCCGGGGGCTCGGCCTGGAACGGCCGCACCGAGATCGTGCGCCCATCGACGATGCGCCCGTCGAGCACGGAGCGCGCGCGATCGGCCTCCTCCTCGCTCCCGAGCCGAACGAACGCGAACCCGCGCGGACGACCGGACATCCGGTCCCGCGGGAGGGTGAGGTCTGCACTCTGTGCGCCCGACTCCAGGAAGAGGCTGCGCAGATCCTCCTCCGTGACGCTGTCAGGCAGGCCCGCAACAAACAGTTTGCGCGCGTCTTCGTTCGACATCCGATGATTCTCCAGAGACCTTGTGGTGAGCGTGTGCGAAGCGACTTCGCCGGGTTGGTGGGTGCGGCGCACCCGATGGGGGGTGAAAGTGGGTTTCCGCGCGGCGCACCCGAAGGCACCTCCCGCGCGACGGCTGCGAAGGATACGCCCCGCGTTCGCGCCGTCAACAGCCCCGCGCGCGCCGTTTCGTCACGAACCCCGCGGCGCCCGGGCCTTGCGCCGGGGCTTGGGCTCCGCCGAGGCCACGCGGTCTCGCAGGGACCGCAGCTCGTCGCGCAGCACGTCGAGCTCGTCGCGCAGGCGCCGCAGCTCGGCGTCGCCCTCCTTCGCCGTGAGCGCGCGCAACGCCTCGCGGGCAGCCCTTCGGATGCGTCCGTCGTCGGTGCGATCGAGCACGCGGCTCACCGCCGGCACCGAGGCCGCGTCGTGGAGCTTCGCCACCGCCCGCAGCGCGTCCGGGACCACGTAGGGATCGCCCCCGTCGAGCAGCTCTTCGAGGGCCTCGCGCACCTCGCGCTTGCCCTCGCCGACCTCCGCGAGCGCCTCGGCCAGCGCCCGCCGCACCGCCGCCGACGCCGTTGGAACGAGCCTCGCGCGCAGCACCTCCGCCGCCCGCGCGTCGCGCACCGCCGCGATGCCCTCGACGGCCCCCACGCGCACGGCGTCGCGCCAGCTCTCGCGGTCCAGCCCCGCCACGAGCGCGTCCCACGCCGAGGGCTGCCGCGTGCGCCCGAGGGAGCGCAGCAGCTCCGACTCCACGAGCCAGCTCGCGTCGCCCGCGGCCACGCGCCCGAGCAGCAGCTCCGCGCACGCCGCCGTACGGAACTCCCCGAGCGCCCGCACCACCGCCCGCCGCACCTTCGGGTGCGAATGCCCCACGTTCGCCGCGAGGGCCGCGTACGCCGCCGCCCCGCGCAGCTCGCCGAGGGACCGCGCGGCCTCCACGGACACCCCCCAGAACGCGTCGTCCGACACCGCGGTGCGCAGCGCCGTCACCGTGTCTTCGTCGTCGACGACGCGCGCCAGCGACCGCGCGGCCCGCCAGCGCACGGGGGCCCGGGCGTCGTCCTTCAGCGCCGCGCGCAGCAGCCCCGCGGGGAGCTTCGGCGTGGCCTTGGCGAGCACCGTGAGCCCCGGGTCCAGCGCCACGCGCTTCGGCGCGGCGACGTCGCGAAGCGTGAAGGTGCGCGCGCGGTCGTCGAGGTCGAGCACCAGCGCATGCACCACGCCCGCCGCGTCGGTGACCTCGAAGGGGACGCGCAGCGCGAACATCGGCGCGCCGCTCTCGGCGGTCTGCGTCTGCCGCAGCGTGACGTGCAGCGTGCGCAGCGCGGGGTCGTGGCGCAGCTCGAGCTCGAGCTCGGGGTGCCCCGGCGCGTGGAGCCACTGCGCGAAGAAGCGGCCGAGGGAGCGTCCGCTGGCCTCCTCGAGGGCGCGCTGCAGGTCGTGGGTCTCCACCGATCCCCCGCGGTGCGCCGTGACGTAGGACTGCACGCCCTTCCAGAACGTCGCCTCGCCGAGCTCCGCGCGGAGCATGTGCAGCACCCAGCCGCCCTTCTCGTAGAGGTGCCGGTCGAAGAGGTCGATGGGCGCGCTCCACGTCGCGCAGACGATGGGGCGGCGGTACTGCTCGCCGTCCTCGGCGAAGTACGCGTCGGCGTGCTTCTCGAGGCTGTAGAGCGCGGCCTCGGGGCCGTCCTTGAGGGCCACGTCGACGTGCTCGAAGAACGTCGCGAAGCCCTCGTTCAGCCACGCGTGGGACCAGTCCCGGCAGGTGACGAGGTCGCCGAACCACTGGTGCGCGAGCTCGTGCGCCACGAGGTCGTCGCTCGTCGCGTCGAGGGCGGCGCGGGCGTCGAGCAGGCAGCGCTCGGTGAGCGTGCTCAGCGACGTGTTCTCCATGCCGCCGAAGGTGAAGTCGTGCACCGTCACCTGGTCGTACTTCGCCCACGGGTACGCGACGCCGGCGCGCTCGGCGAAGTGCGCGATCATCGCCGGCGTGCGCGAGAGGGTGCGCCAGCCGTCCTCTTCGCGGCCCGGGTCGACCCAGTAGCGCACCGGGAGGCCCCCGGCGGCAGCGGTCGCATCGAGCTCGGCGAAGGTGCCCGCGACGAGCGTCACGAGGTAGCTCGGGTGCGGCGCGTCGTGGCGCCAGCGCGTGCGGGCGCGGCCGTCGCCGAGGTCTTCGCGACCCTCGCGCACGCCGTTGGAGAGCACCGTCCACGCCGCCGGCGCGGTGACCGCGAGGGCCGTGGTCATGCGCATGTCCGGCGCGTCGTGACAGGGGAACCAGTGCCGCGCGTCCTCGTCCTGGCACTGCGTCCACACCTGCGCGGGGCGCTGCGGGGCGTGCTCGTCGGGCGCCATGAAGTACATCCCGCGCCGCGGACGCGCACGGTACCGCACGCGCACGGTGCCGCGCTCGCGGTCGCCGAGGTGCAGCGCGAGGGTGGCTCCGTCGTAGTCGTGGGCGAGCGGAGACTCCGCCCCGTCGGCGTCGACCACCGTCACGGCGTCGAGGGTGAAGCCCACGGCGTCGAGCGGGAGCACCGTGGCCGTCGCGTCGCGGCGCACGAAGTCGAGGCGGGCGTCGGCGGCGAGCGCGCGCTCGGCGGGGAGCAGCGTGACGGCGAGGTCGAGGTGCGCGAGGTCGAAGGGTCGCCCCCGGCGGTGCCGCTCGGGGTCGCCGGGGAGCGGAAAGGGCCGTGGGTTCGCGCCGTGGGCACGGGCGCAACGAAGCTCCAGGGACCGTCCGCGGTGGTCGCTCATGGGTGTGCGTTGCGCAGGTACCGCGGCGCGGGCAGCACGGTCAACGCGGCGGCGCGCGGGCGCGCTTGACACCCCTCGTGGCGTCGGGGCACTGTCGTCATCACCCGTCGTCCATCCGCATCTTCCGCGAGGAATTGAGTCTCCATACCGATGGCCTCCGAAGCAAGGGCTCAGAGCAGTTACCGGGTGTCCGAACGCCTCGAAGCGGGCGGCATGGCGGAGGTCTTTCGCGGAGAGGCCACCGGCGTCCAGGGCTTCAAGAAGCAGGTCGCCATCAAGCGCGTCCTGCCGCACCTCGCGTCGAACGAGAAGTTCATCCGGATGTTCCTGGATGAAGCGCGGCTCTCCGCGCGGCTGACGCACGCGAACATCGTCCAGGTGTTCGACATCGGCCGCGTCGAGAACACGTACTTCATCGTGATGGAGTTCATCGACGGGGTGAACCTCAAGCACATCATCGAGCACGTGCGGAACAAGCGTCAGGCGTTCCCGCTGCCCATCGCGTGCCACGTCGCCGTCGACGTCTGCAAGGGGCTCCAGTACGCCCACCACCTGCACGACACCGACGGCGGCGAGCTGCACATCGTCCACCGCGACATCTCCCCGCCGAACGTGCTCATCAGCCGCCAGGGCGAGGTGAAGATCGTCGACTTCGGCCTCGCCAAGGCCGCGCACTCCGTCGAGAAGACCGAGCCCGGGGTGGTGAAGGGCAAGTTCAGCTACCTCGCCCCGGAGACGGCGCTGGGCCAGGAGGCCGACGCCCAGGCCGACATCTTCGCCGTGGGCATCATGCTCTGGGAGATGCTCGCCGGGCGAAAGCTCTTCCAGGGCGAGACCGACTACCAGACGGTGAAGATGGTGCAGCAGGCGCAGGTGCCGTCGCTGCGCACGCTGAACCCCGCGGTGCCCGCGGAGCTCGAGACCATCATCGCCAAGGCCCTCGCGAAGGAGAAGAGCGCCCGCTACGACAGCGCCGAGGCCTTCGGCGACGACGTGCTGGCGTTCCTCTTCAACAACAAGCTCCGCGTCGGCACCAGCGACGTGTCGAAGCTGGTGAACGAGGTCGTCTCCGAGCGCTCGCGCAACAGCTCGCGGGCGGGCAAGACCGACGGCTCGGTGATCGACCAGCTCATCCAGGAGGAGCTCGCCCGCTTCACCTCCCTCGACGAGCCCGACAGCCCGTCGCCGGCGAGCACCTCGTCGCGCGGATCGAACCCCCACGCCGACGGCGCGCGCCCCCTCGATGCGGGCGAATTCGAGAACGTCGGCGAGTGGGCGAGCAACCTCCTCGACGACGACCGCGCCTCGCGCTCGGGACCGGCGTGGGAGCGTCCGCGGCCATCGGAGGTGGTCGCCGCGGGAAGCACGGGCAACCTCGCCGACGAGCTCGAGGGCGAGCTCCCGCCGACGCCGGCGGTGCAGACCCCGCCGCTCGACACGGGCCGCCCGTCGCTGATGCCGAAGCAGGCGTACACGCAGCTCGCGCAGCCCCCGGGACCGGAGCCGCGCAGCGTCCCCGTCGCCGCGGTGGCCGCGGGCGCCGTCGTGCTCGTCGCCGTCCTCGCGGCGGCGCTGCACTTCATGCACGTCTTCTGACGGCCGCTGGCGCCAAGGAGGCGCCAAGGGACGGGGGTAGGAAAGTAGGAAGTGCCATCGGCGGCCGTGCCTGCCGCGGCGCGCCGCGCGGAACAGCGGAGATCGAAGGGCTGCGACGACGCGGTCCGAAGTGCGGGGGAAGGTTCCTACTTTCCTACCCCCGTCCCCTACGGCGCGGCGGGGAGCGCGAAGGTGTCG
>CAIMWA010000478.1 GCA_903845045.1 uncultured delta proteobacterium | reverse complement strand
GTCCGGCGTGCGCTCGGCCAGCCGCTGCGCGCGTTCGGTGCCTTCCCGCAGGAGGTGAACCTTCGCGTCGGGTGCGTGCCGGTCGGCGGCGGGGAGCACGATCTCGGTCGCGCCGAGGTCGAAGAGGGCCCGCGCCGAGGCGATGTGATCGAGGAGGGGGGGCGTCGAAGAGAAGGGCGTCGGGCTCGTCGCCCGATGCATCGCTGACGGCTTGCGCGAAGAGCGCCAGCGCGGTCTGGTCGCCCCGCGGCTGCCCGAAGAACAGCCCCGGCTGAGACCACACGGCGTGGTCGCGGAGCATGTCGTCGAGCGTCGGCATCGCGAGGGCGAGATCGATGGAGCCGGGTTCGAGGCGCTCGACCTGGATCTCCCGCGCGGCGCCGGCCCAGCGAGGCCGCGGTCCGAGGGCGGTGCTGCGTCCTTCGAGGCGGAACCGAAGGGCGCGATCGATGCCGTCGGCGAGCCAGTCGATGAGCACGCGCACCGCGGCGAGCGGCGGTGGTCCACCGTCGAAGCCCGGAACGTAGACGCGATCATAGAGGCGACGCACGGTCAGAAAATAGCACGACGGCAGGCGCCACGCGTCCGGGTGCGCGGCCTCGGCTGGTGCTGCGGGCTGGCCGCGCGGACGTCCTTCGGGCGATGATCGCCGCCGATGAGGCTTCGCTCGCTGACCCTCCGCAACTTCCGTGGCTTCGCCGAGCTGGAGCTGTCCCTCGACCGGCCGCTCACGGTGTTCGTCGGGGCCAACGGCGCAGGGAAGAGCTCGCTGCTCGAGGCAGTAGCCGTGCTCCTCGGGCGGGTCGCGGTGGAGATGCTCGGCCGGGCCCTCGTCGTGCCGACGCTTCAGCCGCGGGACATCGCCGTCCGCGCGGAACGCACGCACCTCGAGGCAGAACTCGTCTTCGGTGACCGACCCGGCCGTGTGACCGACGGCGCCGAGCGTGTCGGCGCGATGGCCATCCTGGCGCAGGTGGCGCAGGATCTTCCGCGAGCGACCGACGTCACCGCCCGCCCGGCCCAATGCCTCGGCATCTACGCGCGGAGCACGCGCTTCGCGGCGCCGGACCTTCGCGCGCGCTGGAAGGATGGCACCCCAGACGCGACGACGACCGCCGACGCGCTCGATGGCGCCCTCGGCGATGGTTGCCTCGGCTTCGCCGACCTGTTCCGATGGTTTCGGGACCGCGAAGACTTCGAGAACGCCGAGAAGGTGCGCCGAAGTGACCTCGCCTGGGAGGACGCGCAGCTCCGCGCCGTGCGCGCCGCGGTGACGGCGATGTTGCCGGGCTTCCGCGGTCTGCGCATCGACCGAGCGACGTTGCAGATGCTCGTCGAGAAGGAACTCCCCAACAAGGCGATCGAGACGCTGCAGATCGACCAGCTCTCGGACGGCGAACGCGGCGTGCTCGCCATCGCGGCCGACCTCGCACGACGCCTCGCCATCGCCAACCCGGACCTCGCCGACGCGCTCTCGGCGGAGGCCGTGGTGCTCATCGACGAGATCGAGCTGCACCTGCACCCCGCGTGGCAGCGCCGCGTGCTCGGCGACCTCACGCGCACCTTCCCCAACTGTCAGTTCATCGTGACGACGCACTCGCCGCAGGTGTTGAGCGAGGTCCCCAACGACGCGGTGGTCGTGGTGAAGGACTTCGCGTGCTACCGCCCGGTCGCGCCTACCGAGGGCCGGGACTCCAACGCGATTCTCTGGGAGGTGCTCGGCGTGCCCGCGCACCCGGCCGACGTCGTCGCCGAGCTCGACGCGATCGTGG
>CAIMWA010000477.1 GCA_903845045.1 uncultured delta proteobacterium | reverse complement strand
CGACGGTGAGCCCCCAGGACGCGTAGACCGCGTTCCCGGACACGTAGCCGCCGGCGTCCACGGCGATCTCGGGTCCCACCGAGAGGTAGCGAAGAAGGTAGAAGTCCGTGGCGAAGCCCACGCGGGCGCCGCCGCCGTCGCGCCGCGAGACGCCGTCGGCGCTGAAGAACGCCCAGCCGCCGGCGAGGCTGACGGTGAGCCCGACGATGCCGCTGCGCCCCGCGAAGCCCGCCTCGAGGTACAGCTTGTTGAAGTTCAAGCCGTCGGACTGCGTGATGCGCGACTGCTGGTAGAGCGCTCCGATGTGGAAGTTGCCGAGCGCCACGCCCGCGTGGCCGCCGAACGCCACGCCCGCCCCCGACGAGCGCGTCGTGTCGACGCCCTGAACGTCGGAGTGCAGCGCCGCCGACGCGATGCCGACGTACTCCACGCCCACGAAGGGCACCACGAAGACGAGCTCCGAGGGGCCGTCCGTGGCCCGCGCCGTCGCGCCGCGACCGAGCGTCGCGAGAAGCATTCCGAAGGCCTGGTTTCTTAGGATCCTCGTCATGACGCATCGCTCCTCGGTCGCGGCCCCGCGGGGGCCATCGCCGCATCGGTCACACCTCGTCGAACGCCCCCCCCGGCGCTCGATCGTCAGCCCGAGGCCGTCGCCGTCACGGTGAAATTCAATTCGAAGGAAGTAGTGGTGGCCGTGCCGTCATGGCGGTGCACGCGACAGACGATCTTGTGCGAGCCCATCGACGTGGCAGCCGGCACGGTGACGGAGAACGACGCCGACGCGGTGATCAGGAGCGGCGTCGACGAGGTGTCGTCGAGGTACACCTGGAGGTGCCCGGCGTCGGTGGTGTCACCCGTCGGCGGCGTCGCGGCCGGGTCGACGAGGAAGACGTTCGTCACCACCACGGTCATCGGAATGGCCTCGCCCACCGTGACGTGCGCGACGTCGATGGTGGTGGTGACGTGCACCGTGGCGTGGATGTCGACGGTGGCGTCGAGGCTGCCGTTGCAGCCGGTGGAAGGCACCGCGACGGCGAGCGCCCCGGCGAGCACGAGGTGCGGAAGAAGGTTCTTCATGGGGTCCGTTCCTTTCGAGAGGATTTCGCCGCATTGGTCACAACGGAGTGCCGGACCCATGTCGGGAGAGGGACGAGGAGCGATCTTCACGTTGCGTGCCGCGCGGGGGCGGCGGGGAGGAGGGTTCCCGCGGGTGACATCGGCGCCACACGTGGGTCGTTTCGGCCGTGGGCGCTAGAACGCGATGCCCGCGGTGAGGCCCATCGGGAAGCCGACGCGGATCACCAGCGCGGGGTACCCCCCGTCGCTGAAATGGATGCGTCCGCCGAGCGCGAGGCCCGGCGCCGCATAGACGCCGCAGCCGCCGCAGCCCGGAAAGGCCACGGCGATGCCTGCCTCGGGAAACAGCGAGAACGCCGGGGCCAGGTAGAAGTTCCACTGGAGCATCACCGGGATGACGACGTCCGACGCGACCCAGACGCTGTTCTGGTCGTGGTGGCCCGACCACCACGTGAAGTCGGCCCCGAGGCTCAGCACGAGGCTGTCGTTGATCGACGGAACGGGGCCGTTGCGCATGAGCGGAATGCCGAAGCGGATGCCTGCGCCGAAGCCCCCGCCGTAGTCGCCGGGGCCGCGGTTGAAGCCGTAGTCGAAGAGCACGTGCGGCTCGACGTCGAAGCGTGTGACGTGCTGGCCCGGGCGGCCCGCGTAGGACTGCGCCTCGGCGACGCCCCCGGAGAGCGCCGCGAGCGCGCTGCACAGTGCGATGGCGTGAAGGGTTCTCATCTCGACTCCATGTTCCGGCATCGACGGCGGCTCCGCGGTGGACCCTCGGGGGTCACGGCGCCGCCCGATGCACCGCACCGCCCGTCGCAAGTCGCACGCCCGGAACTTTTCCCCGCGATTGCGATCGCCTTGCGCGCAACGACGCGCACGCCTTGCGGTTCGCCGAATCGTACTTATCAATGTTGCGCTCAGGTCGGGGCCGTCGTATCGGCAAGGCGCGGCGGCATTCGAGCAGTGGGAGTTTTCATGCACGAAAGCAGTCCTCCGCCCCGGGGGGGAGACGGAGACGGTGGGGCGGCGGTCCGGCGGATGCGCACGCTCGAGGCGCTCGTGGAGAGCTGCCTTCGAGTGCACGGCGGCCGCACCGTCGATGCGGCGCTGCAGCTCGTCGCCGAGGAGGCCCGCCGGCTCTTCGACGCCCGCTCGGCCTCCGCCGAGGCCTTCGCGTCGCCGGGGCACCAGGCGGTGATCTCCGTCGCGCGCGCCGACGGTCCCTCGACGGCGTGCGGTCCCGACGACGCCGGCACCCTCGTCACCCGCGATCTCGTCGGCGCGCGGGGCCAGCTCCTGGGCCGCCTCACGCTCCGCGGCGTCGACGTCGACGCGGCGCTCTCCGACGCCACGGTGCTCCAGACCTTCGCGCGGGCCGCGGCGAGCTGCCTGGAGAGCGTCGCCTGGCTTCGCGTCGCGACGGAGGCCACGAAGGCCCGCGACGACGTGCTCGCGATCCTCGCCCACGACCTTCGGAGCCCCCTCGGCACCGTCTCCCTCGGCGCACGGATGCTCCGCGACTCGCTGCGGTCCGAGGGCACGCCGCGCGCCGACGACGTCGCCGTGGTGGAGCGCATGGCGCGGGCCTGCGAGGGCATGGAGAGCCTGATCGCCGAGCTGCTCGACGTCGCGCGCATGGACGCCGGCTGCTTCGCGGTGATCGTCGCGCCCGCTGCGGTGGCCGACGTGCTCGCCGGCGCCCTCGACGCGGCGACGATGACCGCGGGCGCCGCGGGGATCACGGTGCGCCTCGGGGCCGTGCCCGACGTGCGGGTCATGGCCGACCGCCCGCGGCTCCGCGAGGTGTTCTCGAACCTGGTGGGCAACGCGCTGCGGTTCACCCCGGGCGGCGGGG
>CAIMWA010000476.1 GCA_903845045.1 uncultured delta proteobacterium | reverse complement strand
GCTCGTCCGCCGGGCGTGGGCGATGCGAGCCGTTTCGTCGGGAAGAGTGGGGAAATGATCCTCCCCACCGGGAGCTCGTAGATGTGTAGAAGTGATAGGGGTGAAGCCCGCGGCGACGAAGATGCTCGAGCGAATCGACGCTCAGAGGCCGTGGCGCCGGAGCTTCGCGCGCAGCGTCTTGGGGTCGACGCCGAGGCGCCGCGCCAGCTCCGCGCGGGACCCGCGGGTGCCCTCGAGGAGGCGCGCGAGCACCTCGCGCTCCACGGCGTCGACGGCCGCGGCGGACACGGCCTTGAGGTCGATGTGCTCGGCGGCGAGGTCCACCGGCACGTCGACGCGCACGCGGCCCGGCGCGGTCTCCGGCGCGGCGTCGCTGCGCATCGACGAGGTCGCGGAGCCCGCGAGCGCGGCGGTCACCGCGGGCGGCAGGTGCTCCAGCCCGATGACCTTGTCGGCGGCGATCATCGCCGACTTGATGGCGTTCTCGAGCTCGCGCACGTTGCCCGGCCAGCCGTACGCGCGCAGGCACGCCGCGGCGGCGGGCGCGAGGCTCATCGCCGGGCGCTCGTAGCGCTCCGCGTACTTCACGAGGAAGTGCGCGGCGAGGGCGTCGACGTCGCCGGCGCGCTCGTGCAGCGGAGGCACGTGGATCGTCATCTCCGCGAGGCGGTAGTAGAGGTCCGCGCGGAAGGCGCCGCGCTGCACGGCGTCGCGGAGCTCGACGTTCGTCGCCGAGAGCACGCGCAGGTCGAGGGTGAGCGTCTGCCGTCCGCCGACGCGCTCGAGGGTGCGCTCCTGGAGCACGCGCAGGAGCTTGGCCTGGATGTGCAGCGGCAGGTTGCCGATCTCGTCGAGGAACAGCGTGCCGCCGTCGGCGCGCTCGAAGTGCCCGATGCGCGTCGCGATGGCCCCGGTGAACGCGCCCTTCTCGTGGCCGAAGAGCTCGCTCTCGAGCAGGTGCTCGGACAGGATCGAGCAGTCGACGGCGACGAAGGGGCCGTCGCTGCGCTTGCTGCCGGCGTGCAGAGCGCGCGCGAGGAGCTCCTTGCCGGTGCCCGTCTCGCCTTGCAGGAGCACGTTGATGTCGGGGCGCGCGAAGCGCCGCAGCGTCGCGAGGGTCTCGCCGAAGACCGCCGATGCGCCCACCATCGTCGGCCCCGACGGCGGCGGCGGTGCGATGGAGTCGCGCAGCAGGCCCGACACCGTCGCGAGCAGCCGCGCGGGCTGCAGCGGCTTCGTCACGAAGTCCGCGGCGCCGCGCTTGAACGCGTCGACGGCGGCCTCGATGCTGCCCAATCCCGTCATGATGACGACGGGCACGCCGGGGGCGTCGCGGCCGAGGCGCTCGAGCACGTCGAGTCCGCTCTCGGCGCCGAGGTGCAGGTCGAGCATCACGCAGTCGGGGCGCAGCGCGAGCACCGCCGCCGACGCCGCGTCGCCGCTGGAGGCTCCACGCACCTCGTGGCCCGCTCCCGCCAGGATCTGCATCACGACGCGGAGCATCGCCGGCTCGTCGTCGACCACGAGGACCTTCGCCATGGGGGCGCGGAGCCTGCCGACGATGGTGCCTCGAACGCAAGCGCGAGGTTCGGCGATGCGCAGATCATGCGCCGTCGTCGCTGTGGCGAACGCTTGCGACATCGCTATGATGCGCGCCCCATGAAGCTCCGGCGATTTGTTCGCGCCTTTGCGATGACCGTGGCCGCGGCGGCGCCGGCGGTCGCGCAGCCCATGACCCACGGCACGCAGCCAGGCACCCTCCACGCCCCGCTCGAGTCGGCGGACCGCTGCACCGAGTGCCACGCCGGTCTCATGACGCCCTCGGGCGATCCGTACCTTCCCGCGGACCTCTGGCCGCCTTCGATGCACGCCAACGCCGTGCGCGATCCGCTGTTCCTGGCGACGCTGTCGGTGGCGGAGCAGCAGGCTCCGGGCACCGGCGTGCTGTGCCTTCGCTGCCACGCGCCGGTGGCGTTCACCGGTGGCCGCGCCGCCGACGGCTACGGGCGCCGCCTCGACGCGACGCTCGGCGACCGCGACGGCGTGCACTGCGACACGTGCCATCGCAGCACCGTCGACGCGGCGGACGGCAACGCGCCGTACCTTTCCAACGCGCAGCTCACGTACTCCGACGGCGTCGACGGCGGCATCCCCACGCGCTTCGGTCCGCGCGAGGACCCGTTCACGTCGCCGCGGCACCCGTCGCAGGGCTCGGCGTGGATCGAGGACTCGCGGCTCTGCGGCCAGTGCCACAACGTCGACCACCCCACGCAGCACCGTCTCAACGCCGACGGCAGCGACACGGGGCTTCCGTTTCCGCTGCAGAGCACCTTCGCCGAGTGGGTGCAGAGCGACTTCGCGCGCCGCAGCGAGCCGCGCACCTGCCAGAACTGCCACATGCCCGACGTCGAGGGCCCGAACATGGCGACGACGCGCATCCCCAACGCGCCGCTGCGCGAGGGCATTCCGCGGCACGACTTCTTCGGTGGCAACGAGTGGGCCATGGCGATGATGCGCAACGCCGACCCCGGCGCCATGGACACGGCCTACGACACGGCGCGCGCGGGCGTGCAGGCGTCGCTGCGCAGCGCGGCCACGCTGGCGATCACGCAGGTGCCGACGACCGGCGCGGCGGGCGCGACGGTGCAGCTCGTCGTGCGCGTGACGAACACCACCGGCCACAAGCTCCCCACGGGCTTCGAGGACGCGCGGCTCATGTGGCTCCAGGTGCAGGTGGGCAGCACCGTCGTGAGCGGCGCCTACGCCGACGCCGAGTTCGTGCGCGACGCGCAGGCGCGGGTCTACGAGTTCCAGCCCGGGCACATCGTGAACGGCCAGGCCGTGCCGTCGGACTTCGTCGTTCAGCACTCGGTGGTGCTCAGCGACACGCGCATCCCGCCGCTGGGCATGCGCGCCGACGCCCGCACCGCGCCGGTGGGACGCGACTACGCCGGCGGCGCCGACGGCACGCTGCGCAACTACGACGACGCGACGTTCCGCATCACGCTGCCGGCGACGGCGGGCGCGGTGCCGGTGACCGTGCGGCTCATGTACCGCGCGACGACGAAGCACTACGTCGACGCCATCGCCGCGGCGGACACGGCGGACACGCGCGGGCGCGACATCCAGCGCATCTTCGCGGCGACGCAGCAGGCCGCGCCGTACCCCATGGCGACGGCCACGGCGATGATCAACGTCTCTGCGGCGGACGCAAGCGGCGGCGGCGTGAGCTGCGCGGTGCGCACCCCGTCGACGAGCACCCGCGCTCCATTGGGCCTCGTGGGCGCCGCGCTGGCCGCGTGGGCGCTGCGACGCCGCCGCCGCTCTCAGGGCAGCAAGGACTGACGCAGCACCGCCGCGGCGCTCGCTCGCGGCAGCCTCTCGGCGACGAGCACGCGGCGCCCGGCGCGGGCCACCAGGGCGACGCGTCCGCCGCCGAGGTCACGCGCCGCGAGGGCTCCAGGGATCGTCACCGGGGGAGCGCTCGCGTGGCGTCGCCCGAGCACTGCCACCGCGGCCTCGGCGAACTCCACGGCCTCGCGATCGGCCGCGGGGCCCGTCGCGTGGGGCACCGCGTCGAGGGCGACGGTCCAGAGCATCGGGGCGGCCGCGAGCGTCGCGGCGTCGAGGGGAGCGCCGCCGTCGGCGGTTCCATGCACGGCGCCGCGAGGGGCGAGGAGCACGGCTCGGTCGCCGCCCCAACCCTGCGCTGCGGTGCGGGCCCGCGCGTCGTCGACGCCGGTGTAGAAGAAGAGCCGCGCGCCGAGCTCGCCGAGCACGTCCTGGTAGGCGAGGTCCCACTCCGCCGCGAGCGCCGCGGGCACCCGCGCGGGCACCTCCACCGGCGCCTCGCGGGCCTGCAGCTTGTCGTCGTGGAGCACCTGCTCCGTCGACGCGGGCGGGTTCGCGAGGAGCGCGTCGACGCCCTCATAGCCGCCGCCGCGACGCTGCGTGCGCACGCACAGTTCGAGGCCCGCGAGGTACGGAAAGAGGAGCGTCTCGCGCAGCGCGCGGGGTGCGTCGCGGAGGCGCTGCTGGTCGTCGCCGGAGAGCTGCGAGGCGACCATCTCGAGCACGTTGGGGAGGTCCCGCGCGCGCCGCCCCGCGGGTGCGAGGGCGTAGTCGAGCATGGCCGTCGTCGCGTCGCCCTCGATGACCGCCATCGCCGCGCTCTGGGCGTCGCCGTGCCCGCGCTCGTGGTGCGTGAAGCGGCCGATGTGGAAGTGCTGGTCTTGAAGGGCGTGCGTGAGCTCGTGGGCCATGGTGACGGGCTGCGCCGCCGCGGGCAGCCACTCGGCGATGTAGAACGTGCGGTCGTCGGGGTCGTAGAAGCCCGCCACCTGCTCCTCGAGCAGGTCGAACATCGTGCGCTCGTAGTCCATGTCGCCGGGGATGAACCCGAGCGCGGCGTAGAGCGCTCCCTCGAGGGCGATCTCGCCTGGGGGATACTCCCGCGCCGTCTTCTCCCGCAGCCGCGCGAGGATCTGCGCCCGGGTCATGACGCCGCGGCGCACCGGTCCGTCGAGCGTCAGGCCGCGGATCGTGGCCATGCGCTGCGCGGTCTCGCCGGCCAGCGCGAGCAGCCGCTGCGAGGCCGCCGAAGGAGCGTCGACGACGGCGGCGGTGCTCGCGTCGGACGTCGCGACGGAGGCGTCGTGCGAGGACGCGACGTCGGCGGGCGTGGGAGCCGTCTGCGGCGGGGGCGCCGGGGGCTGGCGGCATGCGCCGAGGGCCAGCAGCGCGAGCATCGTCGGCGTCGCCTTGGAGGTGCGGGGTGTCACGGTGCGCGGAGCCTACCGGCCCCTGCGGGGCGTGCGCCATCGCGCGGGGTTCTGGTAGCGTGCGCGCGCCATGAGCGACCCGAAGCGAAGCCGCCCGCGCGCCCCCACGACGGCCCTCGACCTGAGCCTCGGGGCCCTCGCTCGCAACGACCCGGACCAGTGCCTTCGCATCGCGATCCCGGTGCTCGACGACTACGGCGCGGGCGCTCCTGCCATCGACGTCATCGGCCGCGCGGCGGTGACCGTCGGAGCCATGGGCGTCGCCCGCGTCGCCTTCGAGACCGCGGCGCGCGCGCTGGCGCTGCAGGGCCTCGCGGCGCAGGCCATCGCGGCGGCGGTGGCCGTGGAGCGATTGACGTCCAACGGGTCGCTGCTCACCGAGCTCGCCGGGGTCTTCGGCGCCGACGCCGACCGCAGCGGCGACCCGCACGTCGCGCCGCCGCCCCTCGCCAGCGAGCGCGTCACCGAGCTCGGCGACCTGTCGCGCGAGCAGCTCCTCGCGCTGGCACAGAAGAAGATCGAGGCGCTGCGCAAGACGCTCCCCGCGAAGCTCCCGCCGCGCGCGCGGCTCCCGCTCTGGGGAACGCTCCCCACGGGGGCCTTCGAGCGCTTCGCACGGGTCATGGAGGTGCGCGTCTTCGGCGCGGGGCACGCGGCGATCCACGAGGGCGAGCGCGGCGGCAGCCTCTTCGTGGTGGCCCGCGGCGAGGTGCGCATCGCGCGACGCTCGCTCGCCCCGAAGGCCGCGCCGGACCTCGACGCCACCACGCACCTCCCTCGCGAGTCGATGCCCGCGGAGCTTCCCGGCGACCTCGAGGAGCTCGCGGTGCTCGGCGCGGAGTCGGTCTTCGGCGAGATGGCGCTGCTCACCGAGGCTCCCCGCGCGGCGAGCGTGCACACCACGCGCGCGTCGATCCTGCTCGAGGCCCCGCCCGCGGCGCTGGCCGCGGCGGCGAAGGAGGTGCCCGCCCTCGGCGCCGAGCTCCTCGCGTTCAGCCGCTCGCGGCTCGTGCAGAACCTCCTCCGCGCCGCGCCGCTGCTCCGCGAGGTTCCGCCGTCGGACCGCGTGGCCCTCGCGGCGGCCTTCGAGGCGCGCTCCTACGCGCCCGGCGACGTGCTGTTCCGTCAGGGCAGCGAGGCCACGGGGCTCTTCCTGCTCGCGTCCGGCGAGGTCGAGGTGCGCGCGACGCAGCCCGACGGCAGCGACCTCGTCGTCGGCGCGGTGCGCCCCGGCGAGTGCGTCGGCGAGATCTCGCTGGTGCTGCGGCGGCCCACCACGGCCACGGTCATCGCGCGCGCCCCGACCGCCGCGCTGGTGCTGTCGCCAGAGCAGTTCATGGGCATCGTGCGGCGCCACCCGACGCTCCTCGCGACGCTGTACGACCTCGCCGTCGCCCGCGACGAGCAGCTCCTGCAGGTGACCGCGCAGGCCGCCGAAGAGGCCGACGACCTCGTGATCGTGTGAGCCGGCCCCGCGCCGGAAGGAAGAGACCGATGACCCCCCGAACGATGCTTTGTACCGCCCTCGTCCTCGCCGGCTGCGCGCACGGACGATGCCCCGCGCCGGCCTCGCCCGTGACCACGGGCTCCGACGTGCCGCTGAGCGAGCCGATCTCGGCGCCGCGCGCCCTCACCGTCACGTCGACGGATTTCGCCGACGGCCAGACCATCCCCATGAGCCACGTGTTCAACGGCTTCGGCTGCACCGGCGGCAACGCCAGCCCGCAGCTCGCGTGGACCGGCGCCCCCGCGGGCACGCGCAGCTTCGCCGTCGTCGCGCACGACCCCGACGCGCCCACCGGCGTGGGCTTCTTCCACTGGATCGTCGCCGACCTTCCGGCGTCGACGACCACCCTCGCTGGCGGCGCACCGCTCGCGCAGGGCGCCGTCGCGGGACGCACGGACTTCGGCGGCACCACCTACGGCGGACCGTGCCCGCCGCCCGGCGCGCCGCACCACTATCACTTCACCGTGTATGCCCTCGACGTCCCGTCGCTCGGGCTCGCGGATCCGCCGTCGGGAGCGCTGATCCGCTTCATGCTCCGCGCGCACACCCTCGCGTACGGACGCATCACCGGCACCTACGGACGCTAGCTCCCGCCGCCGCCCAGCGCGACGAGCACCGCGTCGGCGAGGCTCCGCAGCGACGCCGCCCCGCACTCCGCATCCCACGTCGAACCCCCGAGGCGCCACGCGTCGCCGGGCGTCTGCACCCACGCCGCGCAGCGTACGTTCGCGTCGACGGCGTGCGGCGAGAACACCACCCGCGCCCCGTCTCCGAGGTCGTCCCAGCCCTTCGCGACGCGCAGCGCCACGCGGCCGTGCGCGACCTCCGCGGCGAGGGCCAAGGACAACAGCGCCACGCCCTCCGCGGCGGCGGCGTCGTCGCCCGGACCGTCGACGACGTACGCGATCTCGGT
>CAIMWA010000475.1 GCA_903845045.1 uncultured delta proteobacterium | reverse complement strand
GCGCGGGTCGGCGACGCCGGTACCCTCGACGCGCCCGCGATCGGCGACGTCCCGATCCCCATGGATGTTCCTACGACGACGGACGGCGCGGCCCCCTTCGATGTCCCCATCGCGCTCGACGCACCGGCCGCGCTCGACGCGCCCGGCGTCGACGTCGCCGCGCAGACCGACGCGGCGTCCACGGCCGATGCGAGCTCCACCGACGCGCCTGCGCCGGACGCTCCCATGGGACCTTGCCGCATGCCCGTCGTCGGGGCCGCCGCGGCGTGCATCGCCGTGTCGCAGTCGGGCCCGCAGGTCGTCGAGCAGCGCGTGGCCGCAGCGCCTCCCACGCCCACCGCGGGGTGGTACCCCGGCGGCATCTTCGTGCTGACGGCCTCGACGCTCTACACAGGTCCGGGCGGCGCCGAGGGCCCGACGGGCATCACCTACGCCGCGACGATGCACGTGCGCGGCACCGGCTCCGTCGACCTGTTCGACGTCGTCCAGTCGCAGCCCGGCTGCGCCGACGTCGGCTACGTCTTCTCCGGCGACACCTTCGAGGCCGTCACGTCCCTTCACGACGTCGCGTGGATGTGCCCGACCTGCCCGACCTGCGGCCCCACCCTCGGCTACTCGGGAACGCTCACCACGTTCGTCGTGTACTTCCCGCAGCCCGACGGCAGCACCCTCGTGCAGGAGTTCACGCAGGGCCCGCACTGAAAACGCATCGTTTGCGCTCGGGCGCGCCAGGCGCCATCGGGACGCGGGCAACGAGCGGATTCCAGCGGGGTCCCGCAGCGGCGCAGTTCTCGCACCGGCTCCCGGATCCCCCCGGAGGTACGCCCGTGTCCGATCGCTCCATGGTCACGCTCGACGGAAACGAAGCCGCCGCATCCATCGCCCACCGCCTCAGCGAGGTGATCGCGATCTACCCGATCACGCCGTCGTCGACGATGGGCGAGCTCGCCGACGAGTGGAGCGCCGCCGGGCGCACCAACATCTGGGGTGCAGTGCCCGAGGTGATGGAGATGCAGTCCGAGGCCGGCGCCGCGGGCGCGGTGCACGGCGCGCTGCAGGCAGGATCGCTCTCGACGACCTTCACGGCGTCGCAGGGCCTGCTGCTGATGATCCCGAACATGTACAAGATCGCCGGCGAGCTCACGCCGTTCACGATGCACGTGTCGGCGCGCACGCTGGCGGCGCACGCGCTCTCGATCTTCGGCGACCACTCCGACGTGATGGCGTGCCGGCAGACGGGCTTCGCGATGCTCGCATCGGGGTCCGTGCAGGAGGCCCACGACCTCGCGCTCGTCGCCCACGCGGCGACGCTCGCCTCGCGCGTCCCGTTCCTGCATTTCTTCGACGGGTTCCGCACCTCGCACGAGATCGCGCGCATCGAGCGGCTGGGCGACGACGACCTTCGCGCGATGATCGACCCCGCGCACGTCGCCGCGCACCGCGCCCGCGGTCTCACCCCGGACCGCCCGGTGATCCGCGGCACGGCGCAGAACCCCGACGTGTTCTTCCAGGCCCGCGAGGCGTGCAACCCGTTCTACGACGCGTGCCCCGGCGCCGTGCTCGCCGCGATGGACCGCTTCGCCGCCCTCACCGGCCGCCGTTACCGCCTCTTCGACTACCACGGGCACC
Source organism: uncultured delta proteobacterium (assembly GCA_903845045.1). Taxonomy (GTDB): domain Bacteria; phylum Myxococcota_A; class Polyangia; order Polyangiales; genus SCUS01. Next base: position 3,866 of record CAIMWA010000475.1, on the reverse strand, counting down.
CCGAGGCCGAGCGCGTCGTGGTGCTCATGGGCTCCGGCGCCGAGGTCTCCCACGAGACCGTGGACCACCTCGTCGCCGCGGGCGAACGCGTCGGCGTACTCAAGGTCCGGCTCTTCCGTCCCTTCTCGGCGGAGCACCTCGTGGCCGCGCTGCCTGCTTCGGTGCGCAGCGTCGCCGTCCTCGACCGCACCAAGGAGCCCGGCGCCGTCGCCGACCCGCTCTACCTCGACGTGCTCACCGCGCTGCACGAGGCCTGCGCCGCGGGCACGGCCCCCTTCGCGATGCCGCGCATGGTGGCCGGGCGCTACGGGCTCAGCTCCAAGGAGTTCACCCCGGCGATGGTGAAGGCCGTCTTCGACGAGCTCTCCGCGGTGACCCCGCGGCGGCGCTTCACCGTCGGCATCCACGACGACGTGACGCACCTCTCGCTGCGCTTCGACGAGAGCTTCGACATCGAGCCCGCCGACGTCGTCCGCGCCGTGTTCTTCGGCCTCGGCGCCGACGGAACGGTCTCGGCGAACAAGAACTCCATCAAGATCATCGGCGAGGAGACGGACTTCTACGCCCAGGGGTATTTCGTCTACGACTCGAAGAAGTCCGGTGCGGTGACCATCTCGCACCTGCGCTTCGGTCCGCGGCCCCTGCGCTCGAGCTACCTGGTGCGCCGCGCTTCGTTCGTCGCGTGCCACCAGTTCGGCTTCTTCGACCGCTACGACATGCTGGGCTACGCGCAGGACGGCGCGACGCTTCTCATCAACGCCCCGATGCCCGCCGGCGAGGTGTGGGACGCGCTCCCCCGCGAGGTGCAGGACGCCATCGTCGCCAAGGGCGTGCGCGTCTACGCCATCGACGCGGTGAAGGTCGCGCAGGCCACGGGCATGCGCGGGCGCATCAACACCGTGATGCAGACCTGCTTCTTCGCGATCTCCGGCGTGCTGCCGCGCGACGAGGCCATCGCGCACATCAAGCACGGCATCGAGAAGAGCTACGGCAAGAAGGGCGCGCACGTGGTGCAGCAGAACTTCGACGCCGTGGACCAGACCCTCGCGAACCTCCACGTCGTGACCGTGCCCGCGGCGGCGACGGCCGAGCGGCGGCGTCCCCCGATGGTGTCGTCGAAGGCGCCGGACTTCGTGCAGCGCGTGAGCGCGGTGATGCTCGCAGGGCACGGCGACGGCCTTCCGGTCTCGGCGTTCCCCGTCGACGGGACGTGGCCCACGGGCACGACGAAGTGGGAGAAGCTCAACATCGCCACGGAGATCCCCGTGTGGGATCCGAAGATCTGCATCCAGTGCAACAAGTGCGCGATGGTCTGCCCGCACGCGGCGATCCGCGTGAAGGTCTACGACGAGGGCGCGGCGGGACCGGCGCCCATCACCTTCAAGGGCGTTCCGTACAAGGGATCTGACTGGAAGGGCTCGCAATACACCGTGCAGGTCGCCCCCGAGGACTGCACCGGCTGCTCGCTCTGCGCCCAGGTGTGCCCGGCGAAGGACAAGTCGAACCCGCGGCACAAGTCCCTCGACATGGCCCCGCAGGCGCCGTTGCGCGAGGCCGAGAGCGTGAACTTCGAGCACTTCCTGGCGCTGCCCGAGGCCGACCGCACGCGGGTGCACCTCGACGTGAAGGGCGCGCAGTTCCTCCAGCCGCTCTTCGAGTTCTCGGGCGCCTGCGCGGGCTGCGGCGAGACGCCGTACATCAAGCTGATGACGCAGCTCTTCGGCGACCGCGCGCTCATCGCGAACGCCACGGGCTGCTCGTCGATCTACGGGGGCAACCTCCCGACGACGCCGTACACCACCAACGCCGACGGACGGGGTCCGGCGTGGGCCAACTCGCTCTTCGAAGACAACGCCGAGTTCGGCCTCGGCATGCGCCTCGCCGCGGACCAGCAGCACGCCTTCGCGCACACGCTGCTCACGCGCCTCGCCCCGGACCTCGACGCGGCGCTCGTCGACGGCTTGAAGGGCGCCGAGCTCCGCTCCGAGGCGGGCATCGCGGCGCAGCGGGCGCGCGTGGTGGCCCTGCGCACGGCGCTGGCAAAGATCGCTGCGCCCGAGGCCGCGTGGCTCGCCCAGCTCGCGGGCGCCCTGGTCCGCCGGTCGGTGTGGATCGTCGGCGGCGACGGCTGGGCCTACGACATCGGCTACGGCGGCCTCGACCACGTCATCGCGACGGGCCGCGACGTGAACCTCCTCGTCGTCGACACCGAGGTGTACTCGAACACCGGCGGCCAGGCCTCGAAGGCCACGCCCCTCGGCGCCGCCGCGAAGTTCGCCGTGGCCGGCAAGCAGCGTCCCAAGAAGGACCTCGGCATGCTGGCCATGAGCTACGGCAACGTCTACGTCGCCCACGTCGCCTTCGGCGTGAAGGACATCCAGACGCTGCGGGCGTTCACCGAGGCCGAGAGCTTCGACGGTCCGTCTCTGATCATCGCGTACAGCCAGTGCATCGCCCACGGGTACGACCTGCAGTACGGCGTCGAGCAGCAGAAGCTGGCCGTGGAGACGGGCTACTGGCCGCTGTACCGCTTCGACCCGCGGCGCGCGGCCCAGGGCGAGAGCCCTTTCCAGCTCGACTCGGCGCCGCCCAAGGGCGACGTCGGCGCGTACATGCGCAACGAGACGCGCTTTCGCATGGTCGAAGCGCACGACCCAGAGGCCTTCAAGCGCGTGCTGGTCTCGGCGCGGCAGGGCATCCAGGAGCGCTATCGGCTCTACGAGCAGCTCGCGCTCGGGCTCGCGCCGCCCACCGCACCCGCGGTCGCGGCGGCGACGGCGGTCGCGCAGAGCGGCGGGACCCAGCCGTGACGACGCGCGCACGGAGCACCCACGGAGGCGCGAAGCGATGATCGACCTGAAGACCACGTACCTCGGCCTGGAACTCTCCTCGCCGCTCATGCCGGGCGCCTCGCCCCTCGCTGACGGGCTCGACTCCGTCCGTCGTCTCGAGGACGCCGGCGCCGCGGCCATCGTCATGCGTTCGCTCTTCGAGGAGCAGATCCTCCGCGAGGAGCAGGGCGCCATCGCGCTCGACGCGGGCACGGCGCACACGTCGCCCGAGGCTGCGGGCTACTTTCCTTCTCCCGACGAGTTCGCGCTGGGTCCCGACGCGTATCTGGCCCAGCTCGCGCGCATCAAGGCGGCGGTGCGAGTGCCCGTCATCGCGTCGCTCAACGGCACCACGCCGGCGGGCTGGCTGCACTGGGCGTCGCTGCTCGAGCAGGCCGGCGCCGACGCCCTCGAGCTCAACGTCTACGCCCTCGCGACGGACCCGACGGAACCCGGCGCCTCCGTCGAGGACCGCACCCTCGCGATGGTCCGCCGGGTGAAGGCCACGGTGCACATCCCCGTGGCGGTGAAGCTCTCGCCGTTCTACTCGTCGCTCTCGAATTTCGCCGAGCGCCTCGAGGCCGCCGGCGCCGACGGCGTGGTGCTCTTCAACCGTTTCTATCAGCCCGACATCGACCCCGAGGCCCTCGAGGCCGTGCCCACGCTGCACCTCTCCGATGCGTCGGAGCTGCTGCTTCGCCTGCGCTGGCTCGCGGTGCTCGCGGCCCAGCGCAAGGTCTCGCTGGCGTGCTCCGGCGGCGTGCACGCCGCCACCGACGTGGTGAAATCCATCATGGCCGGCGCCCACGCGGTGCAGGTCGTGTCGGCGCTCCTGCAACGTGGACCCGCGCACCTCCGGCTCCTCCGCGACGGTCTCACACACTGGATGGAGGAGCACGGCTACGAGTCCGTGGCGCAGATGACGGGGGCCGGGATCACCGCCAGATCCCACCGCACTACGCGGCGCGGGCGCTCGGCATCACGTTGCTCTGATACTGCTTGGATAGATGCATCCAGAAGGCGTCGAAGCGCTTG
>CAIMWA010000474.1 GCA_903845045.1 uncultured delta proteobacterium | reverse complement strand
CCTGGCTTCGTCGGGCGACCTCGCCGAGGCCGTCGACGAGCTGCGCCGCGCCGAGGCGCTGCCCGGCGACACCGTGGATGCGACGTGGGCCCGCGCGACGCTGCACCTCCGCATGGGCCGACGGGACCTCGCGCGCGACGCGGCGGAACGCGTGCTCGCGCGGGTCCCCTCGCACGAAGGAGCGCGGGCGATGATGCAGCAGACCGCGCCGGAGCCCGTCAGGGACGCGTCGGCATCTGGGCGTTCACGGCGGTGAGGTACTCCGTGAGCCGTCGGTCCAGGTCCATCACGCGAGCGGGGTCGCTGGAGGCGAGGTCCGTCGCCTCGGCGAAGTCCGTCGCGACGTTGAACAGGTGCAGCGCGCCGGTCTCGTAGAAGCGCGTGAGCTTGTAGTCGCCGAAGAGGATGCTCGACGCCGGACCCAGCGGGTCGTGGTCGTAGTGCGGAAAGTGCACGACGAATTCCTCACGCGGCCGCGCGACCACCATCGACGCGCCCGTGAGGAGCTGCACGAGGCTTCCGCCCTCGAGGTTCGACGGGAGCGAGGACGCGCCGGCGAGCGACGCCAAGGTCGGAAGCAGGTCGACGCCGGTGGCGCGCACGCGCGTCGCGACGCCCGCGGCGATGCCGGGTCCGCGGACGAACAACGGGACGCGGATGCCGCCCTCCCAGACGGTGCCCTTGCCCTCGGCCAGCGGCAGGTTCGCGTTGGTGCCCTGGGCGCCGTGGTCCGACGTGAAGACGATGTACGTCGTGCCGGCCAAGCCGAGTTCGTCGACGCGAGCCAGGATCCGGCCGATGTTCGCGTCCATGTCGGCCTGCACCGCGGCGGTGGCGATGTCGATGGCGCTGCGTCCGGGGAGCCGCGCGGCCACCGCGGCGTAGGTCTCGGGGCGCGAGTCGACCTGGTCCTTGCCGCCGTAGGTCGAGACCTGCAGGTAGAACGGCCTCCCCGCTGCGGCCTGCGTCCCCATGAACGCCAGCGCGCGGTCCGTGAGCGCGTACGCCTGCGTGGGGTTCGGGTGGTCGACGTTGTCGGGCCCGCGGTTCGACGTCGGACCGTCGCTCACGTCGAAGCCGTACATCGTCGGATCGACGTTGCCCGCGTGCCACTTGCCGAAGTGCGCCGTCGCGTACCCCACGCCGCGCAGGATCGAGGCCACCGTCGGCGTGCTCGGCGGGAGCGTCGTGATGGGCGTCGGGGCGATCACGGTCCCCGCGGCGGAGCCGTCGGTGTGGGTCTCGGGCACGAAGGTCATGTGCAGCGCCGCGGGCGACACGCCGCTGAAGAGCGCTGCGCGCGTCGGCATGCAGCGCGGCGACGGGGCGTAGAAGTCCGAGAAGCGCATGCCTCCGCCCGCCAGGCGATCCAGGCTCGGCGTCTGGATCGTGCCGCTCCGCGACGCGGGGATCGCGTTGTCCTCGAGCACCGACGTGCTCGTCCAGCCGCTGGCCTCGGACAGGATGACGATGAAGTTCGGGTGCGCTCCGCCGGGCCGTGCATCGGGCGGCGCGGCGTCCATGGACCCGCTCCCGTCGGGCGACGCGACGCGGTCCGTCGCCGTGATCGCATCGGTCGCAGCGCCGGCGTCGGCCGACGGCGACGTCGGCGACGAGCATGCGAGCATGGCAGCGAGGGTCGTCGTGGCGAGCGATCGTGTCGCGATGGTGGGCACGGGCATGAAGCTTTCCTCGAGCAGTGGGGTCAGCGCGGGAGCAGGGTGTACGAGTCGCCGGCCGCGCCCCCATCGGGAATGCGCATGCCCGCGGGCGGAGCGGCCCGGATGTAGTCGACGGTCACGTTCGCGGGCGACACGGTGACGCGAAGATGTCCGCTGCTCCCGAGCACCACGCCGCTCGCGTAGCCACCCTCGGTCGCGAGCGTCGGCCCGTT
>CAIMWA010000473.1 GCA_903845045.1 uncultured delta proteobacterium | reverse complement strand
GGTAGACGCGGCCCTGCTCGCCCGCGCAGATCGCGCGCGGCGTGAACGGCGCGGTGGAGCAGCGCCGCACGGCGAGGTCGAGGCCCACGGTGAGCAGGTGGTCGTTCCACGCGAGCACCACGGCGTCGCGGTCGAAGGTGCCGATCACGTCGCCGGTCACGTCGCCGACGAGCGCGCCGGGCGTCTTCGCGGAGCGCAGCAGCCCGCCCTCGGACACGTCGGCCACGCCCCGGATCTCGATCACCTCGAGGGCGAACTGCCGCGCGCGCCGTACCTTCGCCTCGGGGTTCGGCGCGCCGTCGGCGCCGAGCACCACGGTGTGCGCGCCCTTCATCGCGAGCCACGGGTACTGCGCGCCGTCGCCCAGGTGCAGCGGGTAGGACCAGTCCGCCACGCCGGTCGCGAGCGGCGCCGACACCAGGTAGCCGTCGCCGTTGACCCAGCGGAACGTGCGGTCCCCGGCGGACACCGCGAGCGGGCTCGACCCCGAGCGGCCCGCGCGGCGGAGCTTTCCGTCGAGGCCGAAGAGCTGCCACACCGGCGCCTGCACGAGCAGCGCGTTGCCGTGCTGCAGCACGCTGTGCGGGCGCGTGTTCGGCCGCAGCGGCGTCGCGAAGCGCTGGGCCCACGTCGCGGCGTTGGGGTCGCCGAGGGACGCGTCGAGGCGGCTGGTCTGCTGCGGTCCGCCGAAGGGCTGGCCTGGTCCCGCCGGCGAGCGCGATGGCGGCGCGGGCTCGAAGCGCTCGGCGATGGTGGCCCGGGCGAGCGGCGCCGGCGCCACCTCGAGGTCCACCGTGGGCTGCATGAACGCGATGCGCGAGAGCTTCATGGGGGGTCCTGGGGAGGGCGGCTCAGCCGTCGTCGCGGAGGTCGATGATCTTCAGGTTTGCGAGGCCGAGCGGCGCGGCGAGGGCGCGGATGTCCGCCTCGGCGATCTTCGTGGCCGGCGTGTACGCGCCGACCATGGACGGGAACGCGAGGAGCATGGCGTCCTCGAAGCCCGCCACGGTGTCGGCGGTGAGCGTCACCGTGGTGCTCGCGATCCACCGTTGCAGGTGGTCGCGGAACACCGTCGCGTGGCTCTCGAGCTTGCGCACCGCCTGCGCCGTGCGCTCGCCGTCGAGGGCCGTGGTGATGCGCGTGCCGAGCTGCTGCGCCGCGGTGACGTCGGCGGGGTCCGTGGTGCTCTCGGACGCGACGTTGGCGGCCTCGACACCGGCCTCCTCGAGGGCCGTGATGCGCGTCGCGTGGTCGCCCGCGGAGGTGACCGCGCCGAGCTTCGTCTCGAGCGTCGCGAGGCCTGGCTTGGCGCCCGCGGTCCAGCTCCCGCGCGGGTCCGCGAAGGGCGGCAGCGTCGCTGGACCGACGAGGGACTTGAGCGCCTCGATGCGCCCCTCGAGGTCCTCGGCTTCCTTCGATTTGTACTGCGTGAGCAGGCCCTTCACGCGGTTGAAGACGCCGCCGCTGCGGCCCGACGTCGGCACCGTCGACTCCCACGCCGACGCGTCCGGGAGGTCGCCCTCGACGGGCAGCGGATCCCACTCGGCCTTCACCGCCGTGCCCTTCGTGCACGTGACCGTGAAGTGCGGCGCGTGCGCCGTGGTCACCTCGGTCACCTTGGCCTCGTGGTCGGTGTTCCGGGACTTGAGCTTCGACGCGGCGTCCTCGAGGTTGCGCGTGTAGAAGAGGGCGCCCAGGGTGATGCGCGCGGCCTCGGCGCGGGTTCGAAGCTGCGTGATGCTGTTGCGGCGGTTCGGCTGTCCCACGGCCGTGCCGAGCCAGCCGTCGCACGCGCTCACCAGCGCCTGCGCCTGATTGTACCGCGCGAGCACCGGCGTCAGCGGAAGGCCCTCGAGGGTGCCGAGCGCGGACTGGATGCCGGCCACCGCCGGCGCGCCGTCGTTCCATCCCGAGCGCACCGCGATCACGGGCTCGGCCACGGGGCCGATGAGCGTGTCGAGGAGCGTGCCCTTGTTCGGCGCGTCCCACCCCGCGGCGTGGAAGTTCACCAGCCTCGTGTGCACCGTCGTCCAGCACGTCGCGCCGCGGAACTCGGCGTTCACGCGCGTGTTCCAGGTGTTCGCGTCCTCGAGGTCGTTGTTGCCCGAGATGCACACGCGCGGCGAGAAGTGCACGAGGCAGCGCTTGAACTTCCACTCCTGCCGGGTGCCGGTGGCGTGTTCGCCGCGGATGGCCCAGGAGTGGTTCAGCTTGCGGTCGCCGAAGCGCCGCGCCACCAGCGCCAGGGACTGCGCGAGCTTCCGAAGGTCCGACTCGGCGGTGATGTTCACGCCCCACGCACCCACCTTGATGCGCGGGTTCACCATCAAGATCCCGTCGTACGGATCGGCGCCGGGCGGGTCCTCCTTCGCGGGGAGCGTCTCGACGGCGAAGGCGTCGGCGCCGATGGCGTAGAGGAACAGGTCGACCTTGCCGCGGTTCACCGTGAGCCTGCCGCGTGCGGGCAGCGCCGTGTCGTTCTTCGAAGGCGTGATGGGCCAGAACGCGAGGTGCCGCCTCGCCTCCTTGGCGACGTCGTAGGGCGGCAGCCAGTACTTGTCGTAGGTGCCGCCGAGCTTCACCTGGAGCTCGAAGCCAAGGGCGAGCCGCGCCCACTCGGCGGACTGCCAGAAGTACCGGTTGTGGAGCTTGTGGTTGCCGTTCATCAACGGCGAGTCCATCTCCTGGAATTCCTTGGTGCGTCCGTCGAGCTCGTAGGGGTCGCCGGGGAGCGTCGAGTAGAAGCTCGGCTGGCCGTACGAGGCGGCGTCCCAGCGCTCGTTGTACTCGTCGGGCCACGCGCTCTGGTGGCCGTGCTCGTGGGCGTTCACGAAGCCGTTGGTGGTGCCCGAGTCCGCGGGCGCGGCGTTCGAGGTCTCGCCGGTGCCGTCGGCGCCGCTGCGCCAGTCGCGCGCGTCCTTCGTCGAGTCCGTCAGCTTGATGCGAAAGTGCGCCTGCGCCTCGGGCGTCACCTGCAGAAACGCGACCACCTGCACGCGCACGGCCTTCGTCGCGTCCTTGGGGACGAGCAGCGCGCGGCCCAGGGAGTTCTTGGCGTCGAGGCCGTTGAAGCGGTCCATCACGTTGCGCGTGAAGGCGACCTGGTACGCGTCGAGGGCCATGCCCACCGGCGCGTGCGCCGAGCCGTCGAAGACGAGGCGGTGGTAGTAGAGGTTGATGGCGCGCTCCGTGGGCTTGCCGCTCACGTCCTCGACGTCGCAGCAGCGCAGCAGCGCCATGTCGAAGCGCCCGATGCCGCTCTCGGAGCCCGCGTCGAGATACTTCCCGAAGCGCGCCATGTAGTCCTGCGCGTAGTACGGCTGCACCACGAACGCGCCGAAGTCCTTGCGGCTCGGCACGCCGGCGCCCTCGAACTGCCGCCCCGGCGCCGGCTTGTGATCCGCGGTCATCTGGATGTAGCCCGGCTGCGTGGGGTCGGGCTCCCACATCTCCGTGGCCTCGATGCGGTCCGTGGCGTCGACCCAGCGCACCGCGGCGCGCGCGCCCACGACGTCGTAGTCGGGGTCCGCCGGCGAGCTCTCGACGGTGCGCTTGTCGAAGACGTCGAAGAGGTTGCCCTGCGCCGTGATGAGCCGCGTCCACTTCGGCAGGTCGACGACGTAGTTCTCGTTCTCCTCGGGCGCGCCCGCCGCCGGGGCCTCGGTGAGCCACGGGGTCTTTTTCGCGTCGTCGGGCTTCCACACGCCCTCCTTCGACGAGGTGCCGCGGGAGTCGTCGAAGGTGTGCACGAACACCGCGAGGCGCTGCGCGTTGTCCCAGGTCCCGAGGCGCCGTCCGTTCTCGTCGGTGAGCACCACGTCGTCGAGGGAGAAGACCAGCGGCTTCGCCTTCGTCGTGGGCTTCGACGCGATGTCCTCGTACCAGCCGAACTCGCCCGCCGTCGTCGAGAGCTTCGCGTAGTAGTTGCGCGAGTTCCACGCCGTCGGAAGGTCGTAGAAATCGAGGCGCGCGGGGCCCGGCTTCAGCTGGTCGGCGGTCGCGATGACCCGCGTGCGCACCGTCGCCGACGTGGCGTGCATGCAGGTCCGCGCGGGGAGCGTGAAGCGCAGCAGCGTCTTGCGGCTGGGGCGGGCGTGCGCGGTGCCGGTGGCCGATCGCTGCACGATCCACGGCACGCACTGCACGGTCTCGCCGCCCTCGACGATCCACCAGTTCGAGCGCACGTCGGGCGTCGCCGTGGGCAGCGTCGGCTTCGTCGTGAAGCCCTCGAGCATCACCGCGGGCATGGTCTTCGGCGCATCGCCGTGGGACGCGTGTCCGTGGCGCCGGTCGAAGTACTCGAAGCGCAGGAACTGCCAGTGCGGATCGAGCACCAGGCGCACGCGGCTCCCCGACGTGCCGAGGCTCGCGGGGCTGCCGTTCTTGACCATGTCGAAGGTGGCCGTCGCGGGCTTCCAGCGGCCGTCGTCGGCCGTGACGGTCCAGTCCGCCTGACGCAGCGTCCAGGTCGCGGGGAGCGTGAAGACGCGCGCGGGGAGCGTGCCCGTGGGGTCCGTCTCGCCAGGCAGGGGACCGCGCGTCGTCGCGGCGGTGGCTCCGGGCACCTCGCCGAGCACCTGGTTGTCGGTGGCGTCGCCGAAGCGCAGCGTGAGCTTCTTCGACGCCAGCACCTGCGGGTTGCCGATGGCGTGCACGGTGAGCGCGCCGGCGGCGCCGACGGTCGCGTCGAGGGCGTGGTCGGGGTGGTCGCCGAGGAGCACCTTCACGCTCATGCCCCTGGGGAACGGGCGCTCAACGCCCTCGGGATCCTTGAAGAAGAGCTCGGCGAAGACGGCGACCTGCATGGCCACGGTGTTGCCGTGCGTCGCCGTGCCGCCGGAGTTGCTGGCCTTGGCGACCTTGAGCGTGCCGCCGCGCAGACCCATGGTCGTCTGGCGGATCGTCAGCCGCGCCCCCTCGAACGCGTCGTCATCGGCGACGCAGCGCAGCGCCATGCTCGGCGCCGGCTCGGCGACGCAATTCTCCACCGCGGTCAGCGTGAACTCGGTGCGCACGTCGCACACGTTCGCGAGGACCACGGCGCAGTCGACGTTGTCCTCGTGCGCGAGGTCGTCGGTCGTCGCGGCGCGGTTGCCCACGAGGCCGAGGGACTTCTTGCCCGTGCCCTTGCGCTTCGGGATGTCGACCACCACCGCCGCGGCCATCGCCGGGTGGTTGATGCGCACCTTGCCGCCCTTGAGGTTCGCGTAGTTCCAGAGCTTGAGCACCAGCGTGACGGTGTCGCCGACCTTCGCCAGCGGCCGCCCTTCCCAGTCGGTCTGCCCGAGCCGGAACCCCTCGATGGTCACATGCGCAGTCATCGTCGCACCCGCCTCTGCCCGCCCGAACGCCCGTCGATCATGTCAGCCCTGGTGCGCCGCGCGCAGCGCCGCCTTCGTGGACGCGTCGAGCTCGCCGGTGGCGCGCAGCCCCTGGCTCGTCTGGAACGCCCGGAGCGCCGCGGTGAACATCTCCGACGTCTCGCCGTCGACGGCGCCGTGGTACGCCCCGAGCTGCGACAGCCGGGCCTGCGCGCCGCGCACCGTGTCGACGGGGTCGAGGTGGCCGAGGTCGAGCTGAAAGGTCTCGTCCGAGGCGACGAGGTGCAGCGTTCCCGCCATGGCCGTGGGCGTGAGCGAGGCGCGCACCCAGCCGTCGCCGTCGGTGGTGCCCGGCGTCTCGACGCCGTCGACGGTGAGCACGAACGCGAGGCCCGAGCGCGGGTGTCCCGCCTCGTCGAGGAGGCGCAGGTTGAGCTTCGCGGGGACGTTCTTCACCTTGAAGGTGTGCCGCGCGCCGGTGGGGCGCACGTAGTCCTTGGGCGTGCGGTCCGGGACGAAGACCTCGTCATCGAGGAGCAGCACCGTCGGGTCGTGCCGGAGCCCGCGCAGATCCTTGTTGTTCGGATGGTTCCAGAGCGTCTCCCAGAAGAAGCCGTACTGCTCGGCGATGCTGACCATGCAGTCGCCCTGCTGAACCCGATGCCTGATCGCCATGCGTCTAGATCCCTCGCCTGCCGGTCACTTCGCCATCACGGTGGTCTGCCCCGGGGCCACCACGGAGATCACGCCCGTCCAGGTGCACATGCACTTCGACGCCACGTCCAGCGCCGGCGTCTTGCCCACCATCACCAGCGGCTTGCCGGGCGCCCACGGCGCGGGGATCACGGGCACGCACGGCATCGGTGTGAGCACCCCGAGCGCCGCCGCGGTGGCCGCGATGACCGTGGGGTTCGACGGCGAGTTGCACATGCCGAAGGGCGGGATGTTCGTGACGGGCACGATGTCCGTGATCGTCGCGAGCGGCTTGTTCATGCCGTTCACGAGCTTCGCGGGAAGCACGGCGAGCGTCGACGGCGCGAGGCCGAAGGTGCATTGGAGCGTGGCTCCGAGGCCAACGAGTGGGGGCATGGCGTCGTCCTCAGTTCAGGTTGACCTGCGGGCCGGCGATCTCGACCTTGCCGCCGCCGACGCTCTTCACGGTGACCCCGGGGCCCGTCATTTCCACGGAGCCTGCCGTGGGGTTCTCGACCTTCAGCGAGCTCGGCGTCATCTCCACCTTGAGCCCCGCGGCGTTCACGAGCTTCGCCGACGTGGGCGTGAGCTCGAGCTTCGTGTCGCCGCACTGGAGCACGATGCCCTCGTCGGCCGACAGCGTGAGCTTGCGGAACACGGTCATCTTCGCGTTCTGCTTCACCGTCGCGTCGAAGGCCTTCTCCACGGTGAGCTTCTCGTTGCCCTTCACCGTCGCGGTGCGGTTCTCGTCCACCGCGAGGGTCTGCGACTTCTTCACGGTCTGCTTCGCCTCGCCGTCGATGTTCTCGGTGCTGTTCGCGCCGACGTGCACCGTCATGTCCTTGGTGACCTCGACGGTGTGGTCGCGCGTCGCGACGAGGCCGAGGATCTCGGCGCCGTCGGAGTCTTCGAAGAAGAGCTCGTTGTCGGGCATCGCGGAGCCCCAGGAGTGCGTGCGGATCATCGAGCGGCTGTGGTGCGCCTCGAGCGCCGCCGGGGGCATGTGGGCGTGGTTGTAGACGGCCCCGGTGATCACCGGCCGATCGGGGTCGCCGCCGAGGAACTGCACCAGCACCTCCTGGCCCTCGCGCGGCAGGAACTGGGCGCCCCAGTGGTGGTCCGCGAAGAGCTGCGCGACGCGCACCCACGCGGTGTTCGCGGCGTCCTCGGGCCCCGACGCGCCCGCCCAGCGGAACCGCACGCGCACCTCGCCGAGCCCGCGGCCCGGCTCGGTCTTCGGAAACTCCATGACCACGGCGGTCTCCGGCGCGAGGGCCACCGGGCGCTGCACGACGCGCGGCGGGCGGTGCGGCGACGCCTCGGGCACGCACTCGAAGCGGTTCGTGTAAACCGGGTGTTCGCCGCCCTCCACCTGCTCGGTGGTAAAGTGGTGGTGCACGGCGGTGACGAAATACGTGCCGCTGCACGCGTGCTCGGCGTCGTCGTCGACGAGCTCGAACTTCGCGCCGGCGCGCAGCGCGAGGATGTTCGACGTGCCGAAGCGCAGGTCGTGCGACGCCGCGAGGGACTCGGCCCGCTGGCGCACCGCCGTCTGCAGCGCGGACGCGGTCGCCTCGTAGCCGGGCGCGGCCACGCCGGGGGCGAAGAAGGTGTCGCCGAAGGGCGGGAGCAGCGACGCCGCGGCGGCGCCCTTGGCAAAGATCGCCTTGGCCTCGCGCTCGACCCACGCGGCCCCGACGACGGCCCGCGGCACGGCCCGGAGGTCGCGGCCGAAAGAGAGCACCGAGTCCTGGTCGACGAGTGCTCCCTCCTCCTGCGCGGCGAGGTGGAACTCGCCCGCGGACGTCGCGCTGCTGCACGTCGACAGATCGCGCACGGTCACCTTCCGGCCGTCGGCCTCGAAGTCGACGGTGAGGCCCTCGTCCTCGCAGAGGCGGCGGAGGAAGTCGTAGTCGCTCTCGTGGTACTGCACGCACATCTCGCGCTGCGTGTGGCCGCCCTGCACCGACACCGTGAGCATCGCGTCGGAGCAGACCTTCGTGAGGACGTCCGACGCGGTCATCATCGTGAACACCCGCGCACGGCGCCCGATGCCCAGCACGAAGGCCCGCGACGAGACGCGCAGCCGGGTGCGGAAGTGACGCGCGTCCATGCGGTGGAGCATCTCCACGCCGACCACGGTGCCCGCGCGCCTCAGCACGTTCCTCTCGTCGTCGCCGTCGCGATGGAGCTCGAAGACCAGGTCCTTCGAGAGCGTCGTCGCAGGCAGGATCGACGTCGTGGCGATGTCGAAGGTGTACATCGGCAGCGTGTTCAGCCCCTCTTCGACGTAGGCGTCGAGGAGCCGCCACTGCACTTCGGAGCCGTCGAGCTTGAAGGCAAAACTAAGCGCGCCGAGCGTGTTCGTCGTCATCCGGGCCCTCCGCGCCGGCGCGAGACGCGCAGGCTCAGTGCAACCAGCACTACCCCGTTCGAGCGCGCCGCATCAACCGTCGTCGCGTGATCAGTGACGGCGGAGGTGCAACAGCGCCCACACGATGGCGAACGCGACGCCGAAGCCGAGCAGCACGGCGGCCACGCTCACGGCCAGGCGCCGGGCGTCGGACGGCTCCGGCTCCGCGGCGACGGGCTCCGCAGGAGATGGCGCGGCGGGCGCCGCGGGCGACGAGGGCACCGAAGGCATCGCAGCGGTCGCCGGAGCGCGCGGCGGACCGATGTAGAACGGCGCGGCCGGCGTGGGCATCGGTGCGGGCGTCGGTGCGGGCGTCGGTGCGTCCTGAGCGTGCGGGTGCGCGTGCGCGGCGTGCGCCCGGTAGCGCTGCGCGAGGTCGGCGAGGGCGTGCGGATCGCGGTTCGCGCGCATGGTGTTCACGGCGGCGTCGCTGCCGTCCGCGGCGGCTCCGAAGGCGCGACCGAAGTCCACGACCAGCGTGCGGCTCGGGCGACCGCCGTCGAAGGTGGGCTCGTCGTCTTCTTCGACCTCGACCGGCGGAGCGACGGGCAGCGCGAACTTCGAGCGCTTCGGGTCGAGCACGATGGTCATGCTCGGACGGCCCACGTCGATGTCCGGCTCCGGCGGCGCGGGCGGCGGCGTCGGCGCGGGGGGCGCGACGGGCGCGCGGAGCGACGCGGGCTGCACCATGCGCGGCAGCGTCGGCAGGTCCATGGGCGCGGGCGGCGCGAAGGCCGGCATCGCGGCGGTGAGCGGCGGCGACGACGGCCCGGCGGGCAGCGGCGGGAGCTCGAAGGGCGCGGGCATCGGCGCCTCGGGCGACGACACGAAGGACGGGGCCGCGGGCAGCTCGTCGTAGAGGCGGATCGATGGCGTCGCGGGAGCCGGCGGTGCAGCGGGCATCGGTGCCGGGTCGGGCGGCGCGACCGGCGCGAAATCCGCGGCGACGGGCTCCGGCGTCGTCGGCGCTGCGGGCTCCGGGGCAGCGGGCGCGAGCGCGTCGGCGTCGTGGGCGACATCGGCGTCGGCCCAGGCGCCGGCGAGGGCTCCCGCGAAGGCGTCGACGGTGTCGAAGCGCTCGTCGCGGGCGCTGCGCATGGCGCGCTGGAGCACGTGCCACACGGCGTCGGGCACGTCGGCGCGGGCCATGTACTGCACGGCGGCGTCGGGGGCCGCGGTCTCCGGCGGCAGCGCGAGCATCTCGAGCACGAGCAGCGCCGCGGAGAACACGTCGGTGCGCGCGTCGGCCTCGTCGCCCTGGAACTGCTCCGGCGCCATGCACGCGATGCCGCGGGCGCTCCCCGGCGCAGCCACCACGGCGTCGGCGAAGGGCACGATGCCGAAGTCGACGACGCGCGCGACGAGGTCGTCGCCTTCACCGCGGAGCAGCACCGTCGCCGGCGAGATGCCCTCGTGGAACAGCGGCGGGCTCTCCTCGCGCGCGATGCGCAGCGCCTGGCACACGTGCTCGGCGATGCGGCGCACGGCGCCCAGCGGCGGGAGCGCGCCGCGCACGGTCAGCGCGTCGATCCACGCGCCGACGGAGCGCATCGCGACGTACTGGTGCACGGCGTAGCAGCGGCCTTCGAAGCGGCCGTGGTCCACCAGCGGGACGATGTGCTCGTCGCGCACGGTGCGGGCGCGCTCGATGCGGGCGTCGAGCACCTCGAGGAGGGCCTCGTCGCCGGGCGGCAGCAGCTTCACGACGACGGCGCGGTCGGCGAAGCGGCCGTCCTCGGCGAGGAACACGTCGCCGACCCCCCAGTCGTCGAGGCGTTCGCGCACGGTGTACCGCTCGGCGACGACGTCACCGGGCTTGGGCAGGGGCAGGGGCGGCATCGACGGCGATGAAGGCTGCGCTCGGGGCGCGGTGTCAAGCCGCGACGGTCAGTGCCGGAACGCGTGGTTGAAGATCTCGACGCCGACGAGCACGCGCCACTCCGGCGCCCCGAAGCAGGCACACAGCCCCGCGCCGCCGGCGAGCTTCACGCGCATCTGCAGGCGGTCCGCGGCGAGGCCCTCGATGCGCGCGGTGAGCAGCGTCTCGAGGGCCGTCGCTCCGCCGCCGAAGGGCGACGCGAAGGCCGTGGCGCCGAAGATCTCGGGACCCAGGATCACCGCCATGCTCCGAGCGCTTCCGACGGGAATGCGTGCGCCCGCAGCGGCGCCGAAGAGGAGCTCGCTCCCGCGGGGGGCCTCGGGCGTTCCGTCGTCGCGCGGTCGCACGTGCGCGCCGACCTGCGCGGCGTAGACGAAGGGACCCACGTCGCCCGCGGCGAGCACGCGGAACATCGCCCGAAAGGTGTCGTCGGTGTCGTACTCGTCGCGGGACCCGAAGGGCACCCAGAGCTGCGCGCCGGCCCCGATGCGAAACGGTCCGTCGGCCGAGCCCGCGATGCGCACGTCGACGCCGAGGCGCGCGTCGGAGAGGCGGTCGGGGTGCGACGCGAGGTCCACCGAGGGTGCGGCGAAGGTGACGCCGCCGGAGGTCGCGTCGTCGCCGGCGAGGAGCAGCGGCGCGGCGATGTTCAGCGAGAAGCGCCAGCGGTCGTAGGTGAGGGCGAGGCCGATGTCGGTGAAGGCCTGGTGCGCGACCACCGCGGTGCCGCCGACGCGCAATGGATCATGCGCGTAGCCTGCGGTGATGGACACCGCGCCGCCGAGGCCGCCGTGCAGGTCCAGGGCGTCCATGACGAACCAGCCGCCGCCGGGCGCTGCAGGGTAGAAGCGCTCCACGGCGAAGCCCTGCGCGGCCTGCTGCGCGTGCACCGTGGCACCGCGCGCGAGCACCGCCAGCGCGAGCGCCACCATCGTCGCGAGAGGCCTAGAACTCGGCATGGAGCCTCGCGCCGAAGACGTGCACCGGTCCGCGGTCGGCGTTGAACGCGGGGTTCCAGATGAACTGGTAGTCCGCCGAGAGCCAGATCGCGCGGAAGAGGTTGTAGCTGTAGAACGCCTCGGCGACCCCTTCGACGCCCTGGGCGATGCGCCCGTCGCCGATGAAGCCGTCGACGCCGCCGAGGGCGAGGTACCGGGCGTGGATGTCCGAGATCCAGCTCAGTCCGACGCCGGCGCCGGCGAGGTCGAAGGGGCGGTGCCACAGCGCGCCGCGGGCGAGCGCACCGAAGGCGAGGGAGCGATCGGCGGCGTTGAACGCGTCGACCTCGGTCTGCCCGTCGGACCACATCGCGCGCAAAAACACCCCGACGTCGCGGGTCACGAACTGCTCCACGTTGAGCCCGACGCCGACCTTCACGTTGGGGCGGCGCACCCAGCAGAGGTCCGGCGCCGACGCGTTCAGCGAACCGTAGTTGAAGCCCGTGCACGTCGTCGCGTTGTGCGCGGGGTTCGCCGCGTGCGCCGCGATGGCCTCGTCGAAGCGTCCGGTCACCACGCTGTTGAGGTAACCGAGCAGGCGCACCGCGCCGGGGCGGCCGAAGAGCACGTGGTCGTGTTCGAGCTCGAGGGTGTTCGACGAGTGGTTCCAGAGGTCGAAGTCGACGGGCAGGGTGTTGGGGTTCTGCGGAACGCCCATGCGCCCCACGCGCACGGCCCAGTCGTCCCAGATGAACTCGAGGGCGCCGCCCCAGGAGTACCCCCGCGCGTCGGCGCCGAAGTCGAAGGACGCGTGCGTCATGAACGCCATGTTGAAGAACGTCTGCCGCGGGTCGCCGGTGACGCCGTTGCGGTCGAAGACGTCGAGGGTGCTGAAGTTGCCGAGGGTCAGCACGATGCGGCGGCTGTCGACGGTGGCGCCGAGCTGCAGCGGGTCCGACGTGTGCGTCACGCCGTGGCCGCCGAGGCCGAACATCTGCCGGTAGAACAGCCGCGCGCGGTAGAGCTGCGGCGCCTCGGTGCCGGTCTTCTGGAGCTCGAAATTCTGGATCGCGCCGCCCAAGCCCCGGAGCGACGAGAGGGCGCGCTCGGCGATGACCTCGGGCACGAAGTACACCTCGGCGCCGCGCCAGAGGCGAAGCCCGAGAAAGAGCGAGAACGACCCCGTGAAGCTCCACTCGAAGTCGGGAACGAGGGAGTTCGTGCTGCCGCCGGCGTTGGTGTACGGCGCCGCGAAGGGGGGCTTCCAGCTCGAGATGAAGGTGAACTGGCCGTAGAGGTTCCAGCGCTCGTGGCCGATGTCGTGGAGGCCGCGGCGCGCGAGCACGTTCATGACGTCCCATGCCTCGTCGTCGTGCGGGGCCGGCGGAGCGGCCTGGGCGCCCGCGAGGGAAGCCGACAGCCACACCGCCGCGGCCAGCGCCACGGCATGGAAGCGCCGCCCGCTCATGCGCGGCAGGCCCCGTGGTTCGTCGTGACGGCGAGCCGCGCGCGCATGGGGCGGCTGTGTATCGCACCCGGCAGGGGCGGGGAAGGGTCAGGCGCCGTCGCGAGGGACGGGGGTAGGAAAGTAGGTTGCACGACCTCCGGGAGACTCTCCGGTCGCCTTGCGCGAGAATCGACGAGAAATCAGGGCATTCCGTGATGGTCGCGAGGTGGAACGCGAGATCCTACTTTCCTACCCCCGTCCCCGGCGGGCGCGCCCGCGGTCACGGCCAGCGCGCGAGGGTGCCGCCGTTTCCCGCGATCCAGACCGTGTCGCGGGCGCCAAAGACCGTGAGCAGCGGCTGTGCGGTGGGCGGGCTTTGGAGCGTCCATCGCCCGCCGTCCCATCGCAGCACCGTTCCTGCGAAGCCGACGGCCCAGACATCGTTCGCGGCGCCGCCCCACGCCGCGTACAACCCTTGCGACGTCGGGCTCGCCACCGTTCGCCACGCGCTGCCGTCGTATCGCAGGATCACCCCGCCGCCGCACACCGCCCACACGTCCGTCGCGCTCGTGGCCCACAAGCCGTTGATCCCGGCGGTGGTCGTCGCATCCATGGTGCGGAGCGCCGTGCCATCCCAGCGCACGATGGTCCCACCCGATCCAGCCATGAAGGCGAGGTCCGGCCGCAGGGCGACGGCAGCGTGCAAGAGCGTCGTCACGCCGCTCGAAACCGCGGTCCAGGCGGCGCCATCGAAGTGCGCCACGAAGCCGGCATCGCCCGCGACCCAGACGTCGTGATCGCTCGATCCGCCGATCGCTTGAAAGCTCCCCCGCAGCCCGGTGGCCACGGGCGTCCAGACCGTCCCGCTCCAGCGAAGGACGTTGCCCTCGACCGTCACGGTCCAGAGGTGGGCAGCGTCGGTTCCCCAGATGCCGCTCGGTCGATCCACGCCGATGCCGTCGGTGCTGGACCAGCGGGAGCCGTCGAAGTGGAGCGCGCCGCCGGCGCCCACGACCCAGACGTCGCCGTCGCTGAACGCGATGCCATCCACGATGTTCCAAGACACTCCTGACCCGATGTTCGTCCACCGCGGAGCAACGCTCCCGTCGGCACCGGCGTCGGTCGCGGCGCCCGCGTCCAACCCCGCTGCGCGGTCGGACGGCACATCGACGGCCGACTCGACGGGAACGTCAGCGGCCGCGCCGGAGTCGACCTTCGAAACGACGTCCAGCGCCACGGAATCGCCGCGCGCGACGTCCGAGACGACGGCCGCGTCCGCCCTCGCGGCGTCCATCGGCGGCGCACCGTCGAAGGTCGCGGCCTCGACCTGCGACGCGTCGGGTGCATCGCGCACGTTGGCATCCATCGGAACCGCCAACGGCTCGCCCGACGAGGAGCACGCGCTGGCAGCAAGAACCACGGCCCACGACGCGCGCTTCTTCATCGACGGGTGAGCTAGCGCAATCGGTTCGCGGCATCAACCAGCGCCGGCGGATGGAGGCAACGCGCGATCTCGCCCGGCAATGCCGGTCACGCCGGCAGGAGCACGTTCGTCATCGATGTACGAACGAGCGGAAGGGACGGGGGTAGGAAAGTAGGTTGCACGACATCCGGGAGACTCTCCGGTCGCCTTGCGTCTGAATCGGAGTGAAATCGAGGCCTTTCGCGACGGTCGCGAGGAGGAACGCGAGATCCTACTTTCCTACCCCCGTCCCCGGCTGGCCATCCCCCAGCCCCGCGAACTTGCTAGGATCCCGTTCGCCCATCACCCAGTCCCGACCACCCCGAAGGCACCCACCGCATGTCCGCACTGCTCGACGATGTCGATCCCGATGGCCTGCTCGAATACTCGGTGGTCTACACCGACCGCGCGCTGAACCACATGTCGGCGCGGTACAAGGCCGTCGTCCGCGAGGTCGGCCGCCTGCTGCGCTCGGCGTACAAAGCACACAGCGCCGCCATCGTGCCCGGCAGCGGCACCTTCGCCATGGAGGCCGTGGCGCGGCAGTTCGTGCAGGGCCAACCTTGCCTGATCCTGCGCAACGGCTGGTTCAGCTACCGATGGACGCAGATCCTCGAGGCCGGACGGCTCAGCGACCACGCCGAGGTCCTCAAGGCGCGGCGTACGGGCAATGGCGTGCAGGCGCCCTTCGAACCCGCGCCGCTCGACGAGGTGCTGGCCGCCATCGCGCGGATCCGGCCGGCGGTGGTGTTCGCGGCGCATGTCGAGACGTCGTCGGGGATGATGTTGCCGCCGGAGTACGTGCGCCGGGTCGGCGAGGCCGTGCGTGCGGTGGGCGGGCTCTTCGTGCTCGACTGCATCGCCTCGGGCACCGTCTGGGTCGACATGGCCGCGCAGTCCGTGGACGTGGTGATCAGCGCACCGCAGAAGAGCTGGAGCGGCCCGCCGTGCTGCGGCTTCGTGGCCATGAACGAGCGGGCCCGGGCCCGGGCGGCAGAGACCAAGAGCAGCAGCTTCGCCTGCGACCTGCTCAAGTGGATCCAGATCATGGAAGTCTACGAGCAGGGCGGCTTCGCCTATCACGCCACGCCTCCGACGGTGGCGTTGCAGGGCGTGCGCGACGCGATGCTCGAGACCGAGCGCTTCGGCTTTGCGCGCGCGGCGGCCGAAGCCCAGGCCCTGGGAGCCGAGGTGCGGTCCCTGCTCGCGCAGCATGGTTTTCCGAGCGTCGCGGCCGAGGGCTTCGGCGCACCCGGCGTCGTGGTCAGCTACACGACCCGTGCGGACATCCACTCGGGCGAGGCCTTCGCGCGGCTCGGAATGCAGGTGGCCGCCGGCGTCCCTCTGCAGTGCGATGAGGGCGACGGTTTCCGGACCTTTCGCATCGGCCTCTTCGGGCTCGACAAGCTCGGTGACCGCGCCAGGACGTTGAAACTGCTGGAGAAGGCGCTCGCCGGCCTGGCTGGCTGACGTCCGCGAAGGCCGCCGCACATCGCACCTTCGACGCGACGAGGTCGGAGGCGACGGACGTTGAATCACGTCCGCGTCACCGAAGCGCGGGTGGAAGGCCTCCGCAGGGGCCCGGTCGCCTCGAGCTCTCGCGCGAGCTCCAGCAACGGTCCGTCTTCGCCGTGCCCCGCTGCGAGCTGCACGCCGATCGGCAGTCCCGCCTCGCTGAGCGCCACCGGCAGCACCACCGCCGGAGCGCCCGTCGCGTTGTGGATCGGCGTGAACGGGATGAACCTCCGCACACGCTCGAAGAGCACGTCGAAGGGGACGTCGGGTGCCAGCCATCCGAGCATCGGGGCGGCCTCGGCGACCGCGGGTGAGAGCAGTACGTCGTAGCCACCGCGTGCCAAGACGGCGCGCAGCTCGCCTGGCATCTTGCGGAGTCGCACGATCGCGCTGAGCACGCCGGGGACGTCGTTCGCGAAGTAGGCCCCGAGGCCCTTCGTCCAGGCGTCGACCTTCGTTCGGTCGAACGATCGGTGCATCATCCAGCGCGCGCCAGCGACCTGGGCCGAAGAGAGGAAGGCGAGGTAGCGCATGAAGTCGTCGATCACCGTGCCCGCGAAAGGACAGGCGATCTCCTCGACCGCGTGTCCGAGCGCTTCGCATCGACGAGCGGCGCTGCGCGTCGCGGCTTGCACCTCGGCATCGACCGGCGTGCCCGTTGGAGCGTCGACGAAGACCCCGATCGAGAGACGACGGCCCGGTCGGTCGCCGAGCTTGCCGATCGCGGCGACCCTGCGGGGCGGCCGGTGAGCTTCGATTGCTTCGAAGAAGGCGGCGGTGTCTCTCACCGTCCGCGTCAGGACCCCGTCGCACGCGACGTTGACGGGCAAGAGCTTCGAGCTCGAGACGTCGAGGCGATATCGTGATGGCTTGAACCCCACCAGACCGCAGCACCCGGCCGGAATACGGGTCGACCCGCCTGCGTCCGTCGCATGCGCGAGCGGCACGACGCCGGCGGCGACGAGAGCGCCAGCGCCGCCAGAGGACCCGCCGCAGGTTCGGTCGAGGTCCCAAGGGTTCCGGCAGGGAGGCCCACCGGACGGCTCGGTCGTCGGGCTGCACGCGAACTCCGGGAGCGCGCTCTTGCCGAGCGAGACGAAGCCGGCTTGCTCGAAGTGGGTCACGATCCGATCGCTTCGCCGCGACACGGCGCGATCGAGGGCGCGCGATCCCCAGCCGATCCCGACGCCCTCCACGTGCGCCAGGTCCTTGATGAACGTGGGAACCCCCGCGAAGGGCGCGTCCGGGGCGATGGCCGACAGCGACGAGAGCGCCCGTTCATAGGTCCCCTCGACCATCGCACCCAGGTGCTTCGCTCCTTCCGCCCGGGCGATCGCGGCCTCGACGACCTCGCGCGCGCTCACGTCTCCCTTGCGAATGCGCTCGGCGGTCTCGACGGCATCCCAATCGGCGAGATCGAGGTTCGATGCACCCACGGCAGCAAACTACCATCGCACGCCGATGCCCGTGTATTCCCGAAGGCGGATCGCGGGAGCGAGCGGACGCCGAGGACTGGGGAAAGCTGCCGACGGTCGCCCTGCCAACGGCACACGCCCGTCCCTTCCATTACGCGGTCGACGCGCGGGAGTGGGACCGCGTGCAGGCACGCATCGCCGTCCCGGTGCTCATCGGAGACCGCGCCTCCGGATGGCTGCTGGAGTTCTGCTCCGTCTTCGGATGGATGCACGACAAGCAGGGCCTCATCCACCATCGCTGCCGATTCTCACCGGAGTTCTGCATCGCGCACGAGACCGCGGTGCTCTCTCGCAGGATCTTCGAGCGGACACCTTCGGTGCGCTACTGAGCGCTGCCTTCGGACAGTGTCGTTCGCGCCATGGGCCTTGGCCGCGATGAGGGCGACCGCGGCGCCGTCGTCAGCGCATCGCCGCGCGGAGCCTCGCGTTCTCGTTCTCGAGCTGCCGCACGCGCGCCTCGAGGTGCCGCATCGCCTTCGTCACGTCGTCCGCGTCGATCTTCACCGGGATGTGCTGCGGGCAGTTTCCGTCCCACGCCTCGACGGTGAAGACGATGACGCGCTCGCCGCGCGCCGCGTAGCCTTCGGGCATCAGGCGCGCGAGCAGCGCGGGGTCGTCCTCGACGATCTTCGCGCGCCCCCACACCTTCACGCGCTGCTTGTGCGCGTAGTCCATGAGGAACAGGAACGCCTTGTCGTTCTCTGCAAGGTTGCCGAGGGTGATGAACTGACGATTGCCGGCATAGTCCGCGAACGCCAGGGTGTGGTCGTCGAGGACCCGCACGAAGCCTCGAGGGCCTCCGCGATGCTGCACGTACGGCTGCCCCGAGGCGTTCGCCGTCGCGAGGTAGACGCTGTCGCGGTCCGCGAGGAAGGCGCGGAGATCGTCGGTGACCGCCGTCTCCCACCCGTCGCCTTGCTCCATGCGCGCATAGGCCTTGCGCGAACCACGGCGGGTCTGCTCGGCCTTTACCGCCTCGGTGAACGCAACGTCGCTCGCGGGGAGGGTGGACATCGATCGGCCTCCGTCGAGCGATGCGCCCGACGCCACGGAACATGCGCCGCCTTCGCTCCCGAGAGAATGGACGCCTTTCGCAAGTCATTGTTGCGTGCTACGCAAAGATGCGATGGACCGTCTCGAGGCGATGGAGGTGTTCGTGGTCACCGTCGACGGGGGCAGCCTGTCGGGCGCCGCCCGCGCGCTGGGCCGCTCCATCGCCGCGGTCTCCCGCGCGATCACGGCGCTCGAGGAGCGCCTCGGCGTGCAGCTCCTTCGGCGCAGCACCCGCGCGCTCAAGCTTACCGACGCGGGCGCGCGGTACCTCGACGTCTGCCGCCGCGTGCTCGCCGAGCTGTCCGAGGCGGAGGCCGTCGCGAGCAGCGTCCTCGAGGCGCCGCAGGGCGTGCTGACGGTGACCGCGCCGGTGATGTTCGGCGCGCTCCACGTCCGCCCCGTCGTCGACGCCTACCTCGCGGCGCACGCGAGGGTTCGTGCGCGGCTGCTGCTGCTCGATCGCGTGGTGAACGTCGTCGACGAGGGCATCGACGTGGCGATCCGCATCGCGCACCTCCCCGACTCCGCGCTCGTCGCGACGTCGCTGGGCACCGTGCGACGCATCGTCTGTGCGAGCCCCGACTACGTCGCCCGGCACGGTCGTCCGAGCGAGCCGCGCGGCCTCGCGGAGCACCGGTGCATCGGCTTCACGGCGCTGACGCCGAGCGAGAGCTGGACCTTCGCCCCCGGTCCCGACGGCGGCCGCGCGGTCGCGGTGAAGGTGAAGCCCGTGCTCACGGTGAACACCGCCGAGGGGGCCATCGGCTCCGCCGTCGCGGGGCAAGGAATCACCTGCGCGCTCTCGTATCAGGTCGCCGAACAGCTCCGGGCGGGCACCCTCGTTCCGTTGCTCGTTCCGTTCGAGCCCGCGCCCTGGCCCGTGCACCTCGTCTACCCGGCGCGAAGCACGGCGTCGGCGAAGGTCCGTGCGTTCGTCGAGATGGCGACGCCGGCGTTGCGTCGCGCGTTGGGCGAGCGTTCCAAGACACGCCGGCGCGTGGGCGTAGACGGGTAGTTCCCTCGGGCTCCACCGGCCCGTCGACTGCCTGCAACGGCTCGTCGCAGCGCTCGGATCGTCGCGTCTTCAGCGCACGTACGACGACCATGCCGGCGCGCTTACGCCGCCACCCTGATCGCTTCGCGTCCAGTTTCCTTCAGCGATTTCCCGCGACGCGTCGCTGGGCGTGGCTCTCGTAGCGGTCTGTTGCGCCGCTGCTGGTCGCTGACGGCGGGTTGTTGTTC
>CAIMWA010000472.1 GCA_903845045.1 uncultured delta proteobacterium | reverse complement strand
GGACGCCTCTCGCGCCGTCTGGCTCGTCCGTCACGCGCTCCTCCTCTCGCTCCAGATCGCGGCTCCGGCCCTCGCGGCGGCGGCGGCCGTCGGCCTCGTCGTGGCGGCCGTCGGTGTGCCGTTGCGGCTCCAGGATGCGGGTGTGACGACCGTCGCGCGGCTCGTCGCCGTCGCTCTGGTCGTCGTCGCGACGTTCGGTGCCGGTGCCCAGGCGGCAGCCGGCTTCGCGCGGCACGTCTGGTCGTCGATGGGGGCGTGGACGCGGTGACCTGGCACCTCGACGAGTGGGCGTCGCTGACGCTCGTCGCGCTGCGCGTGACGCCGACGGTCGCGCTCGTGGCGCGCGTCAGCGGCACGATGCGGGCGCCCGTCGTCGTGGCGGTGGCGGCGGTGCTCGCGCTCGGGCTCGGCGTCGCTCCCGGCGCGGTTCCGTTGGATGCCACGCTCGTGTTGCGCGGCGCGCGAGAGGGCGTGTGCGGCGTTGCGTTGGCGGCGGCGCTCGCGGCACCGGTGCTCGCGATGCACGAGGCGGGCGCGTGGCTCGGCCGGCCGTGGTCCCAGGGAGGCGTCGTCGGATCGCTCTTCGCGTGGACCGCTGCGATCTCGGCGCTCGGCGTCGGCGCGCACCGCGACGCGCTGCGAACGATGCGCGCGAGCTTCGTGGCGTTCCCGCCGTCGGCCGACGCATGGACGCCCTCGCTCGCTTCGATGACGTCGGTGTTCGCGTCGGCGATGGGAGCGGCTTCGAACCTCGGCGCTGCGGCGCTGCTCGCCGCGTGCGTCGTCGAGCTCGTCGTCGCCGCCGCGGTCCGCGTGGCCCCGGCGCTCGGCGTCGCAGAGCTCCGAATCACCGCCCGCGAAGTCGCTCTCGTCGTCGTGGCCGCCGCCGGAGCGGGCGCGGCGCCCTCGGCGGCGAGAGCGCTGGGCGTCGTGCTTCGCGGCGCGCTGGCCCGATGACGCCGCGATGTTTCGACGCGCCCGGCGAGGGCCGTGGTAGACGATGGACGCCGCGCGCGCGGCGACGGAGCGTGCCGTGAAGAAGCCGAAGGTCCTGCTGGACGAAGAGACCCTGCACCGACGTGTCTGCGAGCTCGGGGCGCAGATCACCCGAGACTACGCCGACGCCGAGCACCTCGTCGTGGTGCCCATCATGAAGGGGAGCTTCCTCTTCGCCGCCGACCTCATCCGGCAGATCGACCGGGAGCTCTCGGTGGAATTCCTCGGCCTGCGCTCCTACGGCGCGGGCACCGAGACGTCGGGTGTGGTGCAGATCACCTACGACCTCACGCGGCCTGTGACGAACCAGCACGTGCTCGTCGTCGAGGACATCGTCGATACCGGCCTCTCGATGCGCTACCTGCTCGAGAACCTCGGCACGCGGCACCCGCGCTCGCTCAAGCTGTGCTCCCTGCTGCACAAGCCCGCGCGCACCCGCGTCGACGTGGCCATCGACTACCTGGGCTTCACCATCGACGACCACTTCGTGGTCGGCTACGGCCTCGACTACGCCGAGAAGCACCGCAACCTGCCGTACATCGGCGTCATCGAGTCCTGAGGAGCGAGATCATGCCCACGCGGCTCGAAGTGCTCGAGATGATGGTGGCGAAGCAGCCCGCGGACCCGTTTCCGTACTACGGGCTCGCGCTCGAGTACCGCGGCACCGGGCGCGCCGAGGACAGCGTGGCGGCGTTCGGCCGGCTGCGGGAGCGGTTCCCAGAATACGTGCCCACGTATCTCATGGCGGCGCAGGTGCTCCAGTCGCTGGAGCGCATCGACGAGGCCCGCGAGTGGTGCCGCGCGGGCATCGCATCGGCCGACCGGGCGAGGGACGCCCACGCTCGCGGCGAGCTCGACGCGATGCTCGGCGCCCTGGGCGCGTGACCATCGCGTTCAGCTTCACCGAGGACGGTCCCGCGGCCCGCGACGCCGCCACGGTGCTGGTGGTGCGGGACGGTCCGCGCGGCCCCGAGGTCTTCATGGTCAAGCGCGCCGCGGCGGTGCGCTTCATGGGCGGCGCGTACGTCTTCCCGGGTGGACGCGTCGACGCCGAGGACGCCGCGCCGGACGTTCCGTGCGACCTCGATGCGGCTGCGTGCGCCGCACGGCTCGCGGCGGACGAACCGGCCAAGGCGCGGGCGCTCCACGTGGCGGCGTTGCGCGAGTGCGTCGAGGAGTCGGGCATCGTGCTCGCGGCCGGCGAGGTCCGCGACGGGGCCGGCGCCAGGTTGCGGGCGGCGCTCGAGGGCGGCGCGAGGCCGTCGCTCGCGTCGTTGCTCGCACGAGAGGGCCTCACGCTCGCGTGCTCGGCGCTGATGCCGTGGTCCCGATGGGTGACGCCGCGGCAGGAGACCAAGCGCTTCGACGCGCGCTTCTTCTTGGCGCGAGCACCCGAGAGCGCAGCGTCGGCGGTGCACGACGGCGGCGAGACCGTCGCGAGCGAGTGGCTGCGTCCGGCCGACGCGGTGGCGCGCGCGCTCGCGGGCGAGATCGTGCTCGCGCCTCCGACCTGGCGGACGCTCGCGGAGATCGCATCGGCGACGTCGGTGGCGTCGTTGCTGACGGAGCAGCGCGCGCCGGTACTCCCGCTCGAGCCGGTGGTGCGGCCCTTCGAAGACACCCTCGCGGTGCTGCTCCCCGACGACCGCGAGCACCCCCGCGCGGTGTCGGTGCAGGACCCCTCGTTGCCTACACGCTTCATCTACCGCGACGGCACCTGGGAGCTCGGCTTCGAGGGCATGCGTGGCTGAGCGCGTGACGCCGACACCAGATGGCTTGGCCGTCGTTCGAGCGACGCGGTAGCTTGCGCGCATGAAGGGTGAGGTCCGTTGGAACCGCGCGTCCGCGGCGCCGGCGCCGAAGGGACGCGGCGGGGCCGTTCGTGCGCGTCCCGAGGCCTCGGAGCCGATCTATCTCGCGTCGCAGCTCGCCTCGATCTGCGACGTCGACCTCAAGACGATCCACAACTGGTGCCACCGCGTCGACGACGTCTCCGCCGGCGCCGCGCTGGAGTCGTACCGCACCGCCGGCGGGCATCTCCGCTTCCGCCAAGGGGATGTTCTGCGGTTCCTGCGGCGCTGGGGGTATCCCACGCCCGACGCGCTGCTGCGGGACCGGCCGCACGTGCTCCTCGTGGAGCGCGACCGATCGGTGCGCATGAGCATCGTCGACGAGTTCGGCATGGAGCGCCCCGGCGGTGGTCGCGGCGAGGGCGACGACGGGCTCGGCCTCTGGGTCTGCGCGCGGGCCTACGTGCACGTCTGGGAGGATCCGTACGAGGCGCTGCTCGGCCTCGGAGAGCGCGCGGGCGCAGGAGCTCCGCCAGACGCCGTGGTGCTCGGGGCCGGCTTCGGCGACGGGCTGCCGGCGTGGGTCGCCGCGGCGCGTGCGCGCACCGACGACGCGCTGAAGGTCGTGGTGCTCGACGCCGACGCCGTGCCGGGGCTTCCCGATCGCGTGCGTTGCGGTCCTCGCGGCGAGCTTGCGGCGATGATGGCCGACGCGCTGGTGGCGCACGTGCCGCCACCGCGCCGCGGACGCTCGATGGCGGTGCGCCGGCAGGCCATCGCCCCGCGAGAGCCGATCTATGTGGCCTCGCAGGTCGCGAGCCTCTGGGGCGTCGACCTGAAGACCGTGCACGGATGGGTGCTGGGCGGCGACGTCGAGGCCTTTCGAACGCCCGGCGGTCACCTGCGCATCCGGCGTCGCGCGCTCCTCGACCTGCTCCGTCGCTTCCACATGGAGATCCCCGCAGGGCTCGGGCCTCAGCGCCCGGTCGTGCTCGCGGTGCTCTCCGATCCGGCGCTCGTGGCGGAGATCGCGCTCGCGCTCGGCGACGGCTTCGACGTCGTGACGCGCGCCGACACCGTCGCGAGCCTCGCCGAGATCGGGGCGCTCTGCGCGGGCGCGGGCATGCTCGACGCGGTGGTCGTGCAGTTCCCACCCGAGGTCGACGGCGAGCGCTGGATCCGTGCGGTGCAGCGGCACCCCGACACCCGCTACGGGCGCGTCGTGGTGCTGGGCGGTACCCCGTCGCAGCAGGCGCTCTGGCAGGCCTCGGGTGCTACCGCCACGCTCGACACCTCGCGGGTGGGTCTGCTGCGCACGGTGCTCGAGCGCGCGCTCGGCGTTCGCTGACGGCGCGCGCGTGGCTGTGGTAGACGCATCGCCGCCCCATGGCTGACAACGAGGCCTCCGTGAAACGAGCGGCCGCGAAGCGCGCCGCGGAGCTCGAACCCCCGTCCGAGCTCTCCAAGTACCTTCCGTACCTCGCGGGCCTCGGCGTCGTGGGCGGGCTCGTGCTCACCGTCACGCGCTCGCAGCAGTACGGGGTGTACGCGGGCACGGCGCTGCTCGTGCTCGCGATGGCCGGGCTCGGCTGGGTCGGGTGGGAGCACACGGCGACGATCCCCGCGGGCGACAGGCTCCGGGCGTACGTCGGCGTGGTCATCGCGGCGGTGCTCCTCGGGTCCGCCGGGCCCGCGGTGCTCGCGCTGTTTCCCCCCGCTCCGGCGGCGGTGGTGACGCTGGCCCGGGCCGGCGACCGCGCCGACGCCGAGGTGCATGGAACGGCCGCGGCGCTTGTGCTCGAGGCCGAGGGGGCCTTCGTGCCCGACGTCGGCTCCGACGCGCGCGCGCAGTTCACGCTGCTCGTGCAGCGCGGCGGCCGCGAAGAGGTGGTGACCGGGGTCTTCCAGCGCTCCGGCGACGACGCGGGTCGCCAGTCGGTGCGCGCGTCGCGGGGCGTCGCGTCGCGGCACGTGCTCGCGACGATGCGCGGCGAGGGCCCGCTGTCGATCGTGCTCGATCGTCTGCCGGAGTCGGTGCGCCCGCCGCTGCGGGTGATCGTGCGCGCGGAGCCGTTCTCGCAGGGTGCGCTCGCGGGCTTCTTCGCGTCGCTGGCGCTGGCGGCGCTGTGGATCGACGTGAAGATCGCGCGGCGCAAGATCGAGTCGGCGTTCGCTGCGGCGATGGGCGTGGTGCTGTGCGCGGTGTTCTACCTGCACGGCCATTTCACCCGCGCCACGCTCCCGTCGGACCTGCTCGCCGCGGGGCTCGTGGGCGTGCTCCTCGGCGGCGTGGGCGGCGAGATCGTGGCGCGCCTGGCGCGCGTGGTGGCACCGGGACGAAGCTGAGGAGGACGAACAGATGCCGACGATGCGTGAGCGCGTGGCGGAGCTCGAGGCCCGACGCGCGAAGATCCGGGAGATGGGCGGGGCCGACAAGGTCGAGAAGCAGCACGCGCGCGGCAAGCTATCGGCGCGCGAGCGCTTCGGGCTGTTCTTCGACGGCGGCGAGTTCTTCGAGGTCGGCGTGCACGGCACGCAGATGGGCCTCGCCGCGGGTCCCGACGGCAGCGACAAGCCCCCCGCCGACGCGGTGGTGTGCGGCTTCGGCAAGGTCGACGGCCGCGTCGTCTGCGCGGCGGCCTACGACTTCACCGTGAAGGGCGGGTCCATCGGCGAGACCGGCGAGGTGAAGGTCACGCGCATGCGCGAGATGGCCCTCAAGGGGCGCCATCCGATGGTGTGGTTCATCGACTCCGCGGGGGCGCGCATCGAGCCCGGCCGCGGCAGCGAGGACCAGATCTCGACCTTCGCCGGCAGCGGCCACCTCTTCCGCGAAGAGGTGATCATGAGCGGCGTCGTTCCGCAGGTCGCCGCGATGGTCGGTCCTGGCGCTGCAGGCACGGCGTACATCCCCGGGCTGTCGGACTTCGTGCCGATGGTGAAGAGCATCGGCTCCATGGCCCTGGCCGGGCCGCCGCTGGTGAAGGCCGTCACCGGGCAAGACGTCGAGGAGCAGGAGCTCGGCGGCTCCAAGGTGCACTGCGAGGTCAGCGGCGTCGGCGACGGCGAGTACCCCGACGACGCGAGCTGCATCGCTGCGGTGCGCACGTACCTCTCGTACTTCCCGTCGCACTGCGACGAGGCGCCGCCGATCGTGCCGTGCACGGACCCCGTGGACCGCCGCGAGGAGTCGCTGCTCGACCTCGTCCCCGACAGCCCGCGGCGCGCCTTCGACATGTACAAGGTCGTGCGTGCCATCGTCGATGGAGGCGCGTTCTTCGACATCAAGCCGCGCTTCGCCCGGAACCTCATCACGTGCCTCGCGCGCATCGGCGGACGCTCCGTCGGCATCGTTGCGAACAACCCGATGCAGCTCGGCGGCGTGCTCGACATCGACGCCGCCGACAAGGGCGCGCACTTCATCCAGCTCTGCGACGCGTTCAACATCCCGCTGGTGTTCCTGCAGGACACGCCGGGCTTCATGGTGGGCACCAAGGTCGAGCACGCGGGCATCATCCGGCACGGCGCCAAGATGCTGCACGCCATGAGCGCGGCCACCGTCGCGAAGCTCACCGTGGTGGTGCGCAAGGCTTACGGGGCCGGGTATTTCGTGATGTGCGGCCGGGCCTACGAGCCCGACCTCATCGTCGCGTGGCCGGGCGCCGAGATCTCCGTCATGGGCGCCGAGGGCATGGTCGGCATCGCCGGTCGCAAGCTCTTCCGCGGCGAGGCCATGCCCCCGGAGATCAAGCAGCAGATGGTCGAGATGATCCAGGGCTACATCGACGTCTACAAGGTCGGCGGCTGGGGCCTCGTCGACGACGTCATCGACCCGCGCGACACCCGCCGCGTGCTCGCCTGGGGCCTCGAGCTCGCCGCCAACAAGCGCGTCGAGCGGCCGCACCGCAAGCGCGGCATCCTCCCCGTCTGACCGCGACCGCTACTGGAACGACTTCTGCGGCGCCATCGCCTCGGCGCCGTCGACGCGCACCTCGGTGCCGAAGACGTCCTCGAGGAGGTCGGCCTTGCGCTGCGCGGTCCAGCGCTCGAGCGACAGGTCGCCGTCGGGCGCGCGGGAGTCGGGAATGGCCCGCAGCGCGATGCGCCCCGGCGTGATGCGCACGGCGACGTCGACGACCTTGCCGAGGTGCTCGCGGTCGAAGGCGTCGGCCACGCGAAGCAGCCCCGCGAGCTTGCGAACGACGGTGCGAGCACGCCGGTCGAGCTTGCGGAAGCCCGGGTGCGACAGGTCCGGCAGCGACTTCCGGTGATAGCGCGCGACGTTCGCCACGATCTCCTTCTGCTCGGGCGTGAGGCCCATGAGGTCGGAGTGCGTGACGAGGTAGTAGGTGTGCTTGTGGTGCGCGTCGAAGCCCACGAAGTCGCCGGCGTCGTGGAGGATCGCAGCGAGCTTGAGCAGCGCGCGCTCGTCGGGGCCGAGGTGGTGGAGGTCGATGAACTGATCGAAGAGCGAGAGGGCGAGCCCCGCGACGTGCTGCGCGTGGCGCTCGTCGAAGCGGTACTTGCGGCCGAGCGCGAGGGCCTGCGCCTCGACCTCCGCGGCCTCGCCGGGGCCGTCCCAGACGCGGAACGCGCGGTCGACGAACTCTGCGAGGATGCCGTCCTTGAGGCCCACGCCGGGTGTGACGATGGTGGTCGCTCCGACGGCGTCGGCGACCATGCACAGCGTGAACAGCGCCGGGACGATGACGTCGGCGCGGTCGCCGCGGAGCCCATACCGCTCGCGGCGCTCTCGCGGGTGCAGCGACGCCATCTCGTCGCGGAGCAAGCGCATCGCGGCCACATCGATGCCCTGGCCGTCGTCGGTGCCGAAGGGGCAGAGCGCGGCGATGGCCTCGGCGTTGCCGCCCGTCGCCACGACCACCTCGGGGTTCGCGTCGCGGAGGAACGTCGCGTCGGCGAGGGAGCGCTCGAGGTACTCCACCAGCAGCGCACGGTGCGCCGCGTTCACCGGCCCGTCGAGGTCGAGGAAGGCCTCGTGCAGGCGCACCGTGCCCATGGGCAGCGACACCGACGGGTGCGGCGCGTGGTCCGTGAGCAGCGTGAGCTCGACGCTGCCGCCGCCGATGTCGATGAGCAGCGCGCGCCGTCCGCGGAGCTTCACCGCGTGCTTGACGGCCACGAGCACGAGGCGGGCCTCCTCGACGCCCTCGATGACCTCGAGGGTGATGCCGGCCTCGCGCTCGGCGCGCTCCACGAGCAGCGGTCCGTTCTGCGCTTCGCGGAGGGCGCTCGTTGCGACGGCGCGGTAGGCGTCGGCCCCGGCCTCGCGCATCACGTCGCGAAAGCCCTTGAGGGCGTCGACGGCCTCGATGAGCGCTGAGGGTGCCAGGCGCCCGGTGAGGAACACATCGTGGCCGAGGCGCACCGCCGCGCGCTCCGTCGCGACCTCGCGGACCTGGTCCGCGGACACCGCCTCGACGATGCGGAGCCGTAGCGCGTTGGAACCCACGTCGATGGCGGCGAAGCGAGGCATCGGCGGCGTATTGAGTACGACTTCGCGACGCGATGCAATGCGTCTCGCGGCCGTCAGTCGCGGGGGATCACGAGCTGAAGATGCGTGGTCGACCCCGGCGCGAGGTCGACGCGGCGCGTGGCCGTGCGTCCGCTGCCCTGCGTCGCCGCGAGCGTGTGCGCGCCCGGCGCGACGTGCTCGGCGTGACCTGCAACGATGGCGTGGCCGTCGACGGTGACGCGACCCCACGGACGCACCGTCACGACGAGGGTCGCGGGCGTCGGCGTCGCGGCCTCGGTCACGATCGCCGGTCGAGCCGGCGGCGGGGCGACGGTCCCCGTTGTCGTCGGTGCGACGGGGGCGGGCCGCGGCGGCGCCGGCGCGGCGACCGTGACGCGCACGGACGCTGCGCGAAGGCTCTGCGGGGGTGCCGTCGTCGTGGGCGCCGGGCGCAGCACGACGAGCGCCGCGGCAGCCGGCACCGCCACGGCCACCGCCGCCACGGCGACGCGCCGGGTTCGCGCGGCGGGAGTCGACGTCGCAGGGGTGCGGGCGCTGGGAATCGTCTCCGCGAGGCCCACCCATGTGTGCGTCGGCGGCGTCGGAGCCGACCCCGGTGCGGGCGGCGGCTTCGACACCGGGGCCGTCGTCGGCGCGTCGCGATCCGTCGACACCGATGCGGTGATCGGGGCGAGGGCCGTGACGGTCTCGGTCTCGTCGTCGGGCGCCGCGGGCACCGGCGCGGGCGGATCGTTCCAGGGCTCGAAGGCGGGCGTGCGCACCGTCGCGGCCGGCGCGGCAGCGGCGGGCACGATCACCGAGGCCTCGTCGGGGTAGAGCTCGGCGAGGAGCGACGACAGCGAGCGCGCACCGGTGGCGAAGGGGATCGTCTGCAGCGCGTCGAGGGCCGCTGCGGCGTTCGGAAATCGCTGCTCCACGGGGAGTTGCAGCATGCGGTCGACCCAGCGCTCGAGGGCCGCGGGGACGTCGGCGCGGAGCGAGTGCAGCGGCGCGCGATCGCCGCGCAGCATGTTGATGACGGCGTCGCGGTCGCGGCCTGCGAAGGGTCGGCGGCCGGTGAGCATCTCGAACGCGCAGATGCCGAGGGCGAAGAGGTCCGTGCGGCCGTCGAGGCGCTTGCCGGTGGCCTGCTCCGGGGCCATGTACGCGAGCTTTCCCTTCACGAGGTCGCCGGCGGTGTGGTGCAGCCGCGACGTCGCCTTGGCGATGCCGAAGTCCGACAGCTTCACCTCGCCGGCGTAGCTCACGAGCACGTTGTGCGGCGTCACGTCGCGGTGAACGATGTCGAGCGGCACGCCGTCGTCGCGCTTTCCGTGCGCGTACTCCAGGCCGCGAAGCACCTCGGAGAGGATGAACAGCGCGGCGTCGACGGGCAGTCGCCGGCCTTCGGCGTCGAGGCGGCGCAGGAGGCGCGACACGTCGACGCCGTGCACCCACTCCATGCAGATGTAGAGCTGCCCGTCGGCGCTGCCGAAGTCGTCGATGGCGACGATGTTGCTGTGCCGCAGCCGCGACGAGATGCGCGCCTCGTCGATGAACATCTGCACGAAGGCGGTGTCGCCGCAGAGGTTCGGACGGATGCGCTTGATGCAGACCTCGCGGCGGAAATCCATGGCCCCGCGACGCTCCGCGAAGAAGATCTCGGCCATGCCGCCCTGCGCGATCTTCTCCCGTAGGACGTACGGTCCGAAGCTTTCGCGGTGCTGCACCCCGCGAACGTAGGGGCGTCCACGACGGCGACGCAAGAGGCGACGAGGTCCCCATGGTACGCTCGCGGACCGTCATGACCACGACCCTCGGCCGCACCCTCGCGTCGCTGCGCGACGACTTCCTCCGCCTGCACGTCGTCAAGGAGGACCTCTTCTGGGCCGTGAAGATGGGCCTCCGCGACGACGCCGACGTGGCGCAGCGCGCGCTCTCCGAGGCCGAGGTGGCGATGAACCGCTTCCTCCAGGATCCGGACCGCCTCGCGTCGCTGCGCGACCTGCGGAGCACCGGCGAGGGCACGGCGCCGCAGCGTCACGTGCTCGGCGGCTGGATCGCCCTGTTCGCGGCGAACTGCATCGACCGCCCCGAGGCGCGGGCGCTCAGCGAGGAGATCGTGCACCTCGAGGGCGAGCTCCAGCGCGCGCGCGGCAGCATGACGCTCGGCCTCGTCGACCCGCACACCGGCGTGTTCGAGGCGGCGGGCAGCAACAAGCTCGCGCTGGTGCTTCGCAACGACCCCGACGAGGCGCGGCGCAAGGCGGCCTACGACGGACTGCGCTCCATCGAAGATTTCGTGTTGCAGCACGGCTTTCTCGAGGTGGTGCGCAAGCGCAACGCCCTCGGCCGCATGCTCGGCCACGCGGACTACTACGCGTGGCGCGTCGCGACGGTGGAGCGCATGTCCAAGGGCGAGCTCTTCGGCGTCCTCGACGACCTCGCGGACCGCACCGCCGCGCGCACGCACGCCGAGCTGGCGTCTTTCGCGAAGCGCCACGGCGACGGCGCGCTGAACCCCTGGAACTTCCTGTTTCTCCGCGCCGGCAAGCTCGCGGCGGAGCTCGACCCGTACTTCGGCTTCGGCCCGTCGGTGCGCCGCTGGGGGCAGTCGTTCACCGCGCTCGGCGTCCGGTTCCGCGGAGCGACGCTGACCCTCGATCTGGTCGACCGCCCGGGCAAGTACGAGAACGGGTTCATGCACGGCCCAGGCGTCGGGTTCCGCGACGAGGGGAAGTGGCGCTCGGCGCGCATCAACTTCACCGCCAACGCCGTGCGCGGCGCCGTCGGGAGCGGGCTGCGCGCGACGGAGACGCTCTTTCACGAGGGCGGCCACGCGGCGCACTTCAGCAACATCGAGAGCGACGCGCCTTGCTTCGCCCAGGAGTTCGCGCCGACGTCGGTGGCGTACGCCGAGACACAGTCGATGTTCATGGACTCGCTCCTCGACGACGCCGACTGGCGCGCGCGGTACCTCGCCAACGCCGCCGGGACGCCGATCCCGCAGGCGTTGATCGAGGAGGCCATCGCCGAGGCGCAGCCCATGCGGGGCTGGGACGTGCGCGCCATGCTCACGGTGCCCATGGCCGAGCGGCGCATGTACGAGCTCGCCGACGACGACCTGCGCCCGGAGACCGTGCTCGCGCTCTTCCGCGGCGTCGAGGTCGACCTGCAGGGGCTCAGCGCGGGGACGCGCCCGGTGCTGGCGGTGCCGCACCTTCTCGCCGGCGAGGCGAGCGCTTACTACCATGGGTATGTGATGGCCGAGATGGCGGTGCACCAGACGCGCGCGCACTTCCTCGCGCAGGACGGGCACCTCGTCGACAACCCGCGGATCGGTCCGGAGCTCGCGAAGCACTACTGGAACCCCGGCAACGCCGTCACCTTCAACGACACGCTGCGCTCGCTCACGGGGCGCACGCTGGGCGCCGACGCCATCGCTGCGCACTGCAACCAGAGCGTCGACACCGCCGTGGCGCACGCCCGGGGCTCCATCGCGCGGCTCGCCTCGGTGCCTCGGCACGAGGGGCCCGTCGAGCTCGACGCCACGGTGCGCATCATCCACGGCAAGGAGGTCGTGGGCAGCTCCGAGGGCCGCAGCTTCGAGGCGCTCGCCGACGACTTCGAGGCCTGGATCGGCCGGCCGGCGTGAGCTCCGCGCTGCGCTTCTTCGCCACGGCGGCCAAGGGCACCGAAGGGGCGCTGCGCGACGAGCTCCGCGGCCTGCGCCTCCCGAGCGTGCGTGCGGACCGCGGCGGCGTGCACTTCGAGGGGACCCTCGCCGACGGCATGCGCGCCTGCCTGCACAGCCGCGTGGCGATGCGGGTGCAGCTCGAGCTCGGGCGCTTTCCCGCGGGCGACGAGCGGGCGCTCTACGACGGGGTGCGCTCCCTCGGCTGGGACGAGCACGTGACGCCGCGGCACACGCTCGCGGTGAGCGCGACGTGCCGCAGCTCGCGCCTCACGCACTCGCAGTTCATCGCCCTCAAGACCAAGGACGCCATCGTCGACGCGCAGCGCGACCTGCACGGGCGCCGTCCGAGCGTCGACACGCGCGACCCCGACGTCGACGTCATCGTGCGCCTCGTGAAGGACGAGGCGACGCTCTACCTCGACCTCGCGGGCGACGCGCTCCACCGGCGCGGGTACCGGGTGGCCACCGTCGAGGCCGTGATGAAGGAGACGCTCGCCGCCGCCGCGCTGCGCCTCGCGGGCTGGGACGGCACCGCGGACCTGCTCGACCCGATGTGCGGCTCGGGCACCTTCGCCATCGAGGCCGCGTTGATCGCCTGCCGCGTCGCCCCCGGGCTTCGCCGTCGCTTCGGCTTCGAGCGCTGGCCCGCCTTCGATCGCACCGCGCAGGGGCAGTGGGAGGCGCTGCTCGACGAGGCCAACGCGCGGATCCTCGCGCAGAGCCCGGTGCGCATCGAGGCGTCGGACGTCTCGCCGGCGGCCGTCGATGCGACGCGCCAGAACCTCGCCGCGGCGGGCATCGCGGGCGCGGTCACCGTTCGTCAGCGCGACGCGCGCACGCTCGGTCCCGACGACGGTCCGTGCTGGGTCGTGGCCGATCCGCCCTACGGCGACCGGCTCACCGCGCAGCCGCTGCAGCTTGCGGGCTTCGTGCAGCAGTGGAGCGCGGCGGTGAAGAGCATGCGCGGTAGCACCGTGGTGGTGGTCTCGGGCAACCCGTTGCTGCAGCGCAACGTGCGCCTCGCGCCGG
This sequence comes from uncultured delta proteobacterium, assembly GCA_903845045.1. Taxonomy (GTDB): domain Bacteria; phylum Myxococcota_A; class Polyangia; order Polyangiales; genus SCUS01. The sequence goes on along the minus strand of CAIMWA010000472.1, from coordinate 32,694 downwards.
ACTTCGAGCACACGCTCTTCAACGGCGACATCGAGTGCCGGCTGCTGCGTTACCGCGTCGACGCTCGGCCGATGCAGCCGGAGAGGGCGTGACGACGACGGGGGAGGTGCTTCCATGACCGGTCCGTTCAAGCCGAGGGATCCGCGCGTCGTGCCGCGCTTCGCCGGGGTGTCGACGTTCCTCCGGCTGCCGCTGCACGACGACCCCGCCGACGTCGACGCCCTCATCGTCGGCGCCCCCTTCGACGGCGGCACCACGTACCGCCCCGGCGCGCGTTTCGGTCCTCGAGCCGTGCGCGAGGCGAGCGCGCTCACCCGCGGCTACCACCCGGACCCCGGCATCGACCTCTTCGAGGCGCTGCGCTGCGCCGACGGCGGCGACGTCGCCTGCGTGCCCATGGACCTCGGGCTCTCGCTGGATCGCATCGAGGCGCGGGTGCGGCAGATCGCCGAGGCCGGGGCCGTGGCTGCCCTCGTCGGCGGCGACCACACGTGCGCGCTGCCGGCGGTGCGCGCCCTCGCGAAGGTGCACGGCCCGCTCGGCGTCGTGCATTTCGACGCGCACAGCGACACCTATCCACCCGCCTGGGGCATGGACCCGCACCACGGCACGGTGTTCCGCAACATGGTCGAGGAGGGCCTGCTGCGTCCCCAGGACGTGCTGCAGATCGGCGTGCGCGGCCCGTTCTCCGGCGCCGACGACCTCGGCTTCGCGCGCCGCGCCGGCTTCACCCTCTTCTCCGCCGAGGACGTGCACCGCTCCCTCGACGCGGTGATCGCGCGCATCGCGGCGCTGCCTCCCGGCCCGTACTACGTGAGCTTCGACGTCGACGGCGTCGATCCTTCGATGGCGCCGGGGACGGGGACACCGGTGCCTGGAGGCTTCTTCTCGTGGCAGGCGTTGGCGATGCTTCGCGCGACCCGCGCGCTCGACGTCGTCGGCTGCGACGTGGTGGAGCTCTCGCCGGACCTCGACGAGGGCGGGCGCACGGCGCTGCTCGCCGCGAACGTCCTTGCGGAGACGCTCGCGGCGGTGGCCGCGCGGAGGCGCTCGAAGCTCTAGAGGTGGAAGCCGACGAGCAGCGGCACGTCGATGTCGAAGAGGAACGTCGGGAGCATGAACTGCAGCGTGGGTTCGGCGGCGAAGAAGAAGCCGTTGCGGAAGCCGTACTCGATGCGCGCGCCGACCTGGACGTTGCCGTACCCCGAGAGCACGTGCGCGCCAGGACGCGTCTCGCTCGACGGCAGCGCGGGCTTCGGCTCGATCTGACCGTAACCGCCGCCCACGAACACCGAGGCGTTGAAGCCCTGGACGTTGAAGCCTTCGGGGGTGAACGCGTAGTACGCCCGTGCGGACAGCAGGAAGTCGGCGAAGGGGTTGCTTCGCGCGGCGCCGCCAGCCGCGGCGGGAATGGTCCAGGGCGCGGCCTGGAACGCCTCCCAGCGGAAGCCGATGGCGGCTCCGATGCGGCTGGTGAAGTTGTACCGAACGCTGCCCGCGAAGAAGCCCGTCGGCGCGAAGCCGGCGTCGATGGTCTGGTAGCAGACGACGTCGCCGCAGTTGCGGGCGATGACGGCGCCCGTCGAGTCGACGAGCAGGCGCTGCTCGGCGTACGACGGACGACCGCTAAGGAACGCCAGGCCGAAGCCTCCGCCCAGGTCGAAGGAGAAGCGCGCGTGGCGCGTCGCGTTGGGATCGGGCGTGGCGGGCTGGTCACCCGACGAAGAGGCCTCGCCGGCCGCGCAAGCGCCGGCGTCGCAGTGCAGTCCCTCGCCGCACTCGCTGTTCGAGGCGCAAGGGTCGCCGAAGCTCCGAGCGCCGTGCGCCGGGGCGTGCGCGTGGCACTGCGGACCCGTCATGCCCGGCGGGCACTCCTCGGCGTCGCTCGCGCAGGTCTCCGGCGGAGCGCGCCCCGGAAGCGACGGCGCCGGATGCGACCGCCGCGTCACGATGGACACCTGCACCGGCGACGTCTCGCTGCCCACCGTCGCGACGACGCGCGAGTCCGAGTCGACGGCGGTGACGTAGTACTCCATCGTCGGCGCGATCATCGCCGCGCAGGGGATCTCGGCGCCGAAGCCGTTGGCGGCGCGGGACATCTCGCGGCGCTCGAAGGCGCGCATGCCGTTGCCCTTGTAATACACGTACACGTGCGCGGCGTTGAGCGTGCCGCTGGGCTCCACGTACACCGGCAGCGGAGTGTTCCCGAGCTGCTCCGGCGCCGGAGTGTGCAGGAGCTCGCCAGCCTGCGCCGGCGGCGGACGCGTCACCGTGGTGTTGGTGTTCGTGTTCGCGTTGTTGTTGGTGTTCGCGTTCGTGTTGGCGTTGTTGTTCGTCGTCGCGGTGGAGCCGCCGCCCGCGGAGCCCTGCGCCTGACGGAACGCCGCGCTGATCTCCGGCGTGACGAGCATCGCGTCGGGCTCGGCGTTCGAGTCCAACTGCAGCGCGCGGACCATCGACTGCACGCCGGCGGTGGTGTTCTGCTGGCCGCCGACCTGCACGATGCCGATGGCCATGTAGACCTTGGCCGTGACCGCCGACGAGCAGCCGTTGCCGGCGCACGCACGCTCGGCGCTCTGGAGGCGCTCCATCGCGCGGTCGATCTCGAGGTTCTGGTAGTCCTCGAGGGCCGACGCGATGAGGCCGCGCGCGGTGCGGTCCCGAGGCCCGGGTTGCGCGAAGGACGTCGACGGGAGGAGCGCCAGGGCGGCGAGGAGGACAGCGATCCGTTGCCAGGTCATCACAGTGCTCGTCAGGAGGTTGCGGGGAAGCCACGGCCGCGGGTGCTTCGCCCCGCCGGACCGCCGGTCCGCGGCATCCTACACGGTTTCGCTTTCACGCCAACGGCCGTCGGCGCGGTCAGCGCACGAAGCGACCGTCGGCGTCGATCTCGTTGAGCTCCACGCGCCGGTTGGCCTGACGGCCCGCCTGCGTGACGTTGCTCTCGATGGGCTGCGACGGACCGTAGCCGCGCGACGTGAGGCGCGACGGATCGACGCCGTGCGCCGTGAGATACGTGCGCACCGTCGAAGCGCGAGCCGCCGAGAGCTGCTCGTTGTGCGCGCGGCGTCCCTCGCTCGACGTGTGCCCGCCGACCTCGTAACGAAGCGCCGCGTTCTGCGTCTGCGCGAGGTACTGGACGACCTCGTCGAGGGTGGCCGCCGCGGTGGGGCGCAGCGTCGCGCGGTCCACGTCGAACTCGACGCGGAAGCGCACGCCGTGCTGCGTGATCTGCAGGTGCTCGAAGACCCGCGGGCACCCGTGCGACTCGGGAGGACCGGCCTCGTTGGGGCACTGGTCGTCGAGGTCCGGCACGGTGTCCTGGTCGTTGTCCGTGTCGGGGCAGCCGTCGGCGTCGTTGAAGCCGTCGGGGTCCTCGGCCTCGTTGCGGCAGTTGTCGACGGAGTCGGCGATGCCGTCGGCGTCGTTGTCGGCGTCGGGGCAGCCGTCGTCGTCGAGGTACTGGTCGCGGTCCTCGGGATCCACCGGGCAGAGGTCCCGCGAATCGGGGATGCCGTCGGCGTCGGCGTCGGCGTCGTCGGGGCAGCCGTCCTCGTCCTGGAAGCCGTTCCAGGTCTCGGGTTGATCGGGGCAGCGGTCGTCGGGGTCGAGGTAGCCGTCGTGGTCGCGGTCGCCCGGCGCGGGCCTCGGAAGGCAGTGGTCCGGCGGCGACATGCGGAGCGCGGCGCGGGCGTTGAGGTCCGCCTCGGCGAAGTGCTCCTCGGCGCGGCGCATGTGCGCGTTCTCCATCTCGCGCTCGGCGAACTCGACGTTCGCGCGTCCGAGGGCGAGCTCCCGCGGGGCGCACTCGTGGGCGCCGTTGGCCTGCGCCTGATCGAGCAGCGAGCGCGTGGCCGACAGCCGGCCCTGCATCGCCGACTCCGACGTGCACCCCACGGCGAGCGCGACGAGCACGCCCACGGCGCGAAGGTCAATGCGCGGCGCCATGGCCCTGCCGTCGCGCGAGGTCGCGGGCGCGATCGCCGTACTCCTCGGCCACCCGCGCCATGTCGAGCGCGTCCTGGTACTCCGCCGTCGCGGCGAACTCCTCGGCCTTGCGGAGGTGCTCCGCGGCGTAGTGGAACTCGTACGGCGCGAGGCGCGCGGCGTTCTCCTGCCGGGCCTCCTCGACGGCGTGCTGCGCCGACGAGAGGTTGACCATGTAGAGCACCGGGCCGCACCCGGAGGCGCACAGCAACGCAGCGATCAGGGCCAGCGAACGCACCGCGCGCACGCTACCGCAGCGCAAAGTTACGGGTCAATGCGAAGCGCTCGCCGGGCGGCGCAAACCGAGCGCGTCGACGCGCCGCGAGTTCTGGTATTGCTCGCCGCGCCCTGCCCATGAAGAAGCGTGGAACCTGGATCGCGTGCGTCGGCCCCATCGGCGTCGGCAAGAGCACCCTCGCGGCGGTGGTGGCGAGGCGCACGCACGCGCAGCTCGTGCCCGAGCGCTTCGGCGACAACGCGTTCCTCGAGCGCTTCTACGCGCCGGGTGGCATCGAGCGCTGGGGGTTCCAGACGGAGGTTTCGTTCCTCACGCAGCGCTACGACCAGGTGCGCGAGATCGACGCGCTGCTCGCCGCGGGGCGCAGCGTGGTCACCGACTTCACGCCGGCGCAGAACCTCATCTTCGCGCGCATCACCGTCGACGCGCTCGAGTACGCGCTCTACGAGCAGCTCTTCGATCGGCTCTTCGAGTCGCTCCCGCGACCCGACCGGCTCATCTGCCTCGACGCCGACCAGCGCACCATCCTGCGCCGCATCCGCACCCGCGCGCGCACCATGGAGGCCGGCATTCCTCCGGCGTACATCCGCAAGCTCCGCGACGGCTACGCCCGCTGGCGCGACGATCCGCCCGCGCCGACGGTGTGGATCGACACGTCGAAGATGCCGATCCCGAGCGACCTCGTGGCGCGCGCCGCGGCCCTGGACACCGTGATGAACTCCCTCGAGCCCGACACGCGCCACGCCCTCTTCGGCCGCGACGGCTGAGCGCCCTCAGCCGCGACGGCGACGGCGTCGCAGACCGAGGAGCGCGAGACCCAACGCGGGGATCCAGCGTGCGCCGCGGGGCGAGCCTCCGACGGTGCGGCACGCGCAAGCGGGGTCCGACGCGTCGACGTAGAGGCCCGAGTCGAGGGCGCCGGCGTCGGCGGTGCTGCGGCGCACGTCCGGCGGCGGAGCGTCGGTGCGCGCGTCGGCAACGCGGGCGTCGGCGATGCCCGCGTCGAGCACGCCGGCGTCCATGCGCGGCACGCGGACGCACTGGCCCGCGTTGCACGTCGAGTCGCTGGGGCACGTGACGTTGGCGCAGAGGTCGGCGACGCAGCGTCCGGAGGCGCCGTCGCAGCGCGCGCCGAGGGGGCACGTGACGCCCGCGCACGCCGACACGCAGCGGGGCAAGGCGCCGGTGCAGTCGCGGGAGCTCCCCACGCTGCACGCGAGCGCGTCGCAGCCCATGGCCCCGCAGCGGCCCGACATGGAGCTGCACACCGCGTCGCCGGTGCACGGCGCGCAGGAGCAGTTGGGCACGCACGCTCCGGCCTCGCAGTGCTGCTGTCCGGGGCAGAGCACGCCCGCGCACGGATCGACGCAGGACCCTCCGCGGCAAACCTGGCCGAAGGGGCAGTGCGCGCCGGCGCAAGGGTCCTGGCACCCCATGGCGCCGCAGACCTGGCCGGTGGGACACACGACGTGCGCGCACGGCGTCGGGACGCAGAAGGTCACGCCGCCGTCGCCGTCGACGCAGGTCTGTCCCGTCGGGCACGCGCCCTCGACGCACTGCGGGGCGCAGAGGCCGTTCACGCACGTCGTGTTCGACGGACAGCCGGTGACGACGCCGTCGCAGTTCACGTCGCGCATGGTGGCGCAGGTCTCGATGGCCCCGGGGTTCACCGCCGGGTCGCGGTCGTTGCAGTCGTTGCCGCCGCACGCCGCGTCGCGAAAGCCGTCGCCGTCGGCGTCGGGACAGATGGCGGTGTCGTCCTCGTTGAGGCCGGCGACGGCGTCGAGCTCGGCGTCGAAGGACCAGAACGTACAGGCCGGGCCAGGGTTGCCGTTGTTGCCCGCGACGAGCGACGCGTAGCGGAACGTGAGTCCGCACGGCAGCGAGAACACCTGCACGATGCCGTCGCGCTGCGTGGCGTTGTTGAGGTCGGGGTTCAGCCCGCCGCTCGAGGGCGCGTCGGGGATCCAGCCCTGGAGGAACGCGCGGGTGAGCACCGCGGGGTTCCACTTGGTGCCGTCGGGGTGCCCGGCGTCCGCGATCTGCGTCGCGTCGGGATCGTCCGAGAGCCACACGCTGTACTCGAAGGACTCGCACGGCAGAGGCGGATGGTCCGTGTACGGGAACACCGCCACGCGGTTGCCATCGCCGCCGAGGTCGAAGACGGCGCCGTCCTGCGGGAGGAAGCGCGCCTGCTCGCCGTCGCAGACGCGGTCGCCGTCGGTGTGCCCCGGCACGCCGGCGTAGAACCGATCGATCTCGCCGTTGTAGCAGTCGAGGGCGTTGAAGGTGTCTTCGTAGGTGTGGTTCCAGCCGAAGTGGTACTCGGCGTCGGTGGCGAAGACGTGCGCGGGACCGCCCGGCGGCGAGCAGTATCCGCTCGGAGCGCCGGCGCCGTAGAACCCCCAGCCCGATCCGCCGTAGCCGCGGTTGACCGCGCGCTGGAAGTCCGACGCCGAGCTCGACACCCCGCGGATGAGGTGCGCGAAGCGGAGCCGACGCGCGTCGCCGCCGTCGCTGGTCTGGAACACGGTGTCGCGGCGCTCGGCGGCGGGCAGCGTGTCGAAGCACGCGTTGCCGTTGCCGACGCACTGGCCGCACGCCGGGTTGTTCCCCGCGCTGCTGCACGAGGTGCACGTGCCGAGCACCGGATCCGCGACGACCACCGGAGATCCAAGGAGGACGGCGGCGAAGGAAGCCGCGCGGGCGAGCCGTCGAAAGCGCATGGGAGCAACGTCACACGCCCGTGCTGGCCGCGGCAAGGGCGGAGCGGCGCAGGTCACTCCCCGGGGAAGATGATCTCGGTCTCGCGGTTCGGCGCGACGTGCGCGATGCGCACCGCCGGGTGCCCCCCGGGGCGATCGCACCGCACCCGATGGTCGCCCGCCGGGAGCACGCGGTTGAACACCGGCGATCGGCCCACGGGACGTCCGTCGACGCTCACGTCGCAGCGCGGGGGGTCGGCGCCCACGGTGAGGCGCCCCATGGCGAGCCTCGGCCGCGGTGCGTGCGCTGCCGCTCCGTCCGGTGCGCTCTCCGGCGCTTGAGAGCCCGCGTCGGCGAGCGGCGAAGGCAGACCGACGACCGGAGCCACCGCCGCCGCCACTCGCGCAGGGGAGGGGTTCCCGGCGTCGACCACGGCCTCGGCCGCGAGCTCGGGGACCACCAGGCGCTGGTCGTGATCGGGCACGAGCGAGAACACGACGGTGCGGCGCCCCGGGGCTTCGACACGCACCGTCGTCGGCGCCGCGCTGCGCGGCACGAGGGCCTCGCCGCCGGCGAACGCCTGGGCCCCGACCCGCACCACGGCACCCGACGGAAGGCCCGTGAAGTGGAGCGCGACGGCGCCGGTGGGCGTGGCGTCGTGCCCGGATCGCGACGTCACGAAGACCGCCAGTCCGCCCAGCAGCGCGACGCCCGCGACGACGGCGACGCGCCACTCGCGCCACGCCCGCTTCACCGGTCCGGTGGGCCCCGCCGGGGGCGGGCCGATGGCCAACGTGTTCGACGCGGGCTGGGTCTCCACCGACGGGATCGGCCCCGTCGCCGGGAAGCCCACGGGCTGCGAGATCGGCGTCGCGCCGCGGATCGAAGGAGGGACGGCGAACGGCGAAGGGGCCGGCGTCGGCAGCGTGCGCACCACCGTGGGCTCGCTCTCGAGCATCGCCGCGTGGCGCCCCAGGAGCACGCCGCGCAGCGCCTCGACGGCCTCGCCGGCCTCGACGAAGCGCCGCTCGGGGTCGCGGTCGACGCAGCGGAAGAACCACGCGTCGAAGCCCGGCGGCAGCAGGTCCGGCGGGAGCCCGAGGTCCGTCACGCGCTGCGACGGCGTGTCGAGCGGGTTCACGGCGATGTCCATGAGCAGCTCGTTGAGGTTCACGCCCTCGCGCGAGACGGCCTTCCAGTAGTGCCTGCCGGTGAGGAGCAGGAACGCAAGCAAGCCCAACGGCCAGACGTCGGTGCTCCGGCGCAGCTTCGAGCCCGAACGCGCCTGCTCCGGGGCCATGAAGAGCGGCGAGCCGATCTGCCGCGTCACCGTCACCGACGTGGTGTTGTGCGTGATGAGCTTCGAGATGCCGAAGTCGAGCACCTTCACCACGAAGGGCATGCCGCGGAGCCGCGACCGCGCGACGAAGATGTTCCGGGGCTTGAGGTCGCGGTGCACCACGCCCGCCCGGTGCGCCGCCGCGAGGGCGTCGCCGAGCTGCTCGAAGATCTCGAGGACCTCGTGCGCCGGGAGCCGCCCGCGGCGGTGCAGGAGGTCGGCGAGGTCCTCGCCTTCTAGGAGCTCCATGGCGAGGTAGGGCACGCCGGTGTCGTCGTCGATGCCCGCCGCGATGACCTCGACGACGTGGCCGCTGGCGATCTGCGCTCCGACGCGCGCCTCGAGGGCGAACTGCTCGCGGTTCGCCTCGTCGCTCATGACGTCGGGGTTGAGCACCTTGAGCGCGCGGAGCTTGCCCGACGACAGCTGCTCCGCGACGAACACGGCCCCCATGCCGCCCTCGGCGAGGGCGCGCACGATCTTGAAGTCCCGGGCGAAGATCACCCCGGGCCCGAGGCTCGCGAGCACCGACGACATCGTCGGCGGGGACTCTAGCGCATTCCGCGCGCCCACCCGCTAGACTCCGGCGGACCATGCGCGTCACGTCGCTCACGATCCATCCGGTGAAGGCGTGCGCGGGCGTGCCGGTGCAGCGCGCGACGCTCGACGACACGGGGCTGCTCCTCGACCGCCGATGGATGATCGTCGACGCCGCGGGGCGCTTCGTGACGCAACGCACGCACCCCGCGCTGGCCCTCGTGGCGGTGGCCGTGCACGACGAGCACGTGTCCATGGAGGCCCCGGGGCACGCTCCGCTCGCGCTGCCATTGGCCGCCGCCGACGACGCTCCCCGTCGCGTCGTGACGGTCTGGGACGACACCGTGTCGGCGCGCGACGCCTCGTCGGACGCGTCGGCCTGGGTGCGCTCGGCGCTGGGCTTCGACGGCGCGGTGGTGTGGGTTCCGACGGAGGACTCGCGGCAGGTCGATCGTCGCTTCGCGCGCCCGGGGGACCGCGTGGGCTTCGCCGACGGCTTTCCGCTGCTGCTGGCCACCGATGCGTCGCTCGCGGACCTGAACGCCCGGCTGAGCGAGCCCGTGACCATGGCGCGATTTCGTCCGAACGTGACCGTCGATGGCGATGTCGCCTTCGACGAGGACCTCTGGTCCGTGCTCCGCATCGGTGCGGCGCTGGCGCGGGCCGCGAAGCCGTGCGCGCGGTGCTCGGTGGTGAACGTCGACCCGGCGACGGGCGCGACGGGCCTCGAGCCGCTGCGCACGCTGGCGACGTACCGGACCTTCGCGTCGAAGGTGTTCTTCGCGCAGAACGTCGTGCATTTCGGGGAGTCGGTGGGCCTCGACATCGCCGTCGGCGACGAGGTGACGGTGCAGAGCCGGCGGGTGGACCCCGGCTACGGGCGCTAGCTCAGAACATTCCCGCGGCGAAGAACGCATCCTCGCGGCGGCGACCGGCGGAGCGGCGGCGCGTGGGGGTGCGGCGGTCGGCGCCACGGCGCTCGGACGATCCACGCCGGCGGGTCTCGACGCGGCTCTCGAGCTCCCAGGCCTCCACCTCGATGACGTCGTCGGAGGACGCTCTCAGCGCCTCTTCGGCGAGGAGCACGCGCAGCTCCGCGGCGTCGAAGGACGCCTCGGACCACGCGAGCAGCGGCGCGTCGTCGTCGAACGCGAAGCCGAAATAGCAATCCCCGTAGTCCAGGGACAGACCGTAGCCGCCAGGATCTGGGTCGATGGTTTCGTGCATGACGCTTCGCACCGTAGCGCCCGGCGGAAACGCGCCGCCAGTTTCACACACGCCGCGCGCGACGCTCAGGGCAGCGGGACCAGCGCCGTGCCCTCGACGGCGTAGCGACGCACCGTCACGGCATCGTCGAGCACCGCGGGCGCGCCGAAGACTTGCGGAAGCGCGCCGGCTTCGAAGGCCCGGTCGCGGTGCTCGTGCAGGTGTCCGTGGAGCACCGCGAGGTGCGGAAACCCGCCGAGGAGCGGGCGCAGTGCGGCATGGTCGAGGAGCCCGTCGAGCCAGTGCATCGCCACGCTCTGGACGCGCATCGGCGGATGGTGCTGCACGAGGATCGCCGCCACGCCGAGCCCCGCCGCGCGCCGGGCCGTCGCAGCGAGGGACTCGCGCACCGCCTCGGAGAGCTCTCCCGCGGACCGCCACCAGCGCTGCGCGCGCGCCGTCGAGTAGGGCACCACCACGGCGTCGGGGAGCGCGACCACGGCGCCTGGAGCGCTCGTCGCCGCGAAGGCCCTCAGCGGACCGCGCAGCGCCCACGCGAAGGCGCCGGCGTCCTCGTAGACGTCGTGGTTGCCCGGGACCAGCGACACTCGCGCGGGGTCCACGCCGGCGGCGTCGAAGGCCTCGGCGACGGCCTCGAACTGCGGGCGCGTCCCCTCTTCGGTCAGGTCGCCGGTGATGACGAGGTGGTCGTAGCCGAGCGCCGCCGCGCGCCGGAGCACGCCCACGAAGGCGTCGAAGCGCGCCGGGGCGTCGATGCTGCGCAGCGCGTTGAGGTAGCGGCGGCGCACGCGAGCGCCCACGCCGGACGCGCGGAGCCCGTCGGGCTCGAGCAGGTGGGGATCGGTGAGGTGTGCGATGACGCTCACGAAGCCCCCATAGCGCGTCGCGTGGGCGGTGGCACGCGAACGGCGCGCGGGGCCCTATCGCGTCGAGCGCGGACCGCGTAAGATCTGCGCGAGGAGTTGCTTCTGCGGCGCCCGTGCGCGCGGCGGCATCGACCTGCCGGATGTTCCGGCGTGCCCGCGACGACCCCGACGCAAGCCCAATTCCCCCGCCGCAAGGAGACCGATCCCCCATGTCCGACACCCCGAAGAAGACCGACGCCTCGCCGACGCTGACCGAAGACCAGATCGTGGAGACCGCCACCGGCCGCCGCTCGGTGCTGGCCGTCATCGGCGCCACGGTGCTCGGCGGCGCTTCGAAGGCGCTCGGCGGCTGCATCGTGAGCAACCCGCAGCCGATCCAGACCGGTCCTGTGCAGGCCCAGGTGCAGGCGCAGCCGGCGTACGTGCAGCCGGTCTACCAGCAGCCGCAGCCGGTCTACCAGCAGCCGCAGCCGGTGGCCGTGCAGGGCGGCGCGTACCGCACGGGCCTCACGGACAGCGACGGCGGGCAGTACGCCGACCCGGTGGGCAACGGCCGCGGCCAGCCGCGCGGCGTGCAGACGGGCCTCACCGACGGCGACTCGGGCACCTACTCCGACCCCGTCGGCGGTGGCCGCGGGACCTTCGGACGTGGTGGCGCCACGGGTGTTACCGACGGCGACTCGGGCAGCTACGCCGACCCGGTGGGCAACGGCCGCGGCACCGCGCGCCTCGGCAACACCGGCCTCACCGACAGTGACTCGGGCCAGTGGGCCGACCCCGTCGGTCGCGGCCGCGGCCGCCGCTGGTAGTCGACTTCGCGCTTCCCCTGGGGCCGCTCGCGCCCCATCGTTCGCCCGCCATGGCACTCACGTACCCGACGCTCGCGCGGATCATCGATCCGACGCCCGTGGAGACCTTTCTCGCGACGCACTGGGAGCGGGCTCCGCTCGTGGCACGCCGCGCACGCGCGGGCTGGTTCGACGGCCTGCTGTCGCTGACGGACATCGACCGCATCCTCGGGTCGACGGATTTTCATCACCCCGACGTGGCCCTCGTGGACCATCGGCGGAAGATCGCGCCAGAGGAGTACACGTACCCCAGCGGCCTCATCGACACGGTGAAGCTCTTCAAGCTCTACGAGGCCGGCGCGTCGATGGTGTTCGCGCAGCTCGAGTCGCACCACCAGCCGCTCTTCGAGTGCGTGCGCGGGCTCGAGCGCGAGATGAGCACGCGCTTCCAGGCGAACATCTACCTCACGCCGGCGAACGCCCAGGGCTTTCGCCCGCACTACGACAGCCACGACGTGTTCGTGGTGCAGGTCGAGGGCACCAGGCACTGGATGCTCTACGACCAGGCCGTCGACACGCCGCTTCGCCGCCAGGAATTCAACCCGGCGGAGACCCAGTGCGGGGCGCTCTCGGAGTCCTTCGATCTGAACGCCGGCGACGCGCTCTACATCCCCCGGGGGCTGATGCACGACGCGCGCACCAGCGAGGCGTCGGGGCACTCGCTGCACGTGACGTTCGGAGCGCTCTTCACCTCCTGGGCCGACGTGCTGGCCGAGGCGCTCGGGCGCTGGGCCCTCAACGACGCCCACGGCCGGCGCGGGCTGCCTGTGGGCTTCGCGCGCGATGGCTTCGACGGCACCGACGCAAAGCGCACGCTGGCCGAGGCGCTGCGTCGCTTCGCCGCGGCGGCCGAGGGAGATGCGAAGGGCGTCCTCGAGCACTTCGCGCAGGACCTCGTCGACACGCGGCACCCGCGGCTCCCGGGGCAGTTCGCGCAGCTCCAGCGGCTGCCGGAGCTCTCCGTCGACACCGTCGTCGGGGTGCGTCCCGGCGTCGTGCCGCGGGTGGAGGAGGGCACCGAGCAGGCCCTGCTCTCGTGCTACGGCCGCGTGCTCGGCTTTCCGGTCTACGCGATGTCGGCGCTGCGCTTCGCCGTGTCGTCGGAGCGCTTCACGGCGCGGGACCTCCCGACGGAGCTCGACGACGCGGGACGGCTGGTGCTGCTGCGCAAGCTCATCCGCGAGGGCGTGCTCCGCGCGCTCTGAACCTCCGTTCTCAAAGCCCCCGCACACATCGGAAGCCCAGGTCGACGCGGGCCTCGCGGGCCTCCACGGCCTCGGCGAGGCGCGCGCTGGCGACCTCGTCGGCGGTGCGGAACGACCCGCCACGCACCCATCGTGCGCTCCCTGCGGCCGCGCCGACGGGGTCGTTCTCGACGGCGGAGCCGAACGGAGCCGGTGCGTCGTCGGCGCGGTCGGCGACCCACTCGGCGACGTTGCCCACGAGGTCGAGCACGCCTTCGGGAGAAGCTCCGGAGGGGAGCGATCCGACCTCGCGGGGTCCGTCACCGCAGCCTGCGAGGCGTGCCAGGTCGCATCGCGCGAGGCGTCCGCCCCACGGCGCCGCGCGGCCTTCGACGCCCCGCGCCGCGAGGGACCACTCGGCGTCGGTCGGGAGGCGTCCACCGGCGAAGGTGCAGTAGCTCGCGGCGGCCGCGAAGGTGACGTTGGTCACAGGGTACGCGGCGCCCCGCTGCGTGCCCGCCGGGTCGGCGACGGGGGCGCAGCGACGGGCCGCGACGCAGCGCTGCCACGCGCCGACGGTGACCTCGGTGCGGTCCATGGCGAAGGCTCCCACGCGCACCCATCGCCCCAGAAAGCGCCAGGTCGCACCCGGCAGCACGACCATTCCTGCGGGCACCGACATCGCTGCGGGGGGCGCGTTCCAGCGCGTCGTGGGGCCTCCGTCGGGGCCGTCTTCATGCGCGCGCGCTACGCACGACCGCCCGTCGACGGCGTGGGTCTCGCCGGGCATGCAGCTCGTCGGAGCGCCGACCGCACCGTCGCGGGTCCAGCGTTGTCCGGGGCGTCCGCAGTGACCGTCGCCATCGATGGCCACCTCGGAGGCACCGCAGGTCACACCCGCGTCGCCGACGGCGTGTCCGCGCATCGGCTGGGACCACGCCTCGGCGCACCCCGCAGCGAGGAGACCGAGCAGCCCGCCGAAGGTGCTGAGCGACCGCGGCATCGCGAAACGATACGCCGTGCTCCCGCCGCCGGAAGGACGAACTTGCGCGCCTCGGCGGCCGCGTGCATGGTGAAGATGTTCGCTGGGTGGAGGCGTTCGGGGGCGGTCGGTGGCGAGGCAGCAGGGGGCATTCATGGCGTCGATGGAAGCCGGTGAGGCGGGGATGGAGGTCGCGCGTCCGGTGCGGCGGGTGTTGGAGCTGCGCGCTCGCGGATTCGTGACGCGGGATGCGCACCTGCGCGGGCTTCGGGAAGCCGACGCGCTGCTGGCGCGAGACCCGGGCCTCGACACGGTGGTCTGGACGACGGTGGAGCACGACGGGCACGACCCGGCCAACGTCTCCGATGCCATCGCGTGGATGCGACGTCATCCCGGGCGCTTCCGCCGCCTCGCGCTCGTGGCGCGGTCGACGCAGATCCTCGCGCTCGGCACCGTGGGCAGGGTGCTCTTTCCGGATCTCTCCATCGCCGTCTTCGGACGGCGCGACGAGGCCTTCGCGTGGGCGGCTCGGTCGGCGCGGGGATCGCGGCGCGCGGCGTCGGTGGGCTGAGCTCAGCTCGGGTCGAGCCCGGGGTCGGGCTCACCGAGGACCGTGTTGTCGATGAGGCGCGTGGCGCCGATGCGCAGCGCCACGGCGAGCACCGCGGGGGAGTTCGGCAGGAGTTGCGCGCCGACGTCGACGAGGTCGTCGGCGCCCCGCAGTGAGGCGTACTCCGGCACGACCGGGAGCCTTCCGCGCACGAGGTCTTCGAGCGTCCCGACGTCGCGCTCGCCGCGCGCGTACGCGGCACGGGCCGCCCGTAGGGCCGTCGGAATGGAAGCCGCGAGGACGCGCTCGTCGGCGGCGAGGTAGCGGTTGCGCGAGCTGAGAGCGAGGCCGTCGTCCTCGCGCACCGTCGGCACGCCCACGACGTCGACGGGGAGGAACAGGTCCCGGGCGAGGCGGGCGAGGAGTCGGAACTGCTGGTAGTCCTTGCGCCCGAAGAGCGCGACGCAGGGGCCCGTCAGCGCGAAGAGCTTCGTCACAACGGTCGCCACGCCCTCGAAGTGCACCGGTCGTGACACCCCGCAGAGCGGCGCCGCGATGGTCGGGACGCGCACCCGCGTCTGGTCTCCCGACGGATACATCGCGTCGGCGGCCGGCGCGAAGACGCGGTCGACGCCCGCGGTGGCGCAGCGAGCCACGTCGGCGTCGAGCTCCCGCGGGTACCGGGCGAAGTCCTCGGTGGGGCCGAACTGCGTGGGGTTCACGAAGATCGACACCACGACGAGGCCCTCGGGTCCGACGCGCCGCCGGGCTTCGTTCATCAGCGTGAGGTGGCCCCGATGCAGCGCGCCCATGGTGGGCACCAGCGCCACGCGCCGTCCCGAAGCGCGCGCGGCGTCGCAGGACGCGCGGAACGCCTCGGGCGTCGCGTCGACGGATGGGGTGTCAGTGCGTGGGGCCATACGCGGGGTTCGCGGCGTGGCGCGGCGCGAGGGCGTCGGCGACGGCGTTGCGCGACTCCACGGGCATGCCGAAGCTGTGCTCGGGACCCGGGAAGACGCCGTTGCGGACCTCGTCGACGAAGGAGCGCGTCGCCTCGACGCCGCGGCGGAAGAACTCCTCGTAGCGCTTCACGAAGCGCGGCCGCATGGTGTCGACGAGCCCGAGCATGTCGTAGCTGACGAGGATCTGGCCGTCGCAGCCGACGCCGGCGCCGATGCCGATGGTGGGCACGTCGAGGGCCGCGGTGATGCGCTCGGCGAGCGGCGCGGGGACGCCTTCGATGACCACGGCGTAGGCGCCCGCCTCGCACACGGCGACGGCGTCCTCGAGGATGGAATCGGCGCCGCCCTCGCTGCGCCCCTGCACCTTGAAGCCGCCCATGGCGTGCACGCGCTGGGGCATCAGCCCGACGTGCGCCATGACCGGGATGCCCATGCGCACCATCGCGCGGATCGTGGGCGCGATCTCCTCGCCGCCCTCGAGCTTCACCGACTCGGCGCCGCCCTCCTTGAGGAGCCGCCCGGCGTTGAGCAGCGCCTGCTCGATGGAGCCCTGGTAGCTCATGAACGGCATGTCGCCGATGACGTGCGCGCGCTGCGTCACGCGGGCGACGGCGCGACAGTGGTAGATCATCTCGTCGAGGGTCACCGGCAGCGTGCTCGTGCCCCCTTGGATGACCATGCCGAGGGAGTCGCCCACGAGCATCGCGTCGACGCCCGCGCCGTCGAACATGCGCGCGAAGGTGGCGTCGTAGGCGGTGACCATGGCGAGCTTGTCGCCGCGTCCAGCGGTGGACTTCCGCGCACGAAGCTCCGGGACCGTGATCTTGGACGGCATCGAAGGACCTGATTTTCTCTGCGGGTCACGGCCACCGGGATGGCGGTCCGCGCCTGCACCGCGAACGCTAGCATCGAACGCGCGGGCGCGGAACGAACGTCAGCGCGCGGCCCGCACGTGCACCTCGACGCGGCGGTTCGCGGCGCGTCCTTCGACGGTGGCGTTGTCGGCGCAGGGGTGATCGGGACCGTGTCCGACGGCGACGACGCGGGGCTCCGCGACGCCATGGGCCAGGACGTACGCACGCACGGCCTCGGCGCGCGCCGCGGAGAGCGCCACGTTCACCGCACGGTCGCCCCGGTCGTCGGTGTGGCCCTGCACCTCGACGCGCGCGATCTCGGGATGCGCTGCCAGCGTGGCCGCGAGCGCATCCAAGGTCTCGAAGCTGCGGCGTCCGACGATGCGGTCGCTGCCCGTCGCGAAGCTCACGCCGGTGCCCGGGAGCTCGATGCGTCCGTCGCGGACGGCCAGCGTCGTCGCGGTGGCGGCCACGGAGGGCATCGTCGTCGTCGTCGCCGCGGGCGGCACCACCGTCCGAGGGGATACGGGAGCCGGTGCAGGCGCGGGGACGACTGCCACCGCAGCAGCGGGAGTCACCGTCGGCGCCGGCAGAGGCGTTGGTTCGGCGGCACAACCATCGGTCGTGCCCGGGGCCGCCGCGTCGGGGCAACGGTCGGCGTGGTCCGTGATCCCGTCGCCGTCGCGGTCGCCGTCGGGGCACCCCGGGCGTTGCGGATCGGGGGTGCGGGCCGAGCGGCACCGTCACGCAGAGGTCGTCGGCGTCGTCGACGCCGTCGTTGTCACGGTCGCGCGCCGGACATCCCGCACGGCGAGGGTCGGGCCGATCGCCGGCGGGCACCTCGGGGCAGAGATCGTCGCGGTCCGCGAGTCCGTCGCCGTCGCGGTCCGGGTCCGGGCAGCCCGCGCGCTGAGGGTCGGCATGGAGCCCGGCGGGGCGCTGCGGACATCGATCGGCGTCGTCGGGAACGCCGTCGCCGTCGGCGTCCGCCACCGAAGCCGCGGAGCTCGAGGTGGCGAGGAACGACAGCGAGAGCCCGCCGACGACGTAGCGCGCATCGTCGGGAAAGCGCTGCGGGAGGCCGTTGCCGTCGCGGTCGGGTTGCACCGTCTGGCCATAGCGGGCCATGGGGCCGAGGGAGACGACGGAGCCCAATGCGAACTCGAAGCCTGCGCCGGCGTCGACCTGCAGCGTGCGGTCGTCGCCGGTGAACGCCACGCCGAGGTTGCCGTCGAAGAAGAACCGTCCGACGGACCCCGCGCGCGGCTCGAAGCGGATGCCCACCATCGGCGCGACGACGAGACCCCACGGGTGCGCGGCGTCCGTCGGAAAGATCCAGCCCGACGCCGAGGCCTGCAGCGCGACGGAGTTCGCCGGGTACCACGCGAGGCGCAGCGCGACGTGGGACGCGACGTCGAAGCCCTTCACGTCGCCGCGCTGAAAGTCCGAGAGCACCGTGCCTGCGCCGCCCTCGAGGCGGAGCGCGAAGCGGTCCCGGGGCTGCGCCTCGGCGCGACGCACGCCCAGCACCGCCGCCACCGCCACCGCCACGCATCCCCGTCTCAAAGCTCGCCGATCGCGCACCGTGTCACCGCCTCGAAGGGGCACGAGGATGTCCCGGGACACGGCGCGCTTCCAAGTTCGTCGATGCTCGACGGGGGGAAAGTTGCCCCGCGACGCCTCCGTCGCCGTACCATCGGGCACGAAGGGCCGGGTGACGGTGCGTCCGAGCGATCCAGGGAGTTTGGTACCGGGCGAGTTGCGGCGCGGCGACCGCGTGCTGGGCCGGTGCGTGATCGAGCGCCGGCTGCGTCGCGATCGCCTCGCGACGGTGTACCTCGCCCGCGGCACCGAGCCCGGCGAGGCGTTCACCGTGTGGTGTGCGCACGCCGCCGTGATCTCGGCGTCGGAGTCGGCCGTCGAGGCGTTCGAGAAGTTCATGGCGCGGCTCCAGCAACTCGATCACCCGGGCCTCCCGCGGGTCGTCGTGTTCGGGGCACCGGACGGCGTCCCGGTGGTGGTCTGCGAGCGCCACCCGGGGAGCACGTTGCGCGAGGTCATCGCGTCGGGTGCGGACCGCTCGCCGCGCTTCGCTTCGCGCGTGCTGCGCGGCCTCGCAGGGATCCTCGACGCGCTGCACGGCCAGGATCCGCCGGTGCTCCACCGCGGGATCATCCCCGAGCGCGTGCTCCTCGACGAGGAGGGCGCGGTGCGGCTCGAGGAGGCCGGCCTGCTGCACGCCCTCGCGACGTCGGGCTTCGTGAGCGATCGCACGGTGCTCTCGGCGAGCGCGCCGGGGTACCTCGTGCCGGAGGAGGTGGCCATTCCGCCGTCGCCGCGCATCGACGTCTTCGCCCTGGCGATGGTGCTCTTCGAACTGCTGACCGGCGAGGTTCCCTTCGGTCACGTGCCGCTCATGGAGCTCTCGCACGCGCTGCGCCGCGCGCCGTCGCCGTCGGTGGTGCAGCACCGCAGCGATCTCCCCGCGGCCGTCGATGCGGTGTTCGACCGGGCCTTCGGTGCCGCGCGCGGCGAGGGCTACGCGACGGTGCAGCGCTTCGCGAGGGACCTGCTTCGGGCGCTCGACGCTGCGGTCTCGGCGGAGCCCGAGGCGGGGGCGGACCTCGTCGACGCCGACCCCGAGCCCACGCCGGCGTTCGGGAACTACAGCGCGATGCTCGCGGCCTTCGACGCGCGGAGGTCCGGCGCCGAGTCGCGCCCGGCGGAGCGCGAGGCCGACGACGATCGCGCTTCACCGACGCCGATGCCGCTCATCGGATCGTCGAAGCGGACGCTCCCCGGGGGCTCCTTCGCGTTGCGGCCGGAGGCCTTCGGCGCGGCGCCCATCGCGGGCGCGATGCTCTCCGAGCAGGACGTGCAAGAGCTGTCGTCGAGCGCGCTGCAGCCGCTTCCGGACGAGGCCATCGACCTCTCGTCGCGGGACCTCGAGCCCGTCGCGCGGGCCGCGGCGATGACGACGCGAACGGGGCGCGACGAGGCGCTCGCGCGCGAGGCGCCGGTGCCGACGCGCCGGCTGAAGGCGCCGACGCTGCCACCGGTGGGAGGTCCGGCCCGGAGCTCCCTTCGCGTGGAGCCGGCGCCTGTGCATCGCGCGGTCACTGCGGCGCCGCCGGCACCCGCCCCGTCGGCCCCGCCGCCGCCCGCGGTGCCGGGCTTCGCGGCGACGTACAGCGCCGGCGCCGTGGCGTTCGCGCAGGCCGCGCGGCTCCTCGCGTACTCCACCGTCATCGCCGCGATCTGCGTGACCGTGGGGCTCCTCTACGTCGCCCGCGCCGCCGAGGACCTCGGCGCGTCGTTGCGTGCGGCTCCGTCAACGGTCGGCCCCGCAGCCGAGAGCCCGGAGCCGGCACCCGCGCCTCCCCCGCCGACGGACGCGGGCGTGTTCGCCGCGCGCGCCGACGTGGTGCCCGCGGCCGACGTCGGGGCGGTGGTGGTCGATGCAGCGGCGCCGGATCGGTTGGTACCGGCGGACTCCGGCGTCGCCGGGTCGGCGACGGATGCGGGAGCGCGCGACGGCGGCGCCTCGGCGGTGCCCGGACCGGCGACGGTGAGCCGCCTGTGGATGGCGCTTCGCGCTCCGGTGGCCGACTGCGTCGAGGGCATCGACGCGCCGATGGTGACGCTCGCGCTGCACTTCGACGGTCCCACGGGCGTGATGAGCCGCGTGCGTCTCCGCGGCGTCTTCGCCGAGCCGCCGATGGGACCGTGCCTCGAGGAGGCCGCGCGGCGCGTTCGCGTGGCGCCCTTCGCCGCGGCGGGCTGGGACCCATCGCTGACGTTCCCCATCGCCGCTGCGGGATGGTCGCAGGGCCGACGCTGAGCGCTCGCCCGGTCTACGGCTTCGACGGCGGATCGGAGCCGGGCGACGAGCGCTCGAGGTCCATGATCTTCGTGCCGCCGACGTAGGGCTTGGTCTCGAAGCGCGACACCTGACCAAGGCGCCGAACGATTTCGGCCATGCGTCCAGCCTCGCGGAGGATGACCTCGGCGCTGCGGAGCATCGGGGCGTCCTCGGCCGCGCGGCGACGGAGCAGCTCGGCGTGGCCGTGGATGGCCGTGAGCGGCTGGTTGAGCTCGTGCGCCGCGGCGCCGGAGAGCTCTGCGATCATGGTCTGCTGCTCCGAGCGCCCGAGCTCGGACTGCACGCGCGCCAAGCGCTCCTCGATGCGCAGCCGCTCGCGGAGGTCCGAGAAGATCACGACGAGGCCGGTGCCGGCGCCGTCGGCGTGGAACGTGGCCGCCGAGAGCAGCACCGGGATCTCCTCGCCGGAGCACGAAACCACCTCGCTGCGGGCGCCCTCGATGCGGCCCTCCGGCGCCGCGCGCACGCGGCGCGAGTACTCGGCGAAGTGGCCCTCGCGAAAGAACGACGCGATGGCAGTCCCCGCCGCGAGCTCCTCGCGACGGCACCCGAGGATGCGCTCCGCCGCGGAGTTCAGGAGCAGCACGGTACCGTCGCCGGCCGACGCGACGATGGCGTCCGGCGAGCTCTCGATGAGCGACGTGAGGAACGCCTTGGTGCGCGCCAGCTCCGCGGCGATGGAGCGCTCGTCGGAGACGTCCCGGAGCGTGATGAGCACCGCGTGCTCGCCGAGCAGCGCAGCCGACGTCGACAGCGAGACCGTGCGCTCGCGTCCGTCCTTGTGCTTGATGCGGATGTCGACCTGGCGCGGGAACTCGGCGTGCTTGAAGCCCTCGAAGAGCCGCGCGACCTTGCGTCGGTCGCCCCCCGCGACGACGTCCTGCACCCGCGCGTGGCGAAGGTCCTGGTCGTCGTAGCCGGTGATCTCCTCCATGCGAGGGTTCGCGTAGAGCGGGCGCCCTTCGAGGTCGAAGACGACCATGCCGTCGGCCGACGACAGGAAGAGGTTCGCGTACGGCTCGAGGGCCTGGAGGCGCCGCTCGGCCTGACGCCGCGCGCGGGACACCTCCGTGCGCTCGTCGCGCAGCCGCTGGATCTCGCCGGCGTTGCGAAGCGCGACGGCGGTGGCGTTGGCGAGGGTCTCGCAGAGCGCACGCTCGCGCGCGTCGAGGGGGCCGCGGTCGTCGCTGGCGCGGAGGAACAGCACGCCGAACGCGCGGTGCTCGAGCGCGATGGGGAACAGCGCGAGGTACGGCAGCCGCGTGCCGCTCACGAGGTCGCGCACGGCCTCGAGGAGCGGGTGCCGCGGGGCGTCGTCGATGAACAGCGGAACCCGGGTCGTGAGCACCTGGCGGATCTCGGGGTAGCGGTGCAGCTCGAGGGGGCGGTCGGGCTCGCCGGGCGCGTCGTTGGCGGCGACCACGAAGCCGACGCTCTCGCCGTCGCGCGCCAGCACCACGGAGCAACGCTCGACGCGCACCACCGAAGCCAGCCGCGCTACGAGCTCGCGCAGGATCTCGAGGGAGTCGGTGCGCGTCGCGAGGGTCTGCGTCAGCTCGAGGAGCACCTGGGCGTCGCGGGCGCGCGCCTCGAGGTCGAGGTCCCGGGCGCGCAGGCTCCGCAGGCGCTGAACCCGCGCGCGCGCCTCGCCGTCGGCGATGGGAACCCGCAGCACGTCGTCGGCGCCGCGCGCGAAGGCCTCGGCGACCTCGCCGGCCGTCGCGGCCACGGCCAGCATGGGGACGCCCAGCGAACCTCGGTCCCCGGCCTGCGACGCATCGACGACGATCACGGCGTCGGTCGCCGACGGGCCCCCGCTCACGGCGACGTCGCAGCCGGTCGGCGCGAGGTCGTCGGCGATGCGCGCAGCCACCGCGGCGTCGGCGACGGTCACAAGGATGCGGGGGGCGCCTTCAGGCATTCGGCGCAGAGGCTACCTCTGCGCCGCCCCTGGCGGCAACGCGAGGTCAGCCGACGGACGTCGTCCACGCCGCCAGCGCCGCGGCGACGACGACGCGAACGGGCACGCCGTGCAACGTCGCCGCGGCGCGGCAGGCCTCGAGCTCGGGATGCCCGTGCGCCGGCAGACCGTCGCCTTCCGCGACCTTCACCGGAACAGGTCCGAACGGCGTCGCGACGGTCACCGAAATGCGCGCGCGCTCCGTCCGGTGCACCGGGGTCCAGCGCACGCCGAGGGAGCCGCTCTCCGCCAGCAACACGGCGGTCACGGCGGCGCGGTCGACGCTGCGCACCAGCGCCGACACCTGCACTCCCGGGCGCCCCTTCTTCATGCCGATGGCCGTCGTCCATACGTCGAGGCAGCCCTCGGCGAGGAGCCGCTCGGTGAGCACCGCGACGAGCTCCGGAGTGAGGTCGTCGAGGTTGCATCGGAGCTCGGCGAACGGCGCCTCCGCCGTCGGAGCGATGGTCTCGGCCACGGGCTCGCCGAGGACCACCCGCAGCAGGTTCGGCCGGTCGTGCCAGCGCCGCGTGCCCGCGCCGAAGCCCGTGCGCACCGGGGCCATCGCGGGCCAAGGCGAGAACGTCGAGGCCTGGGCGCGGACGAGGCTCGCTCCCGTCGGGGTCACCATCTCTCCGTCGAGCGGAGCGTGCACCGTCGGCACGCCGGCGAGCACCTCGAGCACCGCCGGGGCCGGGATCGGCAGGATCCCGTGGGCCGCGCGGACGAAGCCCCGGGAGACCGGCAGCGGTCCGGCGTTCACCCTCGCGCCGAGCCAGTCGAGCGCCGCCGAGGCCGAGACGATGTCGACGATGGCGTCGACGCCGCCGACCTCGTGAAAGTGCACGTCGTCGGGGTTCATGCGGTGCACCCGCGCTTCGGCCCGGGCCAGCACGGCGAAGGTGCGCAGCGCGCGGTCGCGCACGCCCGGAGGCAGCGGCGCCGACTCGAGGAGCGCGCGGATCGCCCGATGGTCCCGCGGGGGCTGCGGGGCCGTGAGGTTCACGTGGAAGCGCGTCGCGACGATGCCGTGGTCCGTGCGCGCCGTGACCGCGAGCTCGTAGCCGTGCACGTCGAGCGCATCGAGGGCGCCGGTGACCGCGGCGAGGGGCACGCCGAGGTCGAGCATCGCGGCCACGAACATGTCGCCGGCGATGCCCGCGAAGGCGTCGAGGTGCAGCACCTTGCCTGCGCCGGCGCCGTGCGCGAGGGGCTCCGGTGCGATCCACGCATCGTCGCCGGTCGCGTCGTCGTGGCCGTGATCTTCGTCGTGGTCGTGGTCGTGGTCGTGGTCGTGGGAGGCGGGGGGGGCGCTGCGCACCGTCGGCTCACTCCTGCGGCGCGGGCGCCCGTCGCGCGACGGGACCGCGGCGCCATCGGGAGTGATTCCCTCCCGCCCGGGAAGTCAACGGCAATTGTTCGGTCCGTCGGTCGCGGTGCGCAATCGGACTGCGCGCGCCCGACGCCGCGGGCTCCCGCGTCGCTTGCGCAAAATTCTTGGATGGTCTTTGCGGAACGCTCTCGCTATGCTTCGTTCGCACCTTGGAATCGCACCATCGTCCGCCCCTCACTCGAGGGCGTCGTGGAGACGGGGCGTTCGAGGGGGAAGCGAGCGCGGTTCATGGCGGCGAAGGTGGGACTTAGGTGAAGGTGATCCCGCAGGAAGGCGGCGAGCTGTTCGAGCCCGACCCGCAGGCGAAGCCGGCGGGGCGCGTGCGCACAGGCAACCCCCTGCGCTTTGCGCCGCTCACCGGCATCCTGCAGACCGACGCGTCGGGCGGGCTCCTCGTTCGGCGCGTGCGTGTTCGTGTCACCAGCGGTCCCGACCGCGGGCGCGAGGCGATCCTGGAGGCCGGGACGCTGCTCGTGGGCACGCACTCCGACAACGATCTGATCTTGCGGGACCCGCAGGTGGGCAAGTACCACCTCGAGATCGCGCTGGTGGCCGGCGGCATCCGCGTGCGTGACCTCGGCAGCGAGGGAGGAACCTTCGTCGGCGCCGCGCGCGTGCAGACGGCGGTCTTCGCCATCGGCACCGAGGTGAGCCTCGGCCGCAGCACGCTGCAGCTCCTATCTGGAGACATCGCCATCGCGGTGGCGCCGAGCGATCGCGGGTCCTTCGGCCCGGTGCTCGGGCAGTCGCTGTCGATGCGCGTGCTCTTCGCGCTGCTCGAGCGCGTGGCGCCGTCCGATTCGCCGCTGGTGCTCGAGGGCGAGCCCGGCACCGGGCGCAGCCTCATCGCGCGGGCCGTGCACGCGAGCTCGCGCTTCGCCGCGTCGCCGATGACGGCCATCGACTTCCGGCAGCCGCCGCACGAGCGCCCGACGCTCTCGAGCCTGGCGCAGCGCACGGACACCTTCACGCTCCTCATCGACCGCATCGACCAGGCGACGCCGGCGGAGCAGACGGCGTTGCTGTCGCTCTACGAGCGCCGCGAAGAGGGCGTGCTCGACGCGCGCATCCTCGCGACGTCGAACGTCGACCTTCGGCGCGAGGGGGCCGAGGGGCGCTTCCGCAAGGAGCTGGTCCCGCACGCGGCCTCGGTGCGCGTGGTGATCCCGCCGCTGCGTTCGCGCACCGAGGACATCCCGCTGCTCGTGCGGCAATTCGCGAAGGAGGTCTGCGGCGCCGAGCTCGAGTTCGACACGCACGACTTCGACCGTCTGCTGGCCCGGGAGTACACGGGCAACGTCCGCGAGCTTCGCGCGCTGGTGGTGCGGGCGCTGCAGGTCGACGCCGCGCCGCCGCAGCTCCCGAAGTCGGGCCGTGAACGTGCGCGCGCCGCCCTGGTGATGCCGCTCAACGCCCGGCCGAAGCCGCCGCCGCCGAAGGTTGCCCGGGACCGGCTGGTGGAGTTCTTCGAGCGCGATCACGTCGAGCAGACGCACAAGCGACTGCAGGGCAACGTGGCGGAGATCGCGCGAGCCCTCGGCATGCCCCGGCGCGAGGTCATCAAGACCTTGAAGCGCTACGGGCTGCCGTGCCCTGACCGCTAGTCGAAGTGATCCCAGCCGCGGGCGGCGATGGCGGGGCCCTCTTCGAGGTGCACGCCGCGCCCTTCGCGCACGCTCCCGATGATCGTCCACGCCTGGCCGAAGGCCGACGCGGGACCAGCGGCGAGCAAGGCGTAGTCCTCGCCGCCGTGGAGGGCGAGGTGCACCGCGTCGACGCCCAGCGCATCGGCCGCCGCGTCGAGGTCGCGACGTCGGGGAAAGCGATCGGCGTCGAGCACGACCGCGCAACCCGAGGCGTCCGCGAGGTGGCCCGCGTCCTGCGCGAGCCCGTCGGAGAGGTCGATGGCCGCGTGCGCCGTCGCGACGATGCCGAGCCCCGCCTCGATCTGCGCGCGCGGTCGTCGCCAGGCCCGCACCGCGGTAGCCAGCGACGGATCGTCCGCGCGCTCGGCTTGCAGCGCCCGCAGCCCGGCCGCGGCGAGACCGACCGTTCCCGCCAGCGCGACGAGGTCGCCGGGCCGCGCGCCGTCGCGACGAAGAAGCCTTCCGCCCGATCGTCCGAGCACCGTCGTGGTGAGGGCCACGCACGGACCGCCGGTGAGGTTTCCGCCGGCCACGCGGAGGCCGTGGCGCGCGCACACCTCGCGAACCCCTTCGATGAGCCCGTCGAGAAGCACTTCGGTAAGCGTCGACGGCAGGCTCCACGCGAGGAGCAGCGCGTCGGGCTCGGCTCCCATGGCGGCCAGGTCGCTCACCGCGGCCTCGACGGCGCGGGCGGACAGCTCGGCGTCGGTGAGCCAGCGTCGCTCGAAGTGCACGCCCTCGACGGCGGCGTCGACGGTGAGCACCTGCGCTCGAGGGTCATGCAGCACCGCCGCGTCGTCGCCGATGCCGAGGTCCGGCGCCCGAAGCTCGCCGAAGCCCGCGCGGAGCCGCGCGATGGCATCGAATTCGTTCACGCGCCGCGGCCGGTGAGGCGCTCCCACGGGACCACGAAGACCACGGCGAGCTCGACGGCGATGAAGCCGAAGGACGCGAGCTGCGAGGCCTGAAAGCCCCGCGCAGCCCAGAGCGTGCCCACGACGACGAGCATCCCCGCGGCGATGCGTCCGAGCACCCGTCGCGTGCGCTGCACGGCCGCGTGGGGATCCCGCTTGGGCGGGGTGAGGGACAGCATCGCGACCCGCAGCACCGCATCGATGCCGGCCTTCGCGCGGGCCTGGAGGGCCTCGTCAGCGACGCTCTCGCGGTAGTGGCGGGCGGCGTCGGGGAGGCGTTGCAGCGCCACGGCCAGGCCGACGAAGGCCTTGTGCGCCGCGTCGTCGTCCCAGTTGCCGCGGAGCTTCGTCCACGCGAGTTCGATGGGGTCTTCGGTCACCGGCGGTGCCCGCGATTCTGCGCAGTGCCCGCTCGACGGGCAACCGTCGCGGCGGCCGAACCTGCCGAAAGATTGACCCCGGCGGTGCGGGTATGCCGTTTGTAGCCCCCCGATGGCCTCCCTCGCCCACGAGACCGTGCTCTTCGAAGAGGCCTGCGCCGGGCTGCTCCCGTGCGCGGGCGGCCTGTACCTCGACTGCACCCTCGGGCGCGGCGGGCACACCCGGGGGATCCTCGACCGCTCGGCCCCGGACGGCCGCGTGGTGGCGCTGGACCGCGACCCGGTGGCCCTCGACGCCGTACGCGAGGCGTTCGGCGACGACGCCGGGCGCCTCGAGCTGCACCGCCTGCCGTTCTCCCGCGCGGCGGAGGCCCTCGCGGGGCGCCTCGTCGACGGCGTGGTGGCGGACCTCGGCGTGAGCTCCCCGCAGCTGGACGACCCGGCGCGGGGCATGAGCTTCCGTCACGACGGTCCGCTGGACATGCGCATGGGCGACGACGTGGACGAGACGGCGTGGGAGCTGGTGCGGCGCCTGCGCGACGACGAGCTCGCCGACGTGATCTACCAGTACGGCGAGGAGCGCGCGTCGCGGCCCATCGCGCGGTCCATCAAGCGGGCCGTGGACGCCGGGGCCATGGAGACCACGGCGCAGCTCGCCGAGGCCGTGCATCGCGTGCTGGGCCGACCGCGCTTCGGCAAGCCCGACCCCGCCACGCGGACGTTCCAGGCGCTGCGCATCGCGGTGAACGACGAGCTCGGCGAGCTCGAGCGCCTGCTGGCGGCGCTGCCGTCGATGGTGCGCGTGGGCGGGCGCGTCGCCGTGATCTCGTTCCACTCGCTGGAGGATCGCCTCGTGAAGCACGCGTTTCGCGGCGACGCCGCGTGGCACCCGGTGACGAAGAAGCCGGTGACGCCGTCGGACGAAGAGTGCGCCCGCAACCCTCGGTCGCGGAGCGCGAAGCTGCGCGTGGCCGAGCGCTGCGACGTGGAGGAGGAGACGCCGTGAGCACCGTTCGCTTCGTGATCCTTTACGGGCTCGTGACGATCTCGGCGGGCTTCGCCTTCGTCGTGCACCTCGCGCTACGCAACCAGAACGTCGCCCTCGGCTACGAGGTCGAGCACGCGCGCAACGACGCCGCGCGGCTGCGAAGCCAGATCAACCAGTACCGCCTCGAGCTCGGCGCGCAGCGCGCCCCGGGGCTGCTCCAGAACGTCGGCCGCGTCGAGCGCGGGATGGTGGAGCCGGACCAGGTGCCGACCATCGTCGTCGGCGGTGCGATGCGCCCCGCGCGGGCGAGCGGGAGGCCGCGATGAGGAACCTCGATCCGCAGCGCGCGCGGTGGATGCGGGTGCGCGTGGGCATTCTCGTGACGCTGATGTCGCTCGCCGCGACGCGGCTGGTGCTGGCGGCGTGGGACCTCCAGGTCGACCGGCACAACGCGCTGGAGGCCGAGAGCCAGCGGCAGTACAGCCCCCGCGGGCACCTCGAGCCCCGCCGCGGCACCATCGTCGACCGGCACCATCGCCCGCTCGCGGTGAGCGTTCCGACGCACGCGCTTGTGGCGAACCCCCGGCAGCTCAACGACCT
This sequence comes from uncultured delta proteobacterium, assembly GCA_903845045.1. Taxonomy (GTDB): domain Bacteria; phylum Myxococcota_A; class Polyangia; order Polyangiales; genus SCUS01. The sequence goes on along the minus strand of CAIMWA010000472.1, from coordinate 4,650 downwards.
CCCGACGCGCAGCGGGCATCGGGGTGACCTGCACGTGGTGGCCTCGCGGCTGGCCCCGCTCCTCGGGCTCACCGTCGACGAGCTCTCGCAGCGCATGCAGCAGAAGCACTCCGTGACGCACGCCGGGCGCACGAGCGACGAGCTCATGGGCTCGGTGGTGCTCAAGCACCAGCTCACGGACCCGGAGGTCGCCGCGGTGACCGCGATGCTCGCGGAGCTGCGCCGCGACTGGCACCTTCCGCGCTTCGACGGGCTCAGCTTCGAGGAGGAGAGCCGCCGCTGGTACCCCGCCCGCGAGGACGCCGCGCACGTCACCGGCCACGTCGGGATGTTCGGCGACGCCCTCGAGGGCCTCGAGCGCTCCATGGATGGAAACCTCCGCGGCCGCGAGGTCGAGGTGCACGGCATCCGCGACGCGCGCGGCAACCTCGTCTTCGCCGACGGGCTGCGTCCGGGCGAGGGCAGCGCTGGCGACGACGTCACGCTCACCATCGACTCGACGATCCAGATGATCGCCGCGCGGGAGCTCGCGCTGCAGTGCCAGATGGTCGAGGCCCACGGCGGCTCGGTGATCGTCTCGGACCCGCGCACCGGCGAGGTGCTCGCGCTCGCGAACTACCCGACCTACAACCCCAACGAGGTCGTGGGGTCGGACCCCGAGTCGTGGCGCAACCGCGCCATCACCGAGCGCTTCGAGCCCGGGTCGACGATGAAGATCTTCACCATCGGCGGCGCCCTCGATGCCGGCACGGTGGACCCGGGCCAGCAGATCAACTGTTACAACGGCACGTATTCCATCGGGCACGTGACCATCCACGACGCGCACCCGGACTCGTGGCTCACGCCGATGCAGGTGCTGTCGCGATCGAGCAACATCGGCGCGGCGCAGATCGGCGCGTCGCTCGGCGCCGAGGGCCTCGAGCGCGTGCTGCACCGCTTCGGCTTCGGCGAGCGCACCGGCATCCCGCTGCCCGCCGAGGCGCGAGCGCGCTTCGGGCAGTCGCGCTGGGTCGAGGCCGAGGTCGCGACGGTGGCCTTCGGCCAGGGCGTGAACGTGACGGCGATCCAGCTCGCGCAGGCGCTCGGCGCCGTGGCCAACCAGGGCCGCATGATGCCTCCGCTGCTGGTGTCGCGGATCACCGACGCCACGGGCGCGATGGTCGAGGATCACCCGCCGGGCGAGGGCCGCATGGTGATGCGCCCCGAGGTCGCGCGGCTGCTGACGGAGATGCTCACGGCGGTCACCGAGGAGGGCGGCACCGGCGTCGACGCTGCGATCCCGGGCGTGCGCGTGGCGGGCAAGACAGGCACGGCGCAGAAGGCGCGGCTGCACGGGCGCGGCTACGACCCGAACCGCTGGGTGAGCAGCTTCGTCGGCTTCGCGCCGGCAGAGCGCCCGCGGCTGGCGATCACCGTGATCATCGACGAGCCGTTCCAGGTGCAGCACGCCGGCGGCTCGGTGGCGGCGCCGCTCTTCCGTCGCGTGATGGAGCAGTCGCTGCGGTACCTCGGGGCGCTGCCCGCCGCGGGCGTCGCGCGTGATGACCTCTCGCGTCTGCCGCCTCGTCCCGACCGCGTGCTCGGCGCGCAGCCCCGGTCCGCCGTGGAGGCGACGTCGGGTGCGCAGGCGGTGCCCTCGCTGCTGGGTCTCTCGATGCGCGAGACGATCCGGCGCACGCAGCCGCTTCGCGTGGAGCTCGACGCCCGCGGCAGCGGCATCGTGACCCAGCAGGACCCGGCTCCCGGTGCGCCGATGCCGGCAGATCATCGCGTTCGCGTGCTGCTCGAGCCCGCCGGCGGGTTCACGCCCGTCGCGGCGGAGGTGCCCGCGTCGGAGGAGGTCCCGCGGTGAGCGGGGACCCGATCCCACGCGGCGCCACGCTGCGATCGGTGGCGCTCGAGGTGGGCGGTGCGCACGTCGTTGGCGACGAGTCCGTGTACGTGACGGACGTGCGCCACGACTCGCGCGCGGTGGAGCCGGGCGACCTCTTCGTGGTCCGCCGCGGCGCGCGGCACGACGGCGTTCGCTTCGTCGAGCAGGCCGTCGCCCGGGGCGCCATCGCGGTGCTCGCTTCGGAGCCCGTCGCCGCGCCGGTGCCCACCGTGGTGGCCGCTGACGTCGACCGCGCCATGGCCTTCGCCGCGAGCGCGGTGTGGGCGCATCCCACGTGGTCGCTGGACCTCGTCGGCATCACCGGGACCAACGGCAAGACCACGACGGCGTGGATCCTCGAGCACGCGTTGCGCGCGCTGCGGGTTCGCTGCGGGCTGCTGGGCACGGTGCTCTCGCGCTGCGAGCACCTGGCCTGGGACGCCGCGCACACCACGCCGGAGTCCGACGAGCTCACGCGGCGCCTCGCGGCGATGCGGTCCATCGGTGCGACGCACGCGGTGATGGAGGTGAGCTCGCACGCGCTCGCGCTGGGGCGCGTCGAAGCCTCGCGCTTTCGCGTCGCGGCGTTCACGAACCTCACGCAGGACCACCTCGATTTCCACGGGAGCCTCGACGCGTACCGCGCGGCGAAGCGGCGCCTCTTCGTCGACCTCGCTCCCGGGGCGTCGGTGCTCAACGTCGACGACGAGACCGGGCGTGCCTTCGCCGTCGACGTCGAGGCGCCGTGGACGTACTCCGCTGCCGGCGCCGACGCGACGCTCCGCGTGCGATCCGGTGGCGCGACGCCGGCCGGCATCGACGCCGTGATCGCTACGCCCGAGGGCGACGTCGCCCTGCGTTCTCCGCTGCGCGGCGCGCACAACGTCGAGAACCTCCTCGCCGCGCTGGGGGTTCTCGGCCGGCTGGGCTTCGGGCTCGCGGCGTCGGCCGCGGCGCTCGCGGATGCCGTGGGTGCGCCGGGACGCCTCGAGGCCGTGCGCCTTCCGGGCCGCGAAGCTCCGTTCGACGTGCTCGTCGACTACGCGCACACGCCGGACGCGCTCGAGCGCGTGCTCGTGGCACTGCGCCGCACCACCCGAGGCAGGCTGATCTGCGTCTTCGGCTGCGGCGGCGACCGTGACCGCACGAAGCGTCCGCGCATGGGCGAGGCCGTCGCCCGCGGCTGCGACGTCGCCGTGCTCACCTCGGACAACCCGCGCACCGAGAGCCCCTCGGCGATCCTGGACGAGGTCGAGCCCGGGCTCCGCGCGGGCGGCATGATCCCGGCGGCGAGCGACGCGCCCGGCCGCGGCAGCTACCTTCGCGTGACCGATCGCCGCGAGGCAATCGACGCCGCGGTGCGGCTCGCGGCGCCCGGCGACGTCGTGCTCATCGCGGGCAAGGGCCACGAGACCTACCCAGAGGTGCACGGCGTCCGTGCGCCCTTCGACGATCGCGACGAGGCACGGCGCGCGATGCAGGAGCGGAGCTGATCCATGGCCACGGCGATCCCGGCGAACCACGCCGCATTCACGCTTCGCGAGGCCTCCGACGCGGTGCGGGGCACGCTCTCGGGGGACGGCGACGCCACCGTGCGCGGCGTCGTCACGGACTCTCGCGCGATGCGCCCCGGAGCGCTCTTCGTGGCCCTTCGGGGCGAGCGCTTCGACGGGCACGACCATGCGCGGACGGCGCGCGAGGCCGGAGCATCGGCGCTCCTCGTCGAGCGTCCCACGGGTCTGGGGATTCCCGAGATCGTCGTGGCCGACACGGTGCGCGCGCTCGCGGATCTCGCCTCCCATCACCTCGCGCGGGCGCGGGCGGCGCGGACGCTGCCGGTCTTCGCGGTGAGCGGCGCCGTCGGAAAGACCACCACCAAGGAGCTCCTCGCTGCGGGGCTCGCCGCCGCCTACGGCCGCACCCTCGCGACGACGGGGAACCTCAACAACCTCATCGGCGCGCCGATGACGGCGCTCTGCCTCGACGACGACCACCACGCCGTGGTCATCGAGTGCGGGTCCAACGCGCCCGGGGAGATCGCGCGCATCGCGGCCATGGTGTCTCCGGACGTCGCCGTGGTGACCAACGCGGACGCGGCGCACACTGAGCTGCTCGGCTCCGTCGACGCCGTCGCACGGGAGGAGGGATCGCTCTTCGCCTTCGCGCGGCGCGCCACGGTGGCCAACGCCGACGAGCTTCGTTCGGCATCGCAGGCCGAGCGTGCGCGCGATGGGGTGGCCCGCTGGCGCTTCGGCGTCCATGCCCCGGCCGACGTGCGCCTCGCGCGCCGCGAGCTTCGGGACGACGGCGGCGCGGTGCTCGTCTTCGACATCGCGCCAGCCCTCGCGGGCGTCGGTGCACAGATCGTGGAGACCGCGCTGCTCGGGTCCGCGGTGGCCGCGAACGTCGCCGCGGCGCTGACGGCCCTCGCGGCTGCGGGTGCCACGGCGGCGCAGCTCCAGGCCGCGGCCGCGGCCATGGGCAAGGTGCGTCCGGTGCCGGGCCGGCTCGTCCCGCGCACGGTGCGCGGCGCGCTGGTGCTCGACGACACGTACAACGCCAGCCCCCGGGCCGTGCGCGCGGCCCTCGACGCCGGGAGCGAGATCGCGGCGGCGCGCGGGGCGAGGCTCCTCGTGGCCTTCGGCGACATGCTCGAGCTCGGTGACCTCGCGACGGACGCGCACGACGAGGCCGTAGGCGCGGCGCTGCGGTCCGGGGCGGCGGTGGTCGTCGCCGCGGGGCGCGAGATGGGCGCGGCGCTCGCGCGGGCGGCCGGC
>CAIMWA010000471.1 GCA_903845045.1 uncultured delta proteobacterium | reverse complement strand
GGGGGGGGCGAACGGGGGACACAGTTACGTTGTTGCATCCACGCCGCACCCGAGGGCGCGAATGCAACAACGTAACTGTGTCCCCGTCGGCGTCAGCGGCGACGACGACGCAGGGCGGCGGCGAGACCCGCGAGGGCCGTGAGCGCGAGGGCGCCGCTGGAGCTGCCGCCGCGAGCCGGCACGTGGCAGCCGCAGCCACCGGGCTGGGCGGGCATCCAGAGGGCGCCGTCGCCCGCGTCGGTGCCCGGAGCCACGGTGCCGGCGTCGGTGCCCGGAGTCACGGTTCCCGCGTCGGTGCCGGGGTTCGTGGTGCTGCCGGTGTCCGTCGGCGTCGTGCTGCCGGTGTCCGTCGGCGTCACCGTGCCGGCGTCGGTGCTGGCGCACGTGTTCGTGCCCGGGATGCAGATGCGCTGCCCGGTGGTGAGCATGCCGCGGCACGCGTAGCCGCGCTCGCACGTGCAGTCGTCGGTGCAGGCGTGCGTGCAGAACGCCGCGATCGTGGTGCTTCCCACGCACAGCCCGCCGGACGCGCAGTCCGTCGGCGAACGGCAAGGCTCACCGAAGTTCGCTCCGCCCGTCGGTGTCATGGTGCCGCCGTCGGCCGCCGGAAGGCTCGCGCAATCGGCCGGCTGGTACGCCCAGCCGCTCGCACATGTTCCGGTCTGCGGTCCCGTGCCGGCGCCGTTGGACGTCACGCAGCGGGCGGTGGCGTTGCACCATCCGCAGTTGTTCACCGGCGTGCAGGTGCCGCAGGCGGTGTTCGTCGAGCACGGGTCGCTCGACGTGGTCCCGCTGTCGGTGGGCGGCGGCGTCGCCGTGCACTCGTTGGGGAGCCACGCGAAGCCCGAGCCGCAGCTCCCGGCGACGGGCCCCGTCTGCGTCGACGAGACGCACTGGTTGGTGGCGCCGCACCAGCCGCAGCCGTTCACCGGGGTGCAGCCCGCGCACGTCGTGTAGCGCGAGCACATGTCGCCGCCGGTGGTGGTCCCGGCGTCGACCGGCGTGGTGCCCGCGTCGCCCGCAGGACGCCCCGACGGATAGAGCGCACAGACGCCGTTCTGGTCGTCCGACGAGAGGTTGCGAACGAGCCCGCCGGAGTACGACGCGAGCATGATCGCGCCCGGCACCGTGGTGTGGTCGAGGCCGAGGAAGTGCCCCTCTTCGTGCGTCGCGATGGACTGCGCGTCGACGGTGCCGCGCGCGCCGGTGGTGCTCCACGTGAAGCCGACGTTGTTGAACTGGATGTCGGCGTCGATGAAGTAGCCGCCGACGGTCCACACCGGGATGGTGATGCCGATGACGCTGCTGACGGAGCCGAGCTCCGCGGGCCACGAGCCCGACACCCAGAGGATGTTGTTCGTGCGGTCGCTGGAGTTCGCGACGCCCGTCGTCGAGCCGGCGTCCGTGGCGCGCCACGTCGTGCAGGCCGGTCCGGCCCAGGTCGCGAAGCCGCCCTCCACCGCGGCGACGCCCGTGGCGCTCCCCAGCGAGGCCGGGATGGAGCCGGTGTTGACGTGGTAGACGATGGGGAGGCTCGCGGGGTTCCAGTGCGAGGTCTCGGTGACGTACGCCGACGCCATCGCCGGGAACGCGCAGACGCCCGCGAGGGTCGCGAGGACACGGGTACGACGGCTCATCGTCCACCCCGCACGGCCTGCTGCACCGACGCGCGGAGCTGCGCGAGGCCCTCGGCGGCTTCCGGCGCAGGCTCGTAGAAGGTGTTCACCGCGGCACCGGAGGACGTCGCCGCGAAGGTGAGTCCGCTGAGGTTCCGCTGCGCCACGGGCGCGCCGCCGGTGGGCGCCTGCACGTAGTACACGGCCTGCGCGAGCGCGGTCAGATACACGACGCCGTTGCCGCCGCGGAGGAAGAACACCGCGTCCTGTCCCGCGACGAGGCGGGCGTCGCCGCTGACGTGGGAGACGAGCCCGTCGACCTCGCCGCCGAACTGCCGGAGCACGAGCTCCGAGGCGACGTTCGCGCCCTTGAGGGTCTCCGTCACGTGCAGCCGCGTGAGCGTGATGATCTGCGTGTGGGTCTCGTTCCAGCGGCTGGTGGCGTCCACCACCGTCGCGCGCACGACGACGTCGCTCTGCGCCACGAGCTCGGTGCGGGACAGGGGCACCACGACGGTCGCCTCCGCCGCCACCGGAGCGAGGAGCGAGAGAGACAATGCCCACGCGGCAGCACAGCGCCGCAAGCCCGATGTCTTCTTCACGATGATCGAGACCTCCGATTGAGGGGGTTCCAACGAGGCGGAGCTAGTTACACCGGCCCTGCGGGGGCGCGTCAACCAAGCAGCCCGCGGACGTCAGCCCTCGGCTTGCGCCGCGCTCGCTGCGCTAGGAGACGCCGGCGAGGAGCTGGGCAGCGGTGACGACCGCGGCGACGGTGACCGGGATGCTGAAGTTGTCGTCGAGGCGCTCCGACGAGACCTCGGTGATCGCGCCGGTGATGCCCGCGACGGCGCCGAGCGCCAGCGCCATCGACGGGCGCATGTGGAAGCCGAGGCGCAGCAGCACCGCCGACGCGACCGTCGCGACGACGGCGAAGGCCAGCGTGCCCTCGACGGAACGACCCGAGCGCAGCCGCGTGCGACCGAAGCGCCGGCCGACGAGGGAAGCCGCCGGGTCCCCGACGGCGAGCGCCATCACGGCGACCGCGCACGCCGGCCGCGGGAACACCGCAGCGATGAGCAGCAGCCCGGTGACGAACCACGTCGACGAGTTCACGCGGTGCCACTCGTGCGCGTGCGCCACCGGGCCGAAGAACTTCATCAGCCGGGCGTTCACCGCGGGGCTGCGCACGCGGGAGAACTCCGACGTCCACGCGAAGACGACGAAGACGAGCGGGAGCGCCACGAGCCACCCGCGCGGCAGCACCACCGTGAGCAGCGCCGACGTCGAGCCCATGAGCACGTGCATGATCATGCGCGCGCGGTTCATGGGCCGCGGGGGTCGCGCGGCCGCGGACATGCGCGCGAGCGCCGCCGCGAGGGCCTCGTGCGACGGGCGCACCTGCTCGACGAAGCGCGCCCACGCGGCCTCGCCGGCATCGCCCGGGGTCGCGCGCTCGAGGGCCTCGAGGGCCTCGCGGAGCGCCGTCTGCACCGCCGTCGCACGCGGCTCGACCTCGGCCCGCAGCGCCACGCGAAGGCGCTCGGCCACGTCCGTCGCGCGCGCGACCAGCGACGGCGATGCGGCGCCGCCCTCGATGGCCTCGAAGAGCGAGGCCAACTCATCCGCGATGCGCTGCCCTTCGAGCGTGAACGTCGCTTCCATGCAGGCTCCAAGAGGTAGGGTAGAGTGACCGAACGGTCAACCTCTCTGCGGACTCCGGCGACGCCTCGCAACAGGCTCTGATACGGTGCCTGGCATGAGGATCGTGTTCGTTGCGGCGCTGCTGACGGCCTGCTCCAGCGGTGGCGACCCGGCGGTGACGCCGACCCCGACCAGCTGGTCCACCGGCGTGGTCACCGAGACCTTCGTCGACGCGACGCGGCCCACGCCCGCCAACGGCACCGCGGCGGCGCTTCCGTCGCGCACGCTGCCCACGGAGATCTGGTACCCGAGCGGCCCCGGAGACACCGGCAGCCGCGCCCGAGGAGCCCCCGCGGACCGCGCGCACGGACCCTATCCGCTCGTGCTCTTCGTCCACGGCTCCAGCGGCAACCGGTTGCAGAGCACGTTCCTGACGAGGGCGCTGGCCGAGGCCGGGTACGTCGTCGCCGCGGCGGATCACCCGCTCACGGCGATCTCCACCGGGGGCGGTCCGTCGGATCTCCACGTCGACGATCAGCTCGACGACCTTCGCTTTCTCGCCGACCGCGTCGCTGCGCGGGCGGCCGATGCGACCTCGCCCATCGCCGGCGCGGTGCGTTCGGACCAGGTCGCCGTCATCGGGCACTCCACCGGCGGCACCGTCGCCCTCCTCGCCGCCTTCGCGCCGGACCGCCACGACGATCGCGTGCGCGGCGTCGTCGCCCTCGCACCGTGCGCGTGCTTCTTCGGCGACGCCTTCTTCACCACGCGCCGCACGCCGCTCCTGGTCGTCGCAGGCACCGGGGACCTCTTCGTCCCGCCGTCGAACAACGGGCTGCGGGCGTACACCCTCGCCGGCGCGCCCAAGGCCTTCGTCTCCCTCGTGGGCGGCACGCACGTCTATTTCACGGACTTCGGCGTCCCCGACAGCACCCTCGACCCCATGCCCACCACCGCCCACGACGCCATCGCCGTCGCGCTCGCACGCTACGGCGGCGGCACGGCCTGCGACCCGACGCCGGCGCCCGGCACCGACGCGATGATCTCCCTCGCGCAGCAGCACGATCGCACCGTCACGGTGACCCGCGCGTTCCTCGACGACCTCTTCGGCCGCACGCACGGCGCCGTGGCCGCCCTCGCCGCGACGACGGACCCGCTGGTGCGCTGGCAGCGCCAGCCCTGACCCTCAGCCCGAGGCGCGCACCGCCGCGCGGGCGAGGTCCGTGAAGAGCCCATCGGTCACGAGGTCGAGCATCGCATCGACGACCTCGGCCGGGTCCACCGCGGCGCGGCGCGAGATGAGCTGCGAGAGGAGCTCCTTCACGATGCCCGTGAGGCAGAACGCGCGAATGCGACGATGCCCCGGCCGCACGAGGAGCGCGTCCTCGCCCTGCTCCAGCGATCGCTCGAGGAGCGCCGCGATCTCGTCGTAGAAGGCCAGCAGCCGGCGGTCGAAATCGGCATCGACGCCCAGCGCCGCGGAGAACAGCAGGCGCGCCATGGCGGGCTTCGCGAGCACGCGCTCGACGATGCGCAGGAGGTTCGTGCGCACCTCGCGCATCACCCGCGCCGGGTCGGCCTCGGGAACGGTCTCGATGGGTGCGATGCCGTCGGCGAGGGAGTGCACGAAGGCATCGACGAGCTCCTCGAAGATCGCTCGTTTGTCCTCGAAATACAGGTAGAACGTGCCGCGGGCGACCTTGGCGCGGGCCACGATGTCGTCGATGCGGGCGTCGTGGTAGCCCTTCTCGGCGAACACCTCGGCGGCCACCGAAAGGATCTGTTCGCGTCGCTTTGCCCGGTCCATCGCGCTTCGGGAGCGATCGCTACCACAGGTCGCGGCGCCGCACCGTCGCTTCGATGAAAATCAGGGAAACCGGCCTAGGTGCCGCCCCCCGCGCGCGTAGTGTAGACTTTCGCGCGACGCGGTCCGGCGCTCGGGAGCGTGCGGCGCGACACGGAGGTCCACGCGACGATGATGCAGACACCTGGCGTGAGTGGAATGGTTCCGATGCAGGCGGCGGGCGGCTATCCGCCGGGCGGCTTCGGCGCACCTCCGGGTGGCGGCTTCGGCGCGCCTCCGGGCGGTGGTTTCGGCGGTCCTCCGGGTGGAGGCTTCGGTCCGCCGCCGGGCGGTGGTTTCGGTCCGCCGCCGGGTGGAGGCTTCGGTCCGCCGCCGGGCGGAGGCTTCGGTCCGCCGCCGGGCAACCCCTACGGCGGTCCGCCGGGCGGCGGCATGATGATGGGCGCGGGGCGCGTGAACTACGCCGGCAGCGGCGGCTCGCTCTTCGGCGTGTACCTGCTGTCGCTGCTCCTGCCGATGATCGGCGTCGAGCTCGTGGCGGGCGCGGTCATCGCCGGCGTGGCGATGGCGACGCGGGGAGCCGACGGGCAACCCTCGACGGCTGGCAGCGCCGTCAGCGGCCTGCTCATGCTCGTGGTCCTGCCTGCGATCCTCTTCATCGCGCTGCGCGGGGCCAACGCGCTGCTCGGGTACTACTGGGCGAACGTCAGCATCGAGGGCAAGCGCTGCACCTACCAGGGCACGCCGGGCGGGCTCTTCAGCGCGATCTTCGTCCCGCTCATCCTGCTCTACTGCACCCTCGGCATCTACACGCCGTGGTTCCTGACCAAGTTCAAGGGCTACGTGTATTCGCAGGTCGACGTGCAGGGCGAGCGGCTCCAGTACAACGGCGACGGCGCCAGCCTCCTCGGCGTCTGGCTGCTCGGATCCATCCTCACGGGCATCACCTGCGGCATCTACTTCCCGTGGGCCCACAACAACATGCTCGAGTACGAGTGGAACAACACCTCCATCTCGGGCCGTCCGTTCCGCTTCCAGAAGGACCCCGGCGGGTTCTTCGGCATGTGGCTCCTGAACATGGCGCTCAGCATGTGCACCGGCGGCATCTACACGCCCTGGGCCATGTCGAACATGTGGGACTGGGAAGCGAAGCACATCAGCTGAGCCCGTCACCCCGATGGCGCCTCTCGCGGTCGTACGCCAGCGACTGGCGCCGCTCGTCCCTCCCGCAGTGATCTGCGCGCTCCTCGCCCTCGTCCCCACCAGCACCTGCCTCGTGAAGATCGCGACGGGGCTCCCCTGCCCCGCGTGCGGCATGACCCGCGCGTCGCTCCGCCTCCTGCGCGGCGACCTCGCGGGGAGCCTCGCGATGCACCCGCTGGCCCTGCCCTCGGCGCTCGCCGTCGGCGCGGCGTGCGTCCTCGCCGCGACGCTCCCGGAACACCATCCCGCGTGGGACCGCTTCGTGCGCGGCGCCCTCATGCTCTACGGCGTGGCGTTCGTGATCGCGTGGGCGGCGCGGCTCCACGGCTGGCTGCCGCCGGTGTGACGCCTCAGCGCGGCGCCGTCGGCACGGGCCCAGGCACCGGCGCAGGACGCGGCGACACCGCGGTCATACCGAAGTACGCGATGACGAGCGCGAGCAGCACCAGCGTGGCGATGATCTCCAGCGGCAAGAGCCCCGCGAGCCGCGACCAACGATCCCCGTAGAACCTCCCGCCGGACCGCTTGTGCAGACGGCGTTGCACCCCCGCGAGCAGGTCGGGTGCGGGTGCGGCCGTCGGTGCCGGCACGGTGGGCTCCGGCCCGTCGCCGGCCATCGCCGCGAGGCTGTCGAGCATGCGGCAGAACGCGCGGTACTCGCGATCGAGCTCGGGATCCGCGGCCAGCGCCGCGCGCACGGCTTCGTTGCGCTCCGGCGAGAGCTCGCGGTCATGGTACGCGCTGAACAGGTCCCGCACCTCGTCGGCGCTCAAGGTCACTCCGGGAGCTTGCATCCCAACCCTCGCTCGATGGCTTCGCGCAGCGCGGCGCGCGCGCGGTGCAGACGGCTCTTCACGGTGCCCTCGGCGAGCCCCGTGATCACCATGATCTCCTCGTAGCTCAACCCCTCGAGGTCGCGCAGCACCACCAGCGTGCGGTGCTCCTCTTCGAGCAGCCCCAGCGCGCGCTCGATGACCTTGCCGAGCTCCGCGCCGTGCAACGACTCGTCGGGGCGATCGGGCCGCGACATCACCGGACCGCCCTCGGTGAGCGCGCGGCCGCTCTCCTCGTCGAGGCCGTCGTGGCCGCGGGTCACGCGGCGGTCGAGGTATTTGATCCTGTTCTTGCAATGGTTCACCGCGACCCGGTAGAGCCACGTGCCGAGCCGCGCGTCGCCGCGAAAGCTGTCGATGCTGCGGAACACGGTGATGAAGACCTCCTGCGAGAGGTCCTCGGCCTCGGCGCGGCTGCCGAGCATGCGGTGCACGAGGGAGAACACCTTCTGCTGGTACGCCCGCACGAAGAGGTTGAACGCGGCCTCGTCCCGGCGACGGAGCCGCACGACGAGCGCCTGCTCGGCCTCGAGGTCGAGGCTCACGTCGAACGCCCCGTCCGCGAGCGTCGTCCCACCGAGCAGCAGCGCGTCGCCACGACTTCGCACATACGCCGAGACAGCGGTCGGGGTCGAGAGGTTCCCGCGACGACGCGGGCGGAGCGACGATCAGATGCGCGGGCGGCGCGGGTCGAACGCAAAGCGCGCGTGCTGGTCGCCGCCGATGACCTTGCGGATGTAGTCGCCGCGCAGAAAGTCGTGCGGAAACCCGAGCTCGATGGCGCTCGCCGCGTCGAGCTTCGCGACCGCGTCCGCAGGAAGCGCGAGCTCCGCGGCGCCGAGGGCGTCCTCGAGCTGCGCCGCCGTGCGCGCCCCGACGATGGGGATCACCGTGCCCGCGCGGTGCTGCAGCCACGCGATGGCCACGCGCGTCGAGGTGGTGCCGAGGGCGTCGGCCACGGCGTCGACGGCGCGCGCGATGCCGAGGTTGCGCTCGCTGCGGCGCACCGTGGTGTCGCGCTTCGCGTCGGGCGCGTCGCCGCGAGTGTACTTGCCAGTGAGCACGCCGCCGCCGACGGCGCCCCAGGGACACACCGCGAGGTCGAAGGCCTGCGCCATGGGCGTGAGCTCGCGCTCCACGGTGCGCTGCAGCAGGCTGTACTCGATCTGCAGCGCCACGAAGGGGCTCCACCCGCGCAGCTCCGCGAGGGTGTTCGCGTGCGACACGACCCACGCGGGCGTGTCCGACACGCCGACGTGGAGCACCTTGCCGGCGCGCACGAGATCGTCGAGGGCGCGCATGACCTCGGCGGGCGGCGTGGTGTCGTCCCACGCGTGAAGCCAGAGCAGGTCGATGTAGTCGGTCTTCAGGCGCTTCAGGCTCGCCTCGACGGACTGCACCATGTTCTTGCGGTGGTTGCCCGCGCCGTTGGGATCGCCGGGGCGCCAGGCGACGGTGTACTTCGTCGCGAGAACGACGCCGGCGCGGTCGGCCTCGAGGAGCTCGCCGAGGATGCGCTCGGAGCTGCCGTTGGTGTAGCCGTTCGCGGTGTCGATGAAGTTGCCGCCGGCGGAGCGAAAGAGCTCGAATTGGCGGCGCGCCTCGGCCGGTGGAGCGCCCCAGCCCCAGTCGTCGCCGAAGGTCATGGTGCCGAGGCACAGCTCGGAGACGCGGAGCCCCGAGCGGCCGAGCAGCTTGTAGCGGAGGGTGGTCATGGCGGCGCAGCGTACGGCGTCGCGGGAGGCTGGCAAGGCACCCGGAAGCGCGAGCCTCCGGGCACCTCGTCGAGGCGCGTCAGTACGACGCCGACTGCACCTGGAAGTTGATCCCGAGGACCTCGCGGAGCTGGAAGTAGTTCTCGCTCATGGAGAAGAGAACGACGTCCTTGAGCTTCTCGGGCAGCGGCAGGTCGCCCGGCAGGCCCGGCTCGAGTTGCAGCATCTTGCGGGTGATGTCGAGGTCGCCGCACATCAGGAAGCCGGCCCGCGCCGCGGTGAGCTCCACGGCCTGGTACCACTTCTTGATGTTGCCCGCGCCGCCCTGCTCGAGGAACACGCGGACCACCTTGCGGAGGCCCTCGACGGCCACGGGATCCTGGGCGAGCAGCGGTCCGAGCTGCTGCGCGGTGGACGCCGCCTCGGCGGGCACGTCCTGGTCGCTCTTCACGAGCTTGATGGCCGCGAGGAGCATCACCGTGAGCTCCTGCGTCGTCGGCAGGAGCACGCGGATGTAGTGCTCGTTGCGGTAGTAGGTCATGTGCTTCGCCGCGACGAAGGCGAGCTCCTCGGGACGAAGCCCCGAGAGCAGCCCGGCGCCGGCGAAGGACGCGATGGGATCGCTCGGCACGAAGCCGAGGCCGCCCTGCTGCTGCGGCTTCAGGAAGATCGTCGGCAGCGGGAGGCTCAGCGCCTGCGCCGACTGGCCGAGCGAGCGCACCAGCGCCACCGTGGTGTTCGCCGGGTCCTGCAGCTCCGTCTGCGTGAAGCCGAACTGCGCGAGGGGCTTCACCTTGGCGCGCCGCACGGCGCCGAGCACCGCCGCGAAGATCTTGCCCACCACCGGGTCTTCATTCGGGTGGAAGAGCTGCTTGACCCACTGCTCCTCGGTGAGGCGCCCGGTGGGCTGCAGGGGCTTGCGCGGGCGGTACTGCTCGAAGAACGCGCGCAGGTCCTCGCGGGCCCGGTCGCGCAGCAGGAACGCCGTCGTCGCCGCCACGCACCACGCCTTGTCGTGCTGGTGCGAGCGGTAATAGAGGTCGTAGATCGCGTGCAGCGCCTCGGCGTTGCCCACGTCCTTCTCGGCGATGGTGCGCCAGCGCGCCACCGACTCGTCGGTGTTGCCCATGCGCTCCGCGAGCTCGGCCAGGATCTTGTGCTCCTGGATGTCGTCGGGCTTGCGCTCCGACGCCATCTGGAACGCCCGCAGCGCCGCGTCCATCTGCCCGAGGCGGTCGCGGTAGATGAGCCCGAGGCTGTGGAACAGGCTGAACTCCAGGTCCTTCGCGTCGGGCTTGTTGATGACCCGCTTGATCATCGAGCGGTAGCCGCGCTCGAGGTTCTTCCAGTCCTTACGGCCCGTGAGGATCTCGTTGATCTTCGCGAAGGGCTTGAGCTCCGTCGGATCGTTGTCCAGCGCGACGTTGTACTGGACCAGCGCCTCGTCGGGGTTCTTGAGCTCCTGGTTGTAGATCGACGCGATGGTGTACGCGTAGCGGCCCTTGCGCTTGGCGTCGGTCTCGAGGTCCGAGATGCGCTGCACGACGTCGATGACCTTCGACCACTGCTTGGTCTCCTGGTTGAGCCCGAGCAGGCGGTGCAGGAGCACGTGGTCCCGGGGCTTGAGCTCCGACGCGCCCGCGAAGGCCTGGATCGCCTTCTGCGCGTTCTTCGCCTTCTCCTGCCAGAGCGTGCCGATCTCGAGGAGCATCGCGAAGCGCTTCTCCTCGTCGTCCTCCATGTCGAGGAGCTGCGTGCGGTAGCCGATGGCCTGCTCCCACTCGGAGCCCGCGGAGTGCGTCTCGATGAGCGACTGCAGCGCCGGCCGGTACCCCGGGAACTCCTCGAGGGACTTCTCGAGGAAGTTCACCGCGCGGCGGCGGTCGCCTTGCGCGGCCTTCACCGCGCCGAGGCGGTAGTACAGGTCCGAGCGCGCCTCGGAGTCGAGCTCGTCCTTGTGGTGCGCGAGGAGCTGCTGGTAGTGCTTGAACGCGTTGTCCCAGTCCTGCTTGTTGAAGTAGGCGAGAGCCAGCGCGGTGATGGACTCGATGTTCGCGCGGTCGAGCGCCAGCGCGGCGGTGAAGGCCTTGATCGCGCGGTCGGTCTTGCCGAGCGCCACGGCGATGCGGCCCATGGTGAGCTGGATCTGCAGCTGCTCTGCGGGATCGCGGCGTGATGCGCGGCGCGTGAGCAGCTCGGCGAGGGGCTCGGCGTCGGCCCAGCGCTGGTGCGAGACGTAGTAGTTCGTGAGGGGCCACGCGGCCTCCTCCTGGTCGGCGTCGCAGCGCAGCGCCTCCTCCCAGCAACGGACCGACTGCGCCTCGTCGTCGAGGTACTGCGCGTTGATGCGCCCGAGCTCGGTGAGCAGCTTCGAGCGCGTGCGCGGAAGCTCCGTCGCCGACTGCTCGCGATCGAGGTAGCGCGCGACCTCGTACCAGTCCTCACGGCGCGTCGCGATGGAGCGCAGCGCCTCGAGGGCCGGAAGGTGGTTCGGGTCGAGGTCGAGGGCGGCCTGGTACTGCTCCACCGCGCGGAGCTCGTCGCCGAGCGCCGTCTCCGCGATCTTGCCGACGCGCACGCGCAGCTCCACGGCCTTCGCCGCGTCGCCGACGACGTACTGCGCGAGCTGCTCGAGCATGTCCGTCGCGCGGTGCCAGTCGTTGCGGGCCTCGTAGATGCGCGACAGCGCGTCGAGGGCGTCGACGTTCTCGGCGTCGATCTGGAGCACGTTGAGGTACGCGTCCTCGGCGTGCTCGAGGTCGCGCTTCTCGTCGGCCCACACGCGGCCCATCTGAAGGAACACCGGCACTCGCTCGCGGCGCTCGGACGTCGCCGTGAGGTGGCGCTCGAGCGTCTGGATGAGCTCGCTCCACTGCGACGTCTGGCGGTAGAGCCGCTCGAGGGCGCGCAGCGACTGGTCGTGCGACGGGTCGATGTCGAGCACGCGCTCGAACTTCTCGATGGCCATCGGCGGACGCACGAACTCCTCCTCGAGCATCTCGCCGAGGCGCGTGAGGAGCTTGATGCGCTCGCGCTCGGTGCCCACGACGTCGAGCTGACGCTCGAGCACGCCGTAGAGCTCCTGGCTGCGGTTCAGCCGGGCGTAGATGCCCTCGAGGCCGCGCAGCGCGGCGAGGCTCGACGGGTCCGACTGCAGCACGCCGTTGTATTCGGTGGCGGCGGTCTCGAGGTCGCCGAGGCGGTCCTCGAGGGTCGCGGCGACGCGCAGCCGAAGCTCCGCGGCCTCGGCGGGGTCCGTCACCGAGTCAGCGTGACGGCGGAGCGTCTCGACGAGGGCGGTCCAGTCCTCGGCGGCGGCGTGCACCCGGGCGAGGCCCGCGAGCGCGCTGCCGTCCTGCGGGTCGATGCCGAGCGCGGCGTTGAACTGGTCCACCGCAGCGCTGGGGTTGCGGAGGTTCTTCTCGTAGACCTCGCCGAGGGCCACGTGCGCGGCCTTGCGGTCCTCCGGCGCGCGGGCCACCTCGACGGAGCGCTGCAGCGTCTTGGCGAGCGGCTGCCACTGGCCCTGGCGCCGGTAGAGCTCGCCCTGCTCGCGGAGCGCCTGCAGGTTCGCCGGGTCCGCCGCCAGCACCTGCTGGTAGATCGGGTGCGCCCACTCGGGGTGCCCGAGCTCCGAGCCGTACCACCGCGCGGCGTGGAGCCCGAGCTGCGTCTTGCGCGCGCCCGGAGCCTCGGCGCCGTAGGCGTCCATCACGGTCTTGAGCAGCTCGTTCCAGCGGCTCGTCGCGCCGGTGATGGCCTCGAGCGTCGAGATCGCGTCGGGGCTCGTGACGTCGGCCTCGAAGGCGATCCACGCCGCGGCGTAGGCCTGCTCGTGGTCGCCGAGCTCGCTCTCGAAGACCCGCGCCGCGCGCACCATGAACGCGACGGCCTCGGCGTTCTGACCGGCGTCGGCGAGGGAGTCGTGACGGGCGACGTAGAGCCCCGCGAGCTCCTCCCAGCGGGTGGCCTCGCGGTGCAGCGACTCGAGCGCGGTGAACGCGCGGCCATGCAGCGGCTCGGCCTCGAGCACCGCCTCGTAGGAGCCCCGCGCGCCGTCGGCCTCGCCGATGCGCTGCTCCCAGGTGTCCGCGGCCTCGAGGTGCAGCGCCACCTTGTGCGCAGGGTCCTCGGCGAGCGCGGCCTGGCGTCCGAGGATGTCGACCACCTCGTGCCACTGCTCACGGGTGGTGTAGATCGCGAGCAGCGCCGCGAGCGCCGCGCCGTCCGAGGCGTCGAGCTCGAGCGCGTGGCTCCACGCGTCGACGGCGTCGTCACCCTGCTGGAGCACCGTCCAGAAGATGGCGCCGAGCTCGGACCAGACGGCCCGCAGCTCGTCGTCGTGCAGCACCGCGGCGCCGAGGGAGATCAGCGTCTGCTGCGTCGCGACGAGCTCGTCCCAGCGCTGGCCCGCGCGGTAGATCGCGGCGAGGGCGCGCAGCGCGTCGAAGGCCGACGGCTCGATGTCGAGCACGCGGCGGTAGCCCTCGATGGCGCGCTCGACGTCGTGCAGGCGCTCGAGGTGCACCGCGGGGATCTTCAGCGCGATGGCCACGCGGCGGTCGGCGTCGAGCTCGCTCCCGAGCTGGCGCTCGAGCACGTCGATGAGCTCCGGCCAGCGGCCGGCGGTCTCGTGCAGCGCCGCGATGGCGCTCAGCGTCTCGCTCTCCTCGCCGCGGATCACGAGCACCTGCTCGTAGAGCTTCACGGCGTCGTCGGGACGACCCAGGTAGCCCTCGGCCACGCGCGCCATGCGGGTGTACGTCTCGGCGCGCTCCTCGTCGGAGTCGACGGCGTCGAGCTTGCGCTCCTGCACCGCGAAGAGCTCGGCCCACTTCTCCTGCGCGGTGTAGATCGCGTCGAGGGCGTCGAGGCTCGGGCGGTTGCGGGCGTCGATGCCCTCGACGATGGCGCGGTACTGCACCACCGCGGCGTCGGCGCGACCGAGGTCGTCCTGCAGCAGCCGCGCGAGGCGCAGCGTGTGCTCGACCTTGTCCTCGGGGTCCTGCGCGATGCGCGCGCGGCGCTCGAGGATCGACACGAGCTTCTCGGCCTCGCCGGCCGCGGAGAAGAGCCTGTCGAGGGCCTCGAGGGCGTCGGCGTCGAGCGGCGCCACGTCGAGCACGAACTGGTACGCGCCCTCCGCCGCCGCGAGGTCGCCGCGCTCCTCCTCGTGTACGCGCGCCAGGCGCTTGCCGATGGCGACGCGCACGTCGTCCGTCGTCGCCTCGGACTCGACGACGTCGGCGTAGACGTTGGTCAGCTCGTCCCACGCCGACAGCGACGCCGCGAGGCGCTCCACCTCGACGAGCGAGCGGTCGTCGAGGGGAAGGTCCTTGACGGCCTTGCCGAGCCACCCGAAGGCCCCGGCGAGGTCGCCGCGCTTCTCCTCGAGGATCTCCGCGATGCCGCGCATCGCCACGACGCGCTCGCCCACGTCGGGGATGAGGTCCAGCGTGCGGGCCTGCAGGTCCGCGAGCTTCTCCCAGTCCTCGTACATGCGGTACAGCGGGTCGAGCACCGACGCGACCTCGCCGCGCAGCACGCCGCGCGAGAACATCGCCTCGAGCGCCGCCACGGTCTCGCCGTGGTCGGCCTGCACGTCGACGATCTCCTTGTAGGCCGCGAGCGCTCCCGCCGGGTCGTTCAGACGCCGGTCGAGAACCTGCGCGAGGCGGTAGCGCAGAAGCACCACGTCGTCGGGCGCGAGGTCCGTGAGCTCGAGCTCCATGCGAAGCACGGTGGCGAGCTCGGGCCAGCGCTCGAGCGCGTCGAAGAGGCGGTCCAGAGCGCGAAGCGCCGTGCCGTTGGCGCCGTCGACCTCGAGCACCCGGCGGTACCGCGCGATGGCCGACTCGGCGTCGGCGCGCTGCACCTCGTGGATCTGCCCGACGCGCAGCAGCAGCTCGACATACCGGTACGGATCGTCGGCGAGGCCGCCGACGGCACCGTCGTACACCGCGACGACATCGTCCCAGCGACCGAGCCCCTCGGCGAGCCGCTCGAAGTTGCCGAGGTTGTCCTCGACGCGGGGATCGAGCGCGACGGCCCGCGCGAGCGCACCGAACGCCGCCTCGGGCTTGTCGAGCGCCGTCTCCTGCACCTCGGCCACGCGCTGCAGCAGCTCCAGGCGCCGCGGAAGGTCCTCGGTGTGCCGCGCCTCGACCTCGAGCACCTCGACGAGGCGCTCGAAGGATCCCGACGCCGAGAGCAGCGGCTCGAGCACCGCCGCCGCCGCCAGCGGGGCCTTGTCGCCGCGCAGGATCGCCGTCAGCGCCTCGTGCGTCGGACCGTGGTCCGGCAGCGACTCGACGATCTCGCGGTAGATCTCCACCGCGCGCGCCACGTCGGCGAGCTGCCCCTCGTAGAGCTTCGCCACGCGGAAGCGGTACGACGCCACCTCGTTGGGATCGCCCGCGAGGTCGGCCTCGCGCTCGAGCACCGAGAGCAGGTCGAGCCACCGGCCCTGCGCCGTGTACAGCGCGTCGAGCTTCTGGATCGCGACG
Organism: uncultured delta proteobacterium; assembly: GCA_903845045.1. Classification (GTDB taxonomy): domain Bacteria; phylum Myxococcota_A; class Polyangia; order Polyangiales; genus SCUS01. The sequence continues at coordinate 16,415 of CAIMWA010000471.1, read as the reverse complement.
AGGTCCGTCGGGTCGAGCTCGAGCACGTGGTTGTACGCGTCGATGGCGCGGTCGTTGTCGCGGAGCTCGGTCTCCTGCACCGCAGCCACCTCGAAGTGGATGCGCTTCTTCTCGTCGGCGTCGCCGATGAGCGAGGCCTTGCGGTCGTACACCGCGAGCAGCTCGGTCCAGCGGCTGCCGGTGACGAAGATGCGGATGAGCGCGTCGAGCGCGGTCACCTCGCCGTCGTCCACGGCGACGATGCGACGGTACGTGCGCACCGCGGCCTCGACGTCGTTGAGCACCGACTCCTCGATCTCCGCGGCGCGCCACAGGAGCTGCTTCTTCTCGTCGGGGTCGTCGCTGATCTCGGACTTGCGCGCGAGCACCTCGGTGAGCTCCCGCGGCTGGTCCGTGAGCTGGTAGAGGCGCTCGAGCGCGCTCACCGCGTCGAGGTTCGTCGGCTGCACCGCGAGCGCGGCCACCTCGTGACCCACGGCGCGCGGAAGATCCCGAAGGCGCTCCTCGCTCACCGCCGACGCGCGGCGATGCAGCGCGACGCGCACCTCGCCGTCGGTCTCGGGCAGCGCCGTGATGCGGGCCTCGAGGGCCTCGACGAAGTCCTTGTCGGCGTCCAGCGCGCGCGCGACGCGGTCGAGGGCGTTCAGCGTGTCTTCGCGCGACGCATCCTCGGCCAGCGCCTTGCGCAGCGCATCGAAGGCCCCGGCGCCGTCGTCGAGGGCGGTCTCGCGAAGCTCCGCGACGCGGTGCAACAGGTCGACGCGGGCGCCGCGCTCGGAGAGGCCGGCTTGCACCTCGAGGGCGCGCACGAGGCGGTCCCACGCCCCGGTGGAGCGGTACACGGGCTCCAGCGTCTCGACCACCGTCGCGGTGAAGGACGCATCGCCGAGCATCGCCTCGAGGGCCCGCACGGCTCGCTCCTGCGCAGCCTCGTGGCCCACGACCTCACGCAGGATGTCGATGGCCGCGGCGCGGTTGCCGAGGCGCTTGTCCTCGACCTCGGCGAGGCGGAACTGCAGCTCCTCGCGCGCGCCGTCGTCCGCGAGGGACACCTGCTGCGCGAGGTTCTCCGCGAGCGCCGGCCAGCGGCCGAGGCGCGAGTACGTGCGATCGAGCGCGGCGAGCGCCACGGCGTTGGTGGCGTCGCGGTCGAGCATCGCGCGGTACGTGCCGATGGCGGCCTCGGTGTCGCCGAGCTCCTCGTCCTGCACGACGGCGATCTGCGACTGCACCCGGTCGAATTCCTCCGGGTCCGTCAGCACCTCGAGGCGCCGCGCCAGCGTGGCGAGCACCTCGGGCCAGCGTCCGGCGGAGCGCCACGTGCGCTCCAGCGCCTCGAGCACCGCGATGTCGCCGGGGTCCGTCGCGAGCACCTGCTCCAGCGCCGCCACCGCGTTCTGCACGTTGCCGAGGAAGCGTCCCTCGATCTCCGCCACGCGCACGTAGAGGTCGCGCCCGAGGCGCTCGTGGGCGTGCTTCGCCGCCGCCGCGCGGATGAGCACGACGACGTCGCTCCAGCGCTCCACCGCCTCGGTGACCCGCAGCAGCGTCTCCGTGAGGTCGTCGTCCGCCGGGTCCTCGGAGAACGCGCGGCCGTAGGCGTCGAAGGCCCGCGACGGCTGCCCGAGCTCGGCCACGGACACGTCGCCGATGCGGCGCAGCAGCGTCACGCGATCCGCGGCGTCGTTGCTCCCTGCCACGAGGATCTCGAGCGCGCGCACGAGGGCCTCCCAGTCGCCGCGCAGCTCGTAGACGGGCTGCAGCACCTCGGCCGCCGCACGCTGCAGCGCCGCGTCGCCGAGGAGCCCCTCGAGGGCCTTGCGCGCGCCGTCGTGGTCCGGCGCCACGGCGAGCACCTCGCGGTACAGCGCGAGCGCCGACGCGGCGTCGCCGAGCCGGAGCTGCGTCACCGTCGCGAGCTTGAACCGCGTCTCCGTCGCCTTGGCGTCGTCGCCGGCGTGCACCTCGAGCTCGCGGCGCAGCACCTCGGCGAGCTCGTTCCACTCGCCGCGCTTCTCGTAGAGCCGCGCGAGCGCGTCGAGCACCGACGGCTCGTCGCCGAACTCCGCCACGAACGCCGTCGCCGCCGCCACCGCGCGGTCGAGGCTCTGCAGCTTGTCCTCGGCGACGCTCGCGACGTCGAGGAGCAGCGCGCGGCGAACGTCGCCGTCGGTGGTGATCTCCAGCCGCCGCTCGAGCACCGACAAGAGCTCCGACCACTGCCCGCGCGAACGAAGCAGCGCGTCGAGGGACGCGAGCGCGTCGGGGTGCGACACGTCGATGGCCAGCACCGCCTGGTACTGCGCCACGGCGCCCGCGACGTCGTCGAGGTGCGCGGCGAGCACGGCGCCCGCGCGGAGCCGCAGCGGCACCTTCGCGGCGTCGGAGAGCGAGGCGTCGGCGAGCGCGGCCTCGAGGGCCGACTCGGCCTCGCGCCAGCGTCCCGTCACACCCGCGGTGCGCTCGAGGTCCAGCACCGAGCGCGACGCCGTCGGGTCCTGCGCGAAGGCGTCGAGGAACCGCTCGAAGGCCTGCGTCCCCTCGCCCAGCGGGCCCTCGTAGAGCTCGCCGAGCTTGCGCAGAGTGTCGACCTGCTCGTCGCCGGGCGCGTCGCCCTGGCGCTTCACCTCGAGCGCCGTCGCGAGCCGCCGCGCGTCGTTCGCCGCGCCGTACATCGGGATCAGACGCAGCGCCGCGTCACGGTTCGCCGGATCGATCTCGAGCACCTTCTCGAGGCTGCGGGCGGCGCGGTCGACCTTCTCGCGGCGCACCTCCCAGAGCTGCGCGATCTTCGAGAAGAGCGACACCTTCGTCGCGTCCGCGGCCTGCGGGTTCTCGGTCTCGCGCTCGAGCAGGCGGATGAGCTCGTCCCACTTGCCGCTCTCCTCGAAGAAGCGCTCGAGCTCGTCCCACGCGTGCATCGTGAGGTAGCGCTTCTTCAGCGCCTCTTGCGCGCGGCGGTCGTTGGGGTCGAGCGCAAGCACGCCGCGCCACGCCTCGACGGCGATGGTGTCGTCGTTGAGACGATCGCCGGCGATGAGACCGAGCTTCACGAGGAGCTGCACGCGCGCCGCCGTGTCAGCGGTCATCGCGGCCTGCGAGCGGAGAACCTCCGCGAGCTTCGCGTACTCCTTGGACTTCTCGTAGAGCCCCGCGAGCTGCCCGAGCGCCTCGACGTGGCCAGGGTCTCGCGCGAGCACCTCCTCCCACAGCTCCGTGGCGATCTCCGGGCGCTTCACCTTCTCGGTGACGAAGCGCGCGAGCTCGGCGTAGCGATCGAGCTGCGACGACGCCGGCGACGCCGCCACCTCGCGACGCAGGATGCGCAGGAGCTTGTCCCAGTCCTTGCGCTTCTCGTACATCCCCTTGAGGTATTCGATGGCCTTCGCGTTCTCGCCGTCGATCTCGAGGATGTGCTCGTTGGCCTTGATGGCCTCGGCCTGGTTCGAGAAGCGCTCGAGGTAGATCCCCGCGATGCGCTCGAGCAGCGCCACGCGCTCGTCGCGGTCGTCGAGCAGCTCGCCCTTCGCCTGCAGCGTCTTGATGAGGTCCTGCCAGCGCTTCTGGCCTTCGAACTTCGCAGCCGCCTCGTCGAGCTCGCGGATCCGCGCCGGATCCGGCGGCGGGCGCAGCGTCGCCCCCTCGTCCTGCGTGCCCCGTGCGTCGGCGTCCTGCGTGTGGTCGGAGTTGCTCATCTCAATCCCTTCGAAGACCTATCGGGGGCGCCGCGGCGACGCCGGATTTCTATTGTCGTTTTCCGTGCGCGGAGGCCTCGACGCGCTCAGTGCGCGCCGGGCGTCTGGAGCAGCGCGAGGCGGTTCTGCGCGATGTCGAGGTACTCGCGCGGGGCGTTGCCGCCGCGGGCCTCGATGAAGCGCTGCAGGTACAGGATCGCCTGCTGCCGACGCTCCGGGATCTCCGACAGCGTGTAGCCCGCGGAGAACATCGCCTCGCTCATCTCCGGGTCCTCGCGCGTCGCGGCGACGAACTCCTCGACGGCGCCGTCGCGCTGGCCCTGGTCGAGCAGCACGTTGCCGAGCACGTTGTGCATCGAGCCGCGCTCCACGGCGCCCTCGGGGGCGACGCGCAGGCCCTCGCGCAGCACCTGCGCCGCGCGGTCGAACTCGTGCACCTGGCGGTACAGCCGTCCGAGGTGCGCGTAGGAGCTGTAGCTCCGCGGGGCCTTCGTGAGCGCCGTGGTGTACGCCTGCAGCGCCGCCTGCGGCTCGTCGAGCTTCTCGCTCACGAGGCCCTGCCAGAAATACGCGAGGTAGTAACCCTGGCTCACCTGCGTGGCCTGCTGAAAGGCCTGCCGCGCCTGCTCCCAGTGCTCCTGCTGGAACTGCGCCTTGCCGAGCTGGAACTGGTACTCGGGGTTGCGCGGGTTGCGCGCGATGGCGCGGGTGAGCGCCTCGGCGGCGTTGCCCCACTCGTGCTGGCGGATGTGCACGAGCGCGAGGTTGTAGAGCGGCTGGTCGAAGCGGGGATCGGCGTCCGCCGCGCGCTGGAACTTGTCGCGCGCGTCGGCGAGGCGCCCTGCGCGCATCATCGACATGCCGGCATTATTTTCCTGCACGGCGTCGCGGTTGTACTCGGAGCACGCCGCCGTCGACGTCGCGACGGCGAGAAGAACACCAGACCAGCGCTTCATCACGATCCTCGTCCGCGAGGCCCGAACATGAGGGCCCCGATCGGCGCGCGATGATAGGGGGTTGTGCGCTCAGGCCACAACCAAAAAGCCGGTGAATTCAGAAGAAGGGAGCCCGCGCGGAGGCGCGGGCGAGGCGGGTCACTGGTCGGCGGGCTGGAGGTTGAACGGATAGTTGACCGTCACCACGCCACCGCCCTCGGGAGCCGGGAACTGCCAGCGCCGCACCGCGTTGGCGATGCACTCGCCGACGCTCGGCACGCCGAGCGAGTTGTCGGCCACGTTGGAGCCGATGACGGTGCCGGTGCCGCCGATGACGAAGCGGACCACGACGCGACCCGCGGCGTTGGGGCTCGTCGCGAGGCCCTGCTCGTAGCAGTGGTTCACCTGACCGAGGTTGCGCAGCACGACGCGACGGATCGCCTCGGGCGAGAGCAGACCCGACACGCTCGGGGGCGCCGCGCGCACCGTCGGACCCGTGGTTCCACGGTTGCGGAGACCGCGACCAGCGCCGGAGCCGTAGCCCTGGCCCGAGCCCGTGCCGGAGCCGTGGCCCATGGTGCCGATGTTGCCCATGCCGATGGTGCCTTCGCCGGTACCACCGCCGCCCCAGCCCGTGCCGGTGGCGCCGAGGCCGCCGTAGCCGAAGGCGTCGCCGACGGTATCGCCGGTCATGTTGCCGTTGGCGTTCTGGTTGTCGACGCCGGACTCGGTGACCGCGCCGAAGGGCGACACGATGCCCGAGGCGCCGCCGGCCATGCCGCCGCCGGGAGCTCCGAGGGCCGCGAAGATGCCGCGGTTCTGCACCGCCTCGCGGGCCGCCTGGCGCGTGAGGTGCGGGGGCTCGCCGTTGTTCTTGATCGCGTAGCGGCGGTTCGTATGCGACTCGTCGCGACGGCCCATCTTGCCTTCGTCGCCGCGGTGGCGCGTGCCGGTGCCGCCCTCCTGCTGGTCGTTCGCGTTCTGCTGCGGCTGCTGCTCGGGCTGCCGCTCCTGCTGCCGCTGGATGAACGCCGCGAGGTCGCGGAGGCGGTCGTCGTCGTTGCCCGACGACAGGAACCCGGAGTCGTCGCGCACGGCGAAGAACAGCGTGAGCACCGCCGCCGACACGAACATGAAGCCGCCGGCCATGGCGCCGATGAGGCCGTTGTCGCGCTTGACGTGCCCGGCCACCACGCGGCCCGGAGCGACGACCTTGGCCACGAAGGTCAGGCCGCCGATCTCCTGGCGGTAGCGCCCGTCGGGCTGGATGTTCACCTCGAAGCCCCCGGGGACCACCGAGGACGGCCGGGCGTGGCCCTGCGCCTTGAGGTCCTCGAGGGAGCGCTTCGAGCCCTGGAGCTCGACCTCGCCGGTCGCGCCGGGAAGGAAGATGAAGCGCGCGCCGGAGCTGTTCACCACCACGGGGAGATCGCCGGCGCCGCCGATGACCTCGGAGCCCACGGTGAAGCGGGTCACGTCGGAGACGCGATCCTCGTCCTTGTGGCTCATCTTGATGCCGACGCCGGAGCCCACGAGGGCCGTGACCGCGCCGATGCCACCGAAGACGAGGCCGCTGCTGTCCTGCAGGTGCTGCGGGTCGGCCTTCGCGGCGCCGACCATCATGAGCAGTCCGCCGACGCCCCAGAGCGCGCCGGTGACCTTCGTCGCGGGCGACTCGGAGACCGTGTGGCTCGTGAGCGTGAAGCTCTGGCTGTCGCGCAGGTGGGCGACGTGGAGGATGGAGCTCTTCCAGAGCACCGACACCTCGACGGCCTGCGTGCCGACCTCCTCGACCTCGTGGGGGTTGATCTCTCCGCGCTTGATGAGCTGGAAGATCTCGTCGCCCTCGGCGAGGCTCGGGGAGCCCTCCGACGACGCCGCGGCCACCACGGACACCGCGCTCAGCGACGGCGTGGCAAGCGACGGTGCGACGTACGTCGCCGCATCGCGGGCCTCGCCGATCTCGACGGTGATCGTCGCGCCGCCGAGGGTGATCACGTCACCGGTGCGGAGCGTCGCCTTGTTCACCGCCGCGCCGTTCACCTGTGTGCCCGACCCGAGGTCGATGATCTGCACGTCATCGGGCTTCACCTCGATGACGGCATGCATCCGCGAGACGCCCTCGTCGTCGATGCGCAGATGGGACTTCTGATCGCGCCCGACCTTGATCACGTCCTGGGCGATGGTCTCGGTGCGCACCGAACCGCCCTGCTCGATCCTGAACGTGACTGGAACCACCATCTTCTGCGCCATCGGTCTCCCCGTCGCGGCCACGGCAGGACTCATGGTCGAGCCCTTCGCGCCGCATTGGTCCTTTCCGGCGGACGCACTGCCCGCCGGACGCTTCGACAACAGCCTTGCCCGGAAGTTCCACGGGCGGGCGGACCATACCGACCCGCGCCGTGGACCGTCAACGCATCTTCACGCCGGAACTACAGGTTCTCCACGGACTTGAGCATCTCCGGGACGAAGTGCTCGCGGATGCGGATCAGGCTGATGCCCGCGCTCCGCCGCCGCACCCGGGAGGTCTCGCCGTCGGGCCGCACGAGCTGACCCTGCACGAGCTCGTCGGTGAAGTTGAACTCCTGCGTGCGCTGGGCGCCCGCCTGCTGTGCGCCCGCTGCAGCCTGCGCCATCGCGCTGCCGCTGAACGCCATCGCCGCTCCGACCACCGCCATTGCCACGAACTTCTTCATCGTCGTCTGCCCTCTTCGGTCTCGAAGTTCCAGTGCCTCAGTGACTTGCCGCAGCCGGCGCCGGCTGTCCAGCAGCGGGTGCTGCTGCAGGGGCCGCCGCGGGAGCTGCCGCGGCGGGGGCGGCCGCCGGGGCCGCGGTCGGCGTCGCGGCGGCCGGAGCCGGGGCCGCGGGCGCCGGGGTGGCGGCCGGAGCTCCCGCTGCCGGTGCAGGCGCCGGGGTCGACGACGGCGCCGAGCCACCGCCGGTGGCCTCGAGCGCCTGGATCGTGCTGTCGATGTTGTGGATGTGGTGGTTCGCGTTGCGAACGGACTCCGCGAGGCGCGGGACCGCGCCGGCGCGCGACACGAACTGCTGCAGGAGCTCCCTGGCCTGACGGAGCGTCGGGATGGATCCGCCCATGTAGTTCATGTTGAGGACGCCGAGGTTGTAGTAGGCGTCCGGCCGGTTGCCGTCGAGCGTGCGGGCCCGCTCGTACTCCTGCTGGGCGCGGGTGAGCATCCCGGGGCGCTCGGCGTCCGGGGCCGTGAGCGCGAGGCCGCGCAGCGCGACGCCGAGGCCGATGTGCGCGTCGTAGCTGTCGTCGCGGAGGTGGATGGCGTGCTCGAAGGCCTCGCGCGCGTCCTGGTAGCCGCGGAACGACAGGTTGATGGTGCCGCTGTTCACCCACGCCTCGAACATGTTCGGGTTGAGCGTGTACGCGCGGCGGAAGTGCTCCAGCGCCTTGATGATCTCGTTGCGCCGGATGTCGATGATCCCCCAGGTGTTCATCACGTCGGCGACGAAGGTGCGCACGTCCGGCGCGAGCTCGGCGTCGTGCGCCTGGGCCACGCCCACGGCCTGCTGACACACGAGGCCCGCGAGGAAGATCATGCGCGAGTTCGGGTCGTCGCCGGCCTGCTGCAGGTACGACAGCGCGAGCTGGTTGCGCGCGGGGATGTACCGGTCGTCGAGGGCCAGCGCCTGGCGGATGTTGCGCACCACCGGCGCCCAGTCCGCCGGCGTCGCCGGGTTGCGCTCGCGGAGCACCATCGCGAGGTTCGTGTAGCCCTCCACGCAGTGCGTCGGATCACCCTGGATCGCCTGCTCGAAGGCCTGCTGCGCCGTCGCCGCGTCGTGACGGCGGTACGCCATCACGCCGAGCTGGACCTTCGCGCGGCAGTAGTTGCCGTTGCCGGCCTGCACCGCGCGGTTGAGCGCCTGCGTCGCCTGCTCGGTGAGCCCGCAGCGGTCGTACACCATGCCGCGGTTGAACCAGGCCTCGGGGAAGTTCCCCCCCTGCTGGGCGTTGGCCGCGGTCTCGAAGAGGCCCGCCACCTCGTTGCAGGTCGCGGGCGTCCAGTCGCCGTGGTTGCCGTTGGCCTCGTCGTGCTGGCGCATGGTCTGCGCGGCACCGTTGAAGCGGGTGTTCGCGGTCTCGCTGACCGCGGTGCCCGTAGCGGTGGTCACCGTCGCGCCGTTCGGCGCGTGGGCGACCGGCGCTGCGGTGGTGCCGGTGGTCGGGCGCGCGCCGCCGCACGCCGCGATGGAGAGGAGGAGCAACGCACTGGACAGAGTTCGGTTGATCATCGGTCGGTCTCCAGCACTCATCACTGCGCGCCCGCGGCGCCCTGGGTCTGCTCGCCGCCTGCAGGCTCTTCCTCGCCCTCGGCCGCCGTCTGGAGCTGGTACACCGGACGGCTGCTCGTGGCGCGGGAGAACACGAGGTTCGGCTCCACGCGGATCTCGTCGGCGAGCGGGAAGCGCAGCCGATCGATCTGGTAGAGCTCCCGCTCGCAGAGCGTCGACCACTCGTTGAACCAGTGCACCTCCGTCGCCGTGCGGATGCAGCGCTGGAAGCCCTCGCCCGCCGTGTTCATGAACGGCTGCGTGCGCTCGTCACGAAGCACGTTCCACGCGTCGAGGAGGTCGGCGTTGTGCTGCACGTCCGGCGGCACCGGCGACGTGCGGATGGTCACCGCGAACTGGTAGTACATGTCCGCGAGGCGGGCGAAGGCAGCGATCTCCCAGTTCGGGACGTGCATGTTCGCCACCTCGACGTACTTGCGCGTCGCCTCGTCGAGCAGGCCCTGGCGCGTGTGGATGTACGGCGTGAGCTGGTTCGTCGCCCACGCGTCGAAGGCGCGGCGGTTCGTGCCCGGGATGCGCGGCAGATGCAGCGCCATGAAGCGCTGGTAGAGCGCCTCGGCGAGGTAGAAGCGCGCCTCGGCGACGGCGTCCTTGCTCTTCTCGATGGCCTCGCCGGCCTCGGCGCCGAGCTGCTCGCGGATCGTCGCCATGCCCGGCGACGTCTGCTGCGCACCTTCGCCGGTGCTGGCTCCCCACGCGTCCACGGCCTGCTGGTAGTAGGTGCGCGCCTGGGCGAAGTTGTCGACGTTCCAGTAGCCGCGCGCGAGCGCCACGGCACCCTGGATCTTCTGGTCGAGGGTCCCGCTCGCCGCGTAGGTCCGCATGAAGCCCTCGTAGTGGTGGATCAGGTCGTTCCACGCCGTGCGGATCTGGAGGTCGCGCTGGTGGCGCTCCTCGCTCGACGTCGTCGGCTGGCGCCGCAGGCGCGCCACGCGGTCCGAGTAGATCTGGCCGATGGAGAACACGACGTTCGCGGCGACGCGGCGGCGCGCCGGGTCGCTGCCGAAGAAGCGCGCGAACTTCCGTGAGTTCTCGAGGGCGTGCTCCTCCTCGCCGAGGCCGATGCGGAAGATCGTCGCCTGGCGCAGCGCGTCTGCGGCCTGCTGGACGACGTCCTCGACCGGGATGGCCGGCGCGAGGCGGTGGGCCTCCTCGGCCGCATGCACCGCCGCCACGCGGTTCGTGGCGACGTACTCCGCGTACTGCTCGTAGAGGTCCGCGGCGCGGCCGAACACCTGGATCGCGTGGTAGTTGCCGGCGAGGCGGTAGAGGTTTCGCTGCGCCCACGGATCGTTGCGGGGCAGGAAGATCTGCACGAGGCGCTCGCGAACGCGCATGGCGCGGCCGAGGAGCAGCGCGGCATCGTACTCGATGGCTCCGTTGTGGAGCATCTCGGGCAGGCGCCCGCACTCGCGGTGCGTGCGGACGATGTGCACGTACTCACGCGCCGCCTCGACGTGGTGCCCGGTGCTCCCGAGGGTCTCGGCGTGCTTGCGCAGCACCTGGCACTGCAGGTCCTCCACGCGGTGGCAGAACTCCTCGTGCTGCGGACGCAGCGTGGCGGAGCAGAACCGGGTCATCAGCTCCGGGAGCTCCTCGGCCATCGCCGTGAAGCACGCCGGGCGCTGCGGGTTCCACATGTCGCCCATGACGTTGAGGCTGTCGAGCAGCAGGTCGCCGGCGATCTCGCGGAGGTTCTCCGGGTCCGGCGTCGCCGCGTCGGAGTGCGCCACGTCCTTGAAGAGCGTGGCCGCCTCCTCGAAGCGGTTGGCGACGTAGTACACGTACGCGCGGCGGTACTTGATGGTCAGCATGACCGTGCGGGGGTCGTCACCCTCGGCGCTGTGCGTCGCGTCCGGCTGCACGAAGCAGACGTACCGCGTGAACGCGCGCTGCATCGCGGTCTCCCGCGCGTTGAGCTCGCGCGGAACGAGACGCGCTCGGTCCTCGATGCGCCGCTGCGCATCGGTCTGCTGGTTGTTGCGCGCCGGCGCTCCGGGACGCGCGCCGGGCCGCGGCTGGTTGCGGCTCGCGGCGTTGGAGAAGTTCGCCGTGAACGAGTCGTTGTAGCAGAGCACCGCCTTGTACGCGGCGTCCTCGGTGAACTCACCGCCCGGGTTCATCTCGACGACGGCGTCGTAGGCCGGGCCGCAGTGCTCGTTGTCGCCGCTGTCGCGGAGGATGTCGGCGCGGTAGTACGCAATGCGGTACCGCGTCGGCCAGTCGCGACGGTCGTACTCGGTGAACTCGACCTGATCGAACTCCGGGAACTCGTCGAGGATCTTCTGGTAGAGCTCCCCGGTCATGCGCATGGTGTCGGGGTTGCGCGTGCCGCGGGTCTGCACGGCGCCCTCGGCGCTGCGGCCGACGGCCTCGAGGTGCCAGTGCGACGCCACGTCGAAGGTGACGCGCGCGGCCTGGTTGCGGCACTCGGTCTTGACCTCGGTGCTGCGGCTGCTCGCGCGGAACGTGTTGTAGACGTCCACGAGGCGGTTCACCTCGACGAGCTGCTCGGCCTTCGGGCGCGACGCCACGATGGCGCGGGCCACCTGCGACTGCCAGAAGCAGAAGCGGTCGCTGTTCGCGCGGCGCTCCATGAGCGCGTGGTACGAGGCCACGGCGTTGGGCCACTGGCCGGCGTCCTGGTAGAGCTCCGCGAGCTTCTCGAACATCGCGTAGGAGTTCTCTTCGTCCGACGCGTAGCGCTGGAACGTCGCGAAGGCGTTGCCCACGTTGAGCGGGCGCGCGGCGGTGCCGAAGACCGAGCCGTACACCGTCACGAGCTCCATGCGCGCGTTGCGGAGGAGCGGGGTGACGCTGGCCGCGTTCGGGTGCGCGCGACCGTACTCGATGACCTCGTAGAACTTGTTGAGCGACCCCTCGAAGTCCTGCAGGTTGTAGAGAACCCAGGCCATCTTGTAGAGGGCGTAGCCGTAGACTTGGTTGTTCTCGTCCTGCACCGCGAGCACGCGCTCGTAGAACTGCCGGGCGTTCTCCATCTCGCCCTGCTCGAAGAAGTATTCGGCGAAGGAGAGGTACGCGTTCGGCACGAACGGCGACTGCGGGAACCGCTGGATCAGCGTGCGGTAGACGGTGCGCGCGTTGTTGAAGTCGTTGCCGTCCTGGTACGCGAACGCGAGATAGAACAGCGCCCGGTCCATCTGCTCGTAGTTCGGGTGCTGGTCGACCAGGTTCCGGAACGCCGCGATGAGCTGGTCACGGTACTGCCGCGCCGTGTTGCGGTGCTCCGTCTGCTGTCCCGTGATGCGGGCGACGAGCGCGTCGTTGTGGGCCTGGCGCGCCGCGAAGAGGTCATCCTCGAGGTCCTCGGCGCCGCCGTTCTCCATCGTCGCGAGCTCCTGATAGTCCTCGGCGAGGCGCATCAGGGTGTCGGGGCGGTGCGGGTCCGTCGCGCTCATGCGCCGCACGAGCGTCGCCGTGAGCTGCGCCTCCTGCAGGAGGAGCTGCGCGCTGCGGTGCTCGATGTTGCGACGACGCATGAGCATGTCGCGGTCGAGCCCCTGGCCCGGCGTGCGGTGCTCGTTGGCGTGCGCGTGCGCTTCACGCTCGTTGGCGCGGGCCGCCGCGGGCGGGGCCGTGTCGCGGTGAGACCCGTAGCGCTGCGCGCCGGCGGGACACTCCAGGGCCCGAGAGCGGGCCTCCGGGGCGATGCACACGTCGGCCGGCACCGTCGGTACGGTGGGGACCTCCGTCGCCGCCGCCGCTGCCGCTGGCGCGGGGGTCGCATTTCGCCGGGACTGGGCCGAAGCCAGCGACCCGATGAGCGCGCACGCCGCCGCGAGGACTACCGCAACGCTTCCATGCCTCACGCGAACCATACTCGTCTCCGTCTGGGATTCTGCTGATGTCTTTGGGGAGGATGCTCGACGGGCGGCGGCTCAGCGGCCGCAGCGCGACACGACCTGCTGGCGGTAGAAGCCCAGCTCGTCGCGCCAGTACTCGCCGTTGAACGGCCAGAGGTAGTGCTCCTCGTCCGCCGTCACGCGGTTGGAGCGCGCGACGTCGGCGTTCACCTGCTGCTGCTGCATCTCCTGCGAGAGCTGGCCGCGGCGGGCGTTGAGGATCTCGATGAGGATGGCCGTCGCCTGGTTCTGCAGGTCGCCGAGCTCCTCGACGGAGCGCGTGTAGCGCCCGCGGGCGAGCGTTCCGGCGTTCTCGATGGCGAAGCTCTTGGCCACCGAGATGTCCTGGATGATGCGCGCGCCGACGCTGCTGTTGCGGAACGCCGCGGGCATGCCGTTGTGGCGCCGCTCCTCGCTCTCGAGCTGCGTCACGTACTCGATGTTGCGCAGCAGCGTGCGGTCGCTGAAGGCGCTCTCGACCACCGGACGGAGCCGGTTCGGCAGGTTCGCGTGGCCCTCGCGCACGTTCTTGAGGAACTGGAAGAAGCTCGGGTCGTCCTGGTACTGCTGCAGGTAGCGCTCGATCTCCGGGCGCAGGTCGCCGAAGCGCTCGTTGAACTGCGCGACGACCTCCTCGGCCTCGTCGTAGCGGCAGTTCGAGAAGAGGATCACGCTCTTCAGCACCATCGCCTCGGGGTACCAGGCGTTGGCGAAGTACGGCGAGAACAGCGTGTGGATGTTCCCGAGGGCGCGGGGGTAGTCCTGCTGGAGGAAGTACGCCCAGCTCTCCTCGAAGAGCGCGTCGAGCCAGTACTCGGAGTCGACGTCCACGTGGTTCCAAGAGTCGATGGCCGACTCGTAGTGCCGCGTGGAGTAGTAGAGACGCGCGAGCTCGAGGTGCGCGAGGTCCGCCATGCGGTCCTCGTCCTCGACGCCCTGGACGCCCTCGTCGAGCGCGTGGAGAACCTCGTTGAAGGCCTCGACGGCGGGCTGCGAGCGGTGCGCGTTGACGTTCGAGATGCCCTCGAAGAACTTCGCCTGCACGTAGTACGGCGACTGGCGCTGCACCTGGCGGAACAGGGCAATGGCCTCGTCCGATGCGCCGTCGCGGTACTTCGCCCGGCCCATCAAGTAGAGGAGCTGGTTGTAGAGGGCCCGGCTCTCGTTGTTGTTGAACTGCTGCAGCGCGGTGGCCGGGTAGTGGCCCACGCGGCGCACGATGTCGGCGGGCTCCGGGAGCTGCGACGCGAGCTGCGCGAGCCACTGCAGCGTGGCGTTGAAGTAGAGGTGCGCGGGGCCGCGCTCGATGATCTCGTCGAACACCGCCAGCGCCGACTGGTAGAACCCGAGGTGGTACAGGCTCTTGCCGAGGTGGAACTGCGCCTTCTGCTGGTTCGCCGGCGCGTCCTGGGTCTCCCCCTCGACGACGCGCTGGAACTGCACCGACGCCTCCTGGTAGCGCTCCTGCTGGTAGAGCCGCAGGGCGTTGGCGAGCGCCTCGCTGGGCGGTCCCTCGGCGGGCGGACCCTCCGCGGAGAAGTCCATGGCGCCGTTGGAGCCGTCACCCGCGGGGGTCGCAGCCTGCGCAGGACGCGCCGCCGGGGCCGCCGCTGCACCGGGCCGCTGCCGCGGCTGAGCCCACGCGGATCCTGCGGCACCCAGCACCAGGGCCACCGTTCCCGCACCCGCCAGCCACTTCGAGAAACGCCTCCGCACCATCTCTGCCTCGCCTCGCTTCACGCCGCGTGCCTTCGCGAACACCGCACCCGGCAACCGCGCCCATGCACGGCTCACCCGTCGGTCGGCGGACGCTACCGAAAATCACGGCGCAAGAGAAGCCGATTTCCGAGGTGCCGCGGTGGGGGTCGAGTGACCACCGCCGAGGAGCGCGCGCCGGTGATTGCCCTTGACGGGTTTCTCCGCGCGACGGTAGCGTCCGGACGCTCGCCGCAGCGGGCGCGAGGAGATCCATCATCCCGTGAAGGACTTTGCATCTTGGGTGGGCGCTCTTGCGCTCGGCGTGGCGGGGCTCGTGGCTCCGGGTTGCGGTAGCCAGACCGTGGGCGATCCGTGCGCCCCGGGTCGTCCCGGCAACGCGCCGTGCGCCCCGGGCCGCGACGGCGGGACGGCGGGGTGCTTCCTCGGCACCGAGATCTACATCGAGACGCAGGCGCTCGAGTGCCGCTCGCGCATCTGCCTCGTGTACCGCTACGACGAGAGCTCCGACGGAACGGGGGCCCAGCGGCCGAAGCACGTGTACTGCACCTGCCGCTGCGGGCTCCCCCCGTCGCTCGCGGGCGGCACGCAGGCGGCGACGCTGTGCACCTGTCCGGACACGTACTCCTGCGTGTCCATCGCGGGCGAGCAGTACAACGAGGGCGTGCAGGGCTCGTACTGCGTCGTCACCTCGACGGTTCCGCACTGACCTCGCCGGGCGCGAGCACCACCGCCCGCGGTCGCGCCGCGGAGCAGCTCGTCGCCGACCACCTCGCCTCCCTCGGCTACATCGTTCTCGCCCGGGATCTTCGCGTCGGCCGCGACGAGGTCGACGTGCTCGCGTGGGACGGAGACACCCTCGTCGTCATCGAGGTGCGCGCGCGCCGCGCCGGCTCCATGGTCGACCCGCTCAGCAGCGTGACGCCCGCCAAGCAGCGCCGCCTGCGCCGTGCGCTGGGCCGCTGCATGGCCGACCGCGCCGCGCGCGACGGGCGCATCGACGTCGCCGCGGTGGTCGACGGACGCCTCGCCGCCTACGTGCGCAACGCCGTCGACTTCACCGAGACCTGACGGGGTTCAGTCGTCGTCGGAGGCGCGGAGCGCCGCGAGCACCGAGAGGTCCTCGAGGGTGGTGGTGTCGCCCTTGGCCTCGCCGCCGCTGGCGATCTCCTTGAGCAGGCGGCGCATGATCTTGCCGCTGCGGGTCTTCGGCAGCGCGTCGGCGAAGCGCACGACGTCGGGGCGCGCGAAGCGTCCGATCTCGGCGGCGACGTGCTCGGCCAGCGTCTGCGCGAGGTCCGGCGTCGCGGCGAAGCCCGGGCGCAGCGTGACGAAGCACACCATGCCCTGGCCCCGCAGCTCGTCGGGACGGCCCACCACCGCGGCCTCGGCGACGGCCCGGTGCGCGACGAGGGCGCTCTCGATCTCCGCGGTGCCGAGGCGGTGGCCGCTCACGTTGAGCACGTCGTCGACGCGCCCCATGAGCCAGAAGTAGCCGTCCTCGTCGCGCCGAGCGCCGTCGCCGGTGAAGTACGCGCCGGGGATGTCGGTGAAATACTGCTTCTTGTAACGTTCGTCGTCGCCGTTGATGGTGCGAAGCATCGACGGCCACGGCCGCTTGATCACCAGGAAGCCGCCCTCGTTGGGCGCGCAGCTCGTGCCGTCCTTGCGCACGACGTCGGCCTCGACGCCGAAGAACGGGAGCGTGGCGCTGCCAGGCTTGGTGGGCGTCGCGCCGGGCAGCGGGGCGATCATGATGGCGCCGGTCTCGGTCTGCCACCACGTGTCGACGACCGGGCAGCGCGCGTTGCCGATGACGCGCTGGTACCACATCCACGCCTCGGGGTTGATGGGCTCGCCGACGGTGCCGAGGAGGCGCAGCG
>CAIMWA010000470.1 GCA_903845045.1 uncultured delta proteobacterium | reverse complement strand
GCCGCTGGCCATGGACTCGTGGATGCCCTTCAAGATGTTCGCCGTCGAGATGCCGCGCGACACCATGTTGATGACGTCGGTCTCGGCGAGCACGGCGCAGATGCCCGAGACCTTCTCGGGGTCGTTGCCGCGCAGCGAGAGCGATCCCACCTCGTCGAGGGTCACGCCGAGGTACCGCGCGATGTTCTCGAGGAACTGTCCGGTGCCCGACGCGCACTGGCTCGTCATGCGGTAGTCGAGCACCCGCGCGCGCTCGTCGAAGCGCACCGCCCGCGCGTGCAGCGACCCGACGTCGAGCGCCGCCCGCGCCGTGGGGTCGAGGAAGAGCGCGCCGCGCGCGTGGGCCGTCATGCCGTAGAAGTGCCCCGTGGCCTCCTCGTAGGCCTCGCCCTCGCCGGTGGTCGCGACGTACGCGATGTCCGACGCGGCGACGCCGGCCATCTCCCGGGCCTGGGCGAGGCACAGCTCGACGATCTGCCGCTGGTCGCGGCGCCGCGTGCGCTCGACGACCTTGCCGAGGAGCTTCGCGCCCTGGCGCTCGCGGCCGCTGCGCGCGGGGCTCGAGACGATGGCGACCTTCACGGTGCTGGAGCCGACGTCGATGCCGACGGTGTAGAGCGTGTCAGGCATTGGCCACCTCCTGCGACGCGCGCAGGGCGAAGAGGGCTGCGCCAAGGGCGCCGGTGAAGATCGAGTTGGGGGAGATGTTGAGCGTGCGCGAGCCGTAGTTCTCCTCGACGAGCTGTCGAAGGGCCTGCACCGCCGCGGGGTTGTTCGCCACGCCGCCGGTGAAGGTGAACTCGTCGGCGACGCCGCCGGAGCGCGCGAGCAGCGCCATGGCGCGGAGGATGATGGCGCGGTGCAACCCGGCGAGGATGTCCTCGCGGCGCTGGCCCATGGTGAGCCGGTCGCGGAGCTCGGCGCCGGCGAACACCGTGCACGTGGAGTTGATCTTCACGTGCCGCGTGGACTGCATCGCCAGCGGGCCGAGCTCGTGCACGCCCATGTTCATCTCGTCGGCGATGTACCCGAGGTACCGACCGCATCCCGCGGCGCAGCGGTCGTTCATCTGGAAGCTCGTGACGATGCCGTCGCCGTCGACCTGGATGGCCTTGGTGTCCTGGCCGCCGATGTCGAGCACCGTGGTGGTCTTCGGGAACATCACGTGCGCCCCGAGGCCGTGACACAAGATCTCCGAGCGGATGCTGTCCTTCGGGAAGGGCAGCGTCTGGCGGCCGTAGCCGGTGCCGATGGAGCGAACCGTGTCGAGCGGCGTGTCGGCCACCGACAGCACCGCGGCCTCGTAGCGCGCGCGGCGCTCCGGCGACTCGTTCTCGAGGCACGAGACGAGGGCGCGGCGGATGTTGCCCTCGAAGGTGAGGTCGATGCGCTCGTTCTCGACCTGGATGATCACCTTGTCGAAGACGCTCATGAGCACGTCGAAGGGCAGCGCGCGGTCGGCGAGCTTCTCGGCCATGCGCGCGAAGTCGCCGGACGCCTGGTCGCGAAAGAAGTCCGAGCGCGCGGCGCCGCCGAGGCGTGGCTTGCGCCAGTTGGTCTCGAGGTCCTCGAAGAGCCTGGCGAGGCGGTCCTCGAGGGGGGCGCCGTGGTGGCCGAGGCGGCCGCCGCGGGCTTCGACGAGGGCCTTGTCGCGCAGCGACGCGAGCTGCGCGAGCTGCTGCACCTTGCGGAAGTGGTAGAGCAGCCGCTTGCGGAACTGCACCGCCTCTTCGCCGGTCTCGCCGGCGGCCTCGAGGGCCCGGTCGAGGAGCGTGAAGCGCGCGTCGACGTTGGCCTCGTCGCGCGCGATGTCGGCTGCGAGGTGGTAGTTGCTGCGGCTGTTGGTGATGCCGCGGCCGAGCACCGAGCCCCCGTCGTCGAGGAGCACGGCCTTGGTGGTGGTGGAGCCGAGGTCGATGCCGAGGAAGGACTTCACGGCAGCACCGCCAGTCGCGTCTTCGGCGCCACCGCCGCGGGGACCTGCACCGAGACCCGCGCACCGGCGTTGCGCCGCTTCTGCTCGATCATCTGCAGGTAGCTCTCGATGCGGTTCTTCACGTTCGCCGCGGAGAAGTAGCGGGGGTCCACGAGGTCCGTCTCGATGAAGCCGCCGGGCACGCCGGTGCGCTGCTCGACCTCGCGAAGGATCATGAGCTGCCCCGCGGAGAACGAGTTGCAGCTCTTCACCGAGTTGATGAGCAGCCCGTCCGCGGAATACTCGCGCACGTATTTCTCGAGCATGGAGATGCGCGATGGGAGGTTGAGGTTCGTGTAGCAGCCCGCGCAGTACTCCGCGAGGGTCTCGAGCGGCCGCGTCGGGTCGTGGCGGAAGCCCGCGTCGTACATGCCGCCGACCTTCGTGTACGAGCTCGCCACGACGACGGCGCCCTCGTCGGCGAACATCTTCCAGAACTCGTTGAAGCTGGTCCAGTTGGGCGGACCCTCGACGACGAGGCGGTAGCGCTCGTTCTTCATCTCGCCTTCGGGCGTCAGCGGACCGAGGCCGAGGTCGAGGCGCTGCTGCACCTCGGCGCGCAGCGTGCGGTAGTAGTCCACCGCGAGGTCGGTGCCGCGAAAGGCCGTGAAGATCGGGCCGATGTAGTAGACGCCGCCGAAGTAGGCATCGATGGGCGAGGGCTTGTTCTTCGCCGACTCGAGCACCCACACGAGGTCGTCCTCGGCCACCGACGAGCGCGCGAGGGCCTCCTCCAGCTTCGCCTCGTCGAGCTTCTTGCCGGTGATCTGCTCGAGCTTCGGGATCACCTCGGTGCGGAGCTGGTCGACGACGTAGTCGCGCATCGCCGGCGTGAACTCGCCGTCGCCCTGGTAGGGCACGTGCAGCATCGCCACGGGGCAGTGGTACTCGCGCTTGAGAAGCTCGAACCACTTCATGAACGTGAAGCAGCCCGTGTACGAGAGCAGCAGCAGGTCGGGCTCCGGGAGCTTCTCGCCGGTGGGGCCGATGTTCCCCGCCTTGAGCATGCCGATGTCGCACTTCACGTAGGTGCAGACGTCCTCGGAGTGCCCGAGGCGCTCGGCCTCGGTGATGTACGCGCCGGACTTCTTGCGCATGCCCGACTGCAGCGCGTTGATCTCCGGGTACACGGGCAGCACGTCGAAGGCGTGCAGCAGCTCCGTGAGGTTCCCGGGGACGAAGGTGTAGACGACCTTCTTGCCCGACTCCTTCGCACGCGACAGCGCGCTGAAGTGCCCGGCGATCATCTCCTTCTGCTTGATCATGCTGGCGTCCTTGACGGCGCCGGCAGCCTTCGGATCTGGCTCGCTCATGCTTCGCTCCACAACTTGATCGAGTCGGCGAAGGTGCCCGCCTGCTCGCGGATCACCTGGAATTGCCCGAGGCTCTCGGAGTACTTGAACGCGGTCCAAGGCACCTTCGCGGCGTCGAGGGAGTCTTGGAGGATCGGCTGCTCGAGCAGCGCGGGGTCGCAGAAGCTCGGCGCCGCGAGCACCACGCCCTCGGCCCGCGTGCGCTTCACGAGCTGCACCAGCGGAGCGCCGCGGTCGCCGTCGGGCTCGTAGCGGGCAGCCGTCGGCGGGCTGTGCTTCAGGAAGCCCTCGCTGAGCGCGTGCAGCGGCTCGCCGGTCTCGTCGACGTCGGCGTCGGGCCAGCGGCGTCCCAGCGCGAGGTCGTCGGCGACGACGTAGCAGCCCGCGAGCTCGAGGGTCTTCAAGAGCCCCAGCGGCGGCTGCTCGCAGAACGAGCCCGTGACCACCACGCGGGCGTTGTCGCGGCGCGGACGGTCTGCAGCGCGCGCGGCGGCGATGTACTCGCGCACCATGGCGGTGTGCTCGTCGACGGGGAGCACGTTGCCCGCGAAGAGCACGAGGTACGCCTCCCAGGTGGGCACGCGCCAGGGCTGCTCCGAACGCAGCGCCATGAGGTCTCCGATGGCGCGGCGGTTGGCGTTGTACCGGGCGATGGAGGCCCGGATGGCGTCGTCGCCGGGGTCCGTGCCCGAGAGCTTCTTCAGGTCGTTCCAGAGGTGCCGGAGCTCGCCCTCGAAGAACCGTCCGCCCACGGCGGAGTCGTAGTTCTGCGGCACGTCGACGTAGCGCACGTACTTCTGCGGGAACATCACCTTCCACATCCCCGAGAGGTTGCGGATGACGTCGCAGATCGACGGGAACAGGAACCCGTCGATGGCGTCGAGGCGCCCGGTGAGCGCGAGCTCGATGGTGCTCCGCGGGATCTGGCAGATGTACGACTGGAACCACGCGTCGCCGCGGATGATCTCGATGAGCCCGCGGCCGCCCATGAGCCCGACGGGCAGCATGCCCGCGGCGTCGATGAGCTCCCGCGGCACCCAGATGGGGAGGTAGCCCACGGCCTTCGCGCCGCCGTGCGCCTCGCGCCAGCGCTTCACGGAGCCGAACTCCAGATCGTGGTACAGCGCGTCGGCGCGGCCGACGATCTCTTCGACGCTACTCATCCTGCAGCTCCCTGCGCATGCGCGAAGCGCGCCGCGCGACGTTCGAGAAAGGCCGCGATGCCCTCGTTGGCGTCGGGCGTGGCCATGAGCCCGTCGAGGTAGAGCGACTCCAGCGCCGGAAGGTCCGTCGTCATGCGGCGCGCGAGGTCCAGCCGCGCCGCGCGCTCGGCGAAGCGCAGCGACGTGGCGCTCTTCGGCAGCAGGTGCTCGGCGATGAACGCGTCGGCCGCCACCGAGGGGTCCGGCGCGACGGCGTGCACGAGGCCCATCGCGTCGGCCTCGGCGGCGTTCACCGTGCGGCCCGACACGCAGAGGTCCATCGCGCGGCCGCCGCCCAGGCGCCACGGAAGCAGCAGCGAAGCCATCGGCGGGAACACCGCGAGCTTGATCTCGGGCTGCGCGAAGGTCGCGTCCGGCGACGCGAAGATCCACGAGCACCAGAGCGCCAGCTCGAGGCCGCCGCCGAGGCACGCGCCGCGCACCACCGCGATGGTCGGCACCGCGAGCTCTGCCAGCGTGCGAAACAGCCCGTGAAAGGTCGCCAGCATCGCCGGCGCGCGCTCCCGGGTGTGCTCGGGAACGCTCGCGCCGAAGCAGAAGTGCGGCCCCGAACCTTCGAAGATGATCGCGCGCAGCGCCGGGTCGTGGCCGTGCGCCGCCAGCGCCGCGTCGAGGCCGCGCAGCATGCGCTCGTCGAGCACGTTGCCCTTGGGCGCGTCGAGGAGCAGGTGCAGCACCCGACCCTCGGCGCGCCGCTCCGCCTTCACCGTCTCGAAGACCTCCATCACATCCTCCCGTGCGCGCTCAGCGGGCTCCCCGCGCGAGCTCCATCTCGACGTACGGCCCCGCGGCGAAGCCCCCGCTGCGAAAGAACCGCAGCGTCGGGACGTCGTCGCGGCGCACCATGGTGCGCACGGTGCCGATGCCCCGCGCGCGAAACGCCTCCACCGCTGCGGCCAGCAGCTCGCTCCCGAGGCCCTGCCGCTCGGCCTTCGGATCGACGCCCAAGGCGAAGATCCACCCCGCGGGCGCCGAGCCGAACTCCCAGCTCCGCACGTCGCCCACGAGGTACCCGGCCACCTTGCCCCGCGCGTCGGCGGCGACCAGGGCCACCGCGCGCTCGTGCGCGTCGGCCCCGAGCACCTCGGCCACGCGGTCGCGGAGCTGCCTCCGACGGCCGCGCGGCGCGTCCCCGCTGGCGTGCGCACGAAAGATGCGCTCCACCGCGGCGAGGTCGCCGGCCTCCATCGCGCGGATCGCGTGCGTCACCGCGCGCCCTTGCGCGACTTCGGCTGCAGCTCCTCGATGAGCTCCTTGGACCATGGCGCGCCCTGCGCGAGGCGCTGGCGCAGCAGCACGAAGTCGGCCTCGCGGTCGTCCTTGGTGCCCTCGTTGAAGGCCCGGAAGCCCGCGTTGGCCTCGGAGAGCATGTTGAGCGCGAGCCACGCGCGGCTCGACTCCTTGTTCTTGTCCCAGTGCACGAGCTTGTGCTTGCGGATCGACTCGATGGTCTGCTGCACGCAGTTCGGCATCGTCATCAACAGCGCCGTGACCATGCGGTCGACCACCGCGTCGAGGGGCGCGAGGTCGACGGTGCCCGAGGCGAGCACGGCCTTGCCCGCGGCGTAGGCCGCGCCGGTCTTGAGCTCGCCGAACACCACGCGCCCGTTCGCCAGCCACGTGTCGGTGACCACCAGCGGGTTCGGCACGAAGGCCCCGTCGACCTTCAGCACCGGCACGGCCTCGGTGATCATTCCGTACTGCTGCGCGCGGTACGCCGTCCAGGGCTTGCAGAGCGTGCAGCTCTCCATCGCGCGCTCGACGCCGACGAAGAGCGGGAGGAAATCGGTGGCCCCGCCGATGGGCGCCGAGCCGTGCTTGGGACCGGCCTGGCCGAAGTTCGCGAGGTCGCTGGCGACGGTGTAGTCGCACGCCATGCCGATCTCCTGGCCGCCGCCGACGCGCATGCCGTTCACGCGGCAGATGACGGGCTTCTCGCAGGCGAGGATGCCCGACACCATGTCGTTGAAGAGCCGCATGTACTGCGCGTATTCGGTCGGCCGTCCGGCGTAGTACTCGGCGTACTCCTTGGTGTTGCCGCCGGTGCAGAACGCCTTGTCGCCGGCGCCGGTGAACACCACCGCCACGACGTCGCGCGCGTTGCTGGCGCGGCGGAAGGCGAGGATCACGTCCTTCACCATCTGCGTCGTGTACGAGTTGTACTGGCTGGGGTTGTCGAGAATGATCCACGCGGCGTGCAGGCCCTCGGCCGTCTTTCCGTCGGGCGTGCGAACGGGGCGCAGCTCGTAGCGGACGCGGGCGTTGCCCTCGGCGCGGCCGTCGTAGCCGGGCAGCAGGTCGTGGTCGTGGAGTTCGTAGGTGGTCGTGGACATCGCGGTGGGGCTCCTCAGTCGAAATCGGGGACGAGCACGGGCCGGCGCCGCAGCGACCCGGCGTGCAGCGCTTCGAAGGTCTCGTTGATGGCGCTCATGGGACGGCGCTCGATGAAGGGTCCGAGGCGCACCTTGCCGTCGAGCACGAGGGCGAGGGCCGCGGGGTAGTGCTCGGGCAGACAGCCCCAGTTGCCCTGCGCCACGGCGTCGTAGGCCATGAGGTTCGAGAGCCGGACGCTGACCTTGTCGAGGGTGTAGCCGACGACGGAGAGCGTCGCGCCGAAGGTGAGCAGGCCGAAGGCGAGGGTCTGCCCCGCTGCGTTGCCCGAGGTCTCGAAGATCTTCCACTGGTGGGCGGGATGGCCCTGGGCCTTGGCCCACGCGCCGATGGTCTTCTTGAGCTCCGACGGCTCGAGCGGACCCGCGGGGCCGCGCACGTTGAGGGTCAGCTCGGCGCCGACCTCCTTCATCAGCGCGAGGCGGTCGTCGTGCACGTCGAGGGCGACGACGTGGGCGCCGAGGGCCCGCGCGATCTGCACGCCGAAGCCGCCGACGCCGCCCGCTCCCACGAAGATCGCCACGTCGCCCGCGCGCAGGCCGCTGCGCACCACGGCCTGGTACGGCGTGGAGATGGCGTCGGCGAGCACCGAGAGGTCGGACAACGCGAGGCCGGCGCGCTCGAGGGCAGCGAGGTCCACGGGGCAGAGCCCGCGGCCGGGGACGACGAGGTGCGACGCGAAGCCGCCGTCGACGTCGGAGCCCGGAAAGAGCTGCTTGCGACAGATCGATCCGCGCCCCTCGGCGCAGAGCGCGCACGCCCCGCAGGGGATCACCGCGGGCACCACCACGGACTGTCCGAGGAGGTGCGCGTACGCGGCGCCGGCGTGCGTCACCACGCCCGACACCTCGTGCCCGAGAGTGAGAGGAAACGGCTTGCCGGACCGTACGCCGTCGTAGAGGAACCCGAGGTCCGTGTGGCACACGCCGCAGCCGGCCACGCGTACGACCACGTCGCCGTCGGCAAGACCCGTCGGGTCGACGGTGCGCTCGGCACGCACCAAGGCTTCGCCGACCTTCACCGCCTGCCAGCACTGGATCCGTACCGGACCCTGCTCCGATGCACCCATCGCGCCTCCTGCGCCGGCACTGCGGCGCGGTCATCTCGGTATTGGAGTACCGATTTGCCGATGTGGGGGCGCCGCGCACCCCGGGCAAGGGGACGCGGTGAAAGTCTCGGGAGCTCCCATGACCTCCCCGCCGGCTCGAGCTCACGGCACGAAGCACCCGGCGCGGGAGTCGCGCTGGCACGGCACTCGCTCTCCCCTCGCCGTGCCGAACCGAACGTGGACCTTCGCCCCACTGTTGGCGCTCCTGGCGGGGTGTGCGCCGTACGTTCCAGGCTCGCTGGTGACCGCGCCGGACGGCCGGAGGTACAGCAACACCCTCAGCGTCGGGTGCGTGGACCTCTCGGTGAACATCGCGTGCAACCGCGAGACCTCGGCAGGCGCGGTGATCGTGGTGGTCGATTTCGGCAACCGCTGCGACGTCGGAACACCGATGGACTTCACCCGCCTCGCGGTGTTCGAGGGCGACCCCGGATGCTCCACGCCGATGGTCCCATTCGACCCGCGCGCGGAGATCGCTCCGGGGCGAATTACCCCGCACGGCCGGGCCATCGAGCGCGTCGAGTTCGCACGGTCGACGCCGGGCGTCGAGCCGCCGGCGAGGGTCTGCGTGCGGGCCATGGCGATGCTCGACGCGTCGAGCCGGGACGTGATGTGCTTCGAGAGTCCCCATCCCGGAGCCGATGGATGGACGTGTCCGACGCGCTTCGTCCCCGTGATGGCGCGATGAAGCCGGCGATCATCGCCTTCGTCCTCGGGGCCTCGCTCGCGCCCACGGCCGTGCTCGCGCGCGGGTGCTCGGAGACCAGCTCCAGCCTCGCCGTCGGGCACCGGCGCTGCGGCCGCTTCGGTGATGGCTGGAACACCCAGTCGGTCTTCGCGCGGTTCTTCGATGTCGAGATCGACACCGGTCTGGCGTTCCACTCGCTGGACATCGCGGGACGGGAGGTGACGCTGTGCCACCACGCCGGTCGGTCGTGCGGCGAGGTGTCGAGCGATCGCTTCGCAACGAACGCGTCGCCCGCATCGCTCACCGTTGCGCACTTCTCTTACCAGGGATCCGGGATTCATCTCGGAACACCTTGTTTTCTTGCATATTTACCGTCACATCGGGCCCCCACCCCCCGCCCCACCCCCACGAGTGGGGGCAGGGTGTCCGGAGGGGAGGATCGTGCGGCCGAGAGGGCGGGACGGGGGTAGGAAAGTAGGTTCATCGAGAGCGGCGAAGGTATCCGGCGCGCAGACCACCGATCGCCCGGGAGGACTCGCACGACGGCGCCCGGCGCAGCACCGCTCGGGACGCCGCCGTTGAT
>CAIMWA010000469.1 GCA_903845045.1 uncultured delta proteobacterium | reverse complement strand
CCAGGAAGAACAGCACGCTGGGCGCGTCGATGCGCTGCAGGGCGCCGGCGATGGAGAGGGCGCTGCGACGATCGGCGTCCTCGTGCTTGTGGAGCAGGTCGGTGACGGCGCCGAGGGCCCCGAGCGCGAGCAGCACGCCTAGCACCGGCGGAAGGTGCGTGAGCGCCCGGAACACCGGCACGACGACGAGCCCGGCGACGCCGACGACGAGCACCGTCGCGCGCTCGCGCGGGGTCGTATTCTTCGCTGCGACGTGCGGCGACGAGGCGTCGTCCGGCGCGGCCACCGTCGCTTCGTCGCCCGGCATCGAGAGCGCGCCGCGGTCGCCGTGGAGCCGTCGCGCGATCCAGAGCACGGGCACCGCGAGGCTCACGAGCGAGGGGACGAAGAGCCTTCGCACGACGCCGAGCGCCGAGACCTCGCCGCCGGTCCAGAGCATCGTCGTGGTGACGTCGCCGATCGGCGACCACACGCCCCCGGCGTTCGCAGCGAGCACGACCACGCCGCCGAAGAGGCGCCGGTCGTCGTCGTCGCGCAGCAGCTTGCGCACGACGGTCATCATCACGATGGCGGTGGTGAGGTTGTCGAGCACCGCCGAGAGCAGGAACGTCACCGCCGCCACGACCCCGAGGAGCCGGCGGCGCCCCGAGACGGTGATGCGCGCGGTGACGAGGTCGAAGCCGTCGTGGGCGTCGATGAGCTCCACGATGGCCATGGCGCCGAGCAGGAAGAACAACACCGACGCGATGTCGCCGAGCTGCGCCTCGACGCGCGGCGCGACGGATGCTCCGTGCCGCAGCGCGAGCACAGTCCAGCAGAGCACGCCGGTGAGCAGCGCCGACGACGTCTTGTGCAGCCGCAGCGGCTGCTCGAGCACGATGGCGAGGTAGCCCGCGACGAAGACGAGGACGATCACCCCGCGGCCCTGCCTCCCACGTCGAGGATCTCCCGCGTCGCGCGGTCGATGCCGTCGCCGATGCGGTCCACCGGGAGGTCGTTGGGGTCGTGGCCGAAGGGGTCCTCGATCTCGACGCCGATCTCGTCGATGCCGAAGAGCGCGAAGGCCAGCATCGCCGCCGCCAGCGGCGTGTACCAGCGCAGCGCGTCGACCAGCGCGAAGGGCACCGTCGCGCACCACAGCGCCACGAAGAGCTTGATGTGCTGAGCGTACGCGAAGGGCACCGGCGTGCGGCGGATGCGCTCGCAGCCCCCGAGGGCATCGACGAGCGCGGTGACGTTGGCGTCCATGGCCAGCACGCGGGTCTCGCTCGCGCCCGCGATGCGCGCCGCCGCCACTGCGTGCACCGTCATCCACGCCGCCACCACCGACGGACGCGACACTACGGGCTCCAGCCGCGCCCGCTCGTCGTCGGTGAGCAGCGCGCCCAGCGCCGCGAGGTCCCGCTCGTCGCGCAGGGCCTGGGCGGTGAGCCGGTAGAACGCCACGACGAGACGGCGCAGCGCCTCGCGGTGCGCACGAAGCTCGGCGCCGTCGCCCTCGACGAGCGTCGCCATCTGCCGCACGAGGTCGCGGGAGCGGTTGGTCATGGCGCCGAGGAGCCGCCGGCCCTCCCAGAAGCGGTCGTACGAGGCGTTGGTGCGGAACACGAGCAGCAACCCCAGCGCCGCGCCCAGCAGCGTGTGTCCCATGGACGGGATGCGGAACCCCGTGGTGCGAAAGAGCCCCTCGGCCAGCGCGCCGAGGCCCGCCGCGAGGGCGATGCGCGGCGCGAGGTTGCGGAGCACGGAACCGCGGAGCTGCACGAGCAGCGAGAACCAGTGGCGGGGCTCGTAGTCGATCATCGCGGGCCGCGAAGCTACCACCGCAGACATTGCGCGCGGCCGTACCTTGCCGCGTCGCGGCAAGGTGACGATCATTCCTCGTGGAGGCGGAGATGACGCAGGTTCCCCACCCCGGTGACGTGGTCGACGCGCCCTTGAGACGTCTCGCACCGCCCCCGCCGTCGCGGGGTATCGACACCTTTCCGCCCGGTGCTCCCGGCGGACCACCGCTCCCGTCGCGGCTCCTCGTGCGGGACGTTGCCGTGGCCGCCGCGGGCATCGTCGCGGTGGGCGGCCTCGACTACGTGACGGGGCTCGATCTCCGCATCTATCCGCTCTACTTCCTTCCCGTCGCGGTGCTCGGGTGGCGCGCCGGCAAGGCGCCGGCGATCGCGGCGTCGGCCTTCGCCATCGTCACCTGGGAGCTCGCCAGCCGCCTCTCGGGGCTGCGCTACCCCTCGCTCTTCGCGACCGTCTGGAACGTCACGGTGCAGGGCGGCGCCCTCGCCGGGGTGGCCGTGCTCTTCGCGCGCATGCGCGGCCTCGTGGCGCGCGAGCGGGCCCTGTCGCGCGTCGACGGGCTCACGGGCCTCGACAACGCCCGGGCCTTCTACGAGGTGCTCGCCCGCGAGGCCGCGCGCACGCGCCGGCATCACCGCCCGCTCGTGCTCGCCTACCTCGACCTCGACAACTTCAAGCAGGTGAACGACCACCACGGCCACGACACCGGCGACGCCGTGCTCGTCGCCGTCGCGGGCGTGCTGCGCGAAGGGTGCCGCTCCACGGACTGCATCGCGCGGCTCGGCGGCGACGAGTTCGCGCTGCTGCTCCCGGAGACCAGCGCGTCCGACGCCGAGGCCCTGCTGAAACGCCTGCAACGGCTGCTGGCCGCGGAGATGTCGGCCCACGACTGGGCCGTCTCGGCGAGCATCGGCGCCCTCGCGCTGGCGAGCGTCGACGATCCCTTGCCGGCGCTGGTGCGCCGCGCCGACGCGCTGATGTACGGGGTGAAGTCCCGGGGCAAGAACGGCTTCCGCGTGGAGTCGGTGCCGCCCGCGCCGACGCCCTCCTGAGCGCGTCGCCGGCGCCCTTCGTCAGCGCCGCGGAAAGGCCTTCTTGCGCGCCTCGAGGAGCGCCGTGACCATGTCCTGCGGAAGGGTCTGCGGGCCTCCCCACACCTGCGCGTGCGTGGCGATGGTCGCGAGGTGCTCGACGAGCTCGAGGCGCAGCACGGCCTGCTCGACGTCGTCGCCCCAGGCCCAGACGCCGTTGCCCGCGACCAGCACCGCGTCGTGGGTCTGCACGAAGGCCTCGAGGGCCTTCACCGCGGCGGCTCCCGGCGCCGCAAGCGGCACCAGCGGAACCTTCGCCCCGAGCGACACCACCGCCTCGGGGAGGAACGTCACGAGCTCGCGCCCCGACGCGCCGAGCGCCGTCGCGAAGGGCGGATGCGCGTGGACCACGGCGCCCACGTCGGCGCGGGCCTTGAACACCGCGAGGTGCAGCGCGAACTCGGAGAACGTCTTGCCGCGGCCCGACACCTGCCGCCCCGCGGCGTCGGTCACCACGAGCTCGTTCGCGCGCACCGCCGACTTGGCCGTCGCGCCGGGCGTGCACACGATGCGCTGCGGGCTGAGCCGCGCCGACACGTTGCCGTCGTGGTTGGCCACCCAGCCGCGGCGCGCGAAGAGCTCGCAGGCGCGGACGATCTCCTCGCGAACGCGTGCCTCCACCGATCAGCCCTCGTCCATGGCGTCGACGATGCCGACGATGACGTCCTGGATCGCGAGCGGGTCCGTGAGCTTGCGGCCGAAGACCATGCGGGCGCCGCCGCCCTCGGCGTTCACGAGCACCGTGTCGCCGACGCCGGCCTGGGCGTGGTCCACGGCCACGAAGGTGTCACCCACCACGGCGCCGGCGCCGTCGACGGGCGCGCACACGAGCAGCGTGAGGCCGTCGTAGGAGGCCTGGTGCACCGTGGCGGTGAGCGTACCGACGACGCGGGCGACCTTCACGACGCGCCCCCGACGTCGTCGCGCCCGCGCAGAAAGCTCCGCGCGCCGTCGGTGCGGTGCACCTCGTCGACGAGCCCCACGATGGCCGCGTCGACGGGCACGAAGGGCTGCTCCAGCGCCAGCGACGCCTCGCGCGCGCCGACGAGGAAGACGAGCTCGCCGGGGCCCGCGCTCACGGTGTCGGCGGCCACGAAGGGCGCGCCGGTGACCCGCCCGGCGCCGTCGACGGGCTCGACCAGGAGCATGCGCACGCCGTCGAGCCCGGGGCTCCGCTGCGACGCGACGCACGTTCCGATGACGCGACCGAGGTACATCGGCGGTGGTTACATCGCGCCGCGGCGCCGCGTGTCAAGCGCCAGGGACGCGGTGCACGCGGGTGGGCTCGTCGTCGAAGGGCCCCGCGGGCGGCGGCGGCGGCGGACCCTTGCGGTCGAAGATGCGGTCGATGGCCGCGAAGGGAGCCACGAGCATCCGCGCGAAGCGGGCGATGCGCGGCGAGTGCGCGAGGTCGTCGAAGAACGCGTAGACGACCGGCGTCGCGATGAGCGTCAGCAGCAACGAGAGGGTCTGGCCGCCGATGATCACCGAGCTCATCGCGCGGTTCGTCCCTTGGCCCGCGCCGCTCGACACCGCCAGCGGGATCATGCCCGCGACGAAGGCGATGGTGGTCATGAGGATCGGGCGCAGACGGTCACGGTTCGCGAGCATCACGGCGTCGGCGCGGCCGAGACCGCGGCGGCGCAGGTCGCGCATGTGATCCACCTGCAAGATGGAGTTCTTCTTCACGATGCCGAAGAGCACGAGGATGCCCAGCGTCGAGAAGATGTTCATGGACTGCCGCAGCACCACCAGCGAGAAGATCGCGAAGGGGATCGAGAGCGGCAGCGACATGAGGATCGT
>CAIMWA010000468.1 GCA_903845045.1 uncultured delta proteobacterium | reverse complement strand
GTTCGCCGCCACGCGCGCCGCCGCGTCCTCGGGCCGCTCGGGAAACGCGAACCACCACGTCGTTCCGGCGGGCACCGGAACCTCCTCGGGATGGTGGTCGAGGCGCCGGATCGCCGGCGCGTCGTCGGCGAGGCCAGGGTGCAGGCGCGTCACGATCTCGCGGCGCCACTGAGCGTGATACGGGTGGTTCCAGAGCCACCGCGCGTCGAGGCCGGCGATGGGCCGGCGCGGGTCGCGGCGCAGGAACTCGACGAGGTCGGCGAGCGTGCGGTTCGCGATGGGGTTGCGGTACGAGTCGTACGCGAACGCACGAAGCGCCGTCGGCACCGGGATCGCGATCAACGGCACGTCGGCGACGGAGGCCCCGGCGGCAATGGTCCCGGGACGAAGCTGCGGGTTCGCGCCGGCGAGCACCGCGAGGTCGATGCCGTAGCGATGCGCGATGCGGTCGAAGGTGCCGTCGAGGTGCCGATCGGGCGTGTAGTGCGCGAAGGTGATGGGGAGCGGTCCGAGCGTCACGACCGGTGCTCCGAGCGCAGCGCGGCGCGCGTCGCCTCGTCGACGACGCCGGTCTCCGGGAGCGCCTGGGTGCGCTGGAACGCGCGCACCGCCTGCGCGACGTCGGGGCCGCGGTGCCCGAGGTGCTCGAGGCGTTGCCGCACGCCGGACTCCGTCTCGAGGGGGTCGAGGTGGCCCACGTGCACCGGCAGCGTGCGCCCTAGATCCGGGAAGATCAGCAGCACCTCGCGCGCCGTCACCGGGACCTCGAAGTGCACGTGCCCTTCGGCGTCGGCGGTGCCCTCGACGAGCGGCGACACGCCGTCGACGACGAAGGACGCTCCCGCGAAGGGGCTGTGCGTCTCGCCGGCCTGGGCGAGGTGAAGCTCGATGCGCACCTTGGGGTCCCGCGCGACGAAGCGGTTGAGCGCGCCGCGGCGCACGGGCAGCTCCTCCGGCGGCGTCGCCGGCACGTGCAGCACGTCGCCCGGGAGAAGCTGCGCGTGGTCCGGTCGCAGCGCGCGCAGGGCCTCGTTCGCCGGGTCGGTCCAGATGGCGTCGGCGTCGAAGCCGAGGGTCGCGGCGAGCTGGGCGAGGAATTCGCCCTGCCGTACGACGTGCGGTCGCATCGTCATGGTCACTCCTCGTTCGTCACGCCGGACTGCCCGGCGTCGGTGATGGTGATGGCGCCGCCCCACACGCAGTCGCACGCGTCGCTCGCGACGAGCACCCGCTGTCCGCCGAGGGTCACCGCCGCCGCGCCGGGGCTCCACGGAGCCGTCACCACGGGGACGCACGGCGCCGGGGTGAGCGCTCCCATCGCCGCGGCGGTGGCCGACGCGACCTGGGGGTTCGACGGCGACGTGCACATGCCGAAGGCCGGGATGTTCGCCATCGGCGCGAAGTCCATCACCGTCGCCGCCGCGCGACCGGCCGACTCCGACGCGTGCGTCGGCTGCACCGCGAGCGTCGCCGGGGCCGTTCCCTTCGCGCATCGGAGCTGCGCCCCATCGACGACCTGCCGGCCCATGGCCGCGAGCATACGGGCGCGCCAGCGCGCGCGGAAGTACCCGCGACGCCACGGGAAAGCGATAGAGTCGGCGGCGGGACCATGCCTGACGACACGCGACGCATCCGCGGCTTCGGCGACACCAATTTCGTCATGGTCTCGCAGGAGCCCGCGGACGCGGGCAGCGCGCGGGTGCTGCCCGAGGTGCGCCTCGACTTCGAGACCCGCGCCGAGAT
>CAIMWA010000467.1 GCA_903845045.1 uncultured delta proteobacterium | reverse complement strand
GGCGTCGCGCACAGCCACCCGGCGGCGATGCTGCGCGAGGCCGGTGCGACGCTCGTCGCGGAGCGCATCGGCGACGTCGACGTGGGCTTGCTGGGCGCCGCCGTTCATCGTCGTTGACCTTTGGATCGCGGGCGCCCTACGCTGATTCTGCCTGCGAAATCACGCAGCGGGAGCGACACACGATGAGCGCGCTGAAGGTCCTGATCTTCGAATACGACCGCCCCTTCGCCGAGGCCGTCGAGCAGGCGTTCGTGCGCCGCGGCTGCAGCGTTCGCATCGTCGACGACGGCCAGCTCGGCCTCGAGGTCGCCCTCGACGACCGGCCGGATCTCATCCTGCTGTCCATCGAGCTCCCGCGCATGAACGGCTTCGCGGTGTGCAACCGCATCAAGAAGCACCCGGACCTCAAGGACGTGCCCTTGGTGATCCTGTCGTCGGACTCGCCGCCGGAGACCTTCGAGCAGCACAGCAAGCTGCGCACGCGCGCCGAGGACTACGTGCACAAGCCCGTGGACCCGGACGCCCTGGTGGCCCGCGCGGCGACCTTCGTGCGCGTGCCCGGGCTCGCCGAGAGCGAGATCATGGTCGACGAGGAGGCCGTGGAGATCGAGCCGTCGGACGCCGAGGGGAGCCCCCTCGACGACGTCGCCGGCCTCGCCGACGCCGCGTTCGACTCGATCATGCTGGCCGACGGCGCGCACGACCCCGCGGCGACGGCCTCGGCGGCGGCGGTGCTCGAGCCCGCGCCGGTGGCGACGGAGCAGCATCCGAGCTTCGAGAGCGAGGGCTTCGACGATTTCACCATGGTCTCGTCGCGGCTGGAGCTCCCCCTCGATCTCCGCGAGCCCGCGCGCACCTCGGACCGCACGCCGGACCGCGGCTCGCAGCCCGCGCGCAAGGCCTCGAGCAGCTCGCAGTCGAACCCCAGGGTGGGCGTCTCGCCGCCGGTGCCGCCGCCGAGCCTGAGCTCCTTCACGCCGCCTCCGCCGTCGGGTCCCAGCGAGGCCGAGCTGCTGCAGCGGCGCGTGGCCGAGCTCGAGATCCAGCTCTCGACGGCGCAGGCCGCGACGCAGCGGGTGGTCGATCTCACCGAGGAGAACCAGCGGCTCCGCGCCCACGGCGACGAGCTCGCGCGGGTGACCAAGGAGCTCGAGGAGGCCCGGGCCAAGGCCGCCGCCGGTCCCGCGCCCGCCGCTGCGACCGCAGCCGCGCGTCCCGGGGGCATCTCGACGCGCGAGTTCCTCGAGCTGCGCGAGTCGCTGAACCGCAAGGACAAGGATATCCTGGCGCGGGACCGCGAGATCCTCGAGCTGCGCGACAAGGTGCTCCAGGGCGAGATGGGGGCGGCGGACTTCGAGGAGCGCGTCGCCGAGCGCGACGCCGTGCTCGCCGAGGTGCGCGGTGCGCTCGAGGCCGAGACCGCGCGCCGCACCGAGACCGAGAGCGCCCTCGCCGACGCCCGGCGCCGCGGGGCCGAGCTCGAGGGCCTGCGCGCCGCGGAGTCCGAGATCCACCAGCGGGACACCGGCGCTCTTCGTCAGCAGGCCGAGGCTGCCGCGGTCGCCGCACAGCAGACCGAGGCCGCCCTGCGCGACGAGCTCGCGCGCACCCTCGCCGCCGCGCAGCGGACCGAGGCGGCCCTTCGCGACGAGCACGCGCGCACCATGGCCGCAGCGCAGCAGGCCGACGCAGCGCTTCGCTCCGAGCACGGCGCCGCCGTCGCGGCCCTCGGAGCCGAGCTCGCCCGCAGCAGCGCCGCGGCGCAGCAGTCCGAGGCCGCCCTGCGCGACGAGC
>CAIMWA010000466.1 GCA_903845045.1 uncultured delta proteobacterium | reverse complement strand
GCGGTCAAGATGTGTGGATCAATGTCGGACCGAGGCAGCGCGTCGAGATGCGAGCCAGGCAAGGACGATCGCTGAAACCGCACTGAATGTGCGGTGAGGCGGTCGGACGCCGCATGGCGACGCAGATCGTCGTGATGCCGACGGGAGACATTGCGCCACACATCTTCAGTCCTTCAGCGTGAACGGCGTGAAGTCCGTGCCGACGTCGAAGTAGTCCTCGCCCTCGGTGCGCTTCAACCACCCGACGACGACGTAGGTCAGCGGCGTGAGCAGGACCTCCACGGCGACCTTGAAGAGCCAGTTGAAGAGCACGACGTGGAGCAGCGTGTCGCCGGTCCAGATGCCGGCGAAGGCGAGGGGGTAGAAGAGCACGCTGTCGACGGCCTGACCGACCACCGTCGACCCGATGAAGCGCGACCAGAGGTGCTTGCCCTTCGTCGCGATCTTGAGCTTGGCGAGCACGAAGGAGTTCGTGAAGTCGCCCGCCCAGAACGCCAGCATCGAGGCCAGCACGATGCGCACGCTGTTGCCGAAGCAGAGCACCAGCGCGGGCTGCAGCGCGAGCGCGAAGGGCTCCTGGGGGTTCGGCGGCAGCGCGATGATCACCGAGCTCATCACGGCGGCGAAGCCCAGCGCGCCGAAGCCCGCCCAGATCACGCGACGGCTGCGGGCGTAGCCGTACACCTCGGTGAGCACGTCGCCGAAGATGTAGCCGATGGGGAAGAAGATGTTCCCCGCGCCGAAGACCAGCGGAACGCCGAGCACGTGGACCACGCAGGACTTGCCCGCGCCGATCATGTTCGAGCACAGCAGCACGGTGACGAACGCCGCCATGAGCAGGTCGTAGTACCGGTAATGCCGCGTGACGGCGCTGCGGGGCTGCTCTGCGGGGGCGACGGGGCCGGGGCTCACGCGGCAAGACGATAGCACGCCGGTCGCGCTTGGCGACGACGGACCGGCGGCGGCGTCGGCCATCTCGGCGGCACGTGGCGGAGGCGCTCCCACATCCTCCCGAACGGTGCGCGCGGACGTGCCGCGGACGCCCGAAAATTGGCGCTCAAGTCGTCGCGCCGTGCGACGATAGTATCGGGATACGAGAGGAGCGCTGCGATGCCGTTCGATTGGAAGCCACAGGACTTCAAGAGCGTCGTGAAGTACGTGACGAGCGCGGCCGACGAGCCGCTCACGGAGATGGTGTCGGCCATCTCGCAGAAGGGCTTCCTCTCGTGTCCGCCGCCGCCGTGGGACCCCGACGGCATCGACCGCATCGGCGTCGAGGACGGCCGCCCGCAGGTGCAGCATTTCGGCACCGACGAGGCATGGCTGCCCACGCGCCTCAACGGACCTTCGCTGAGCGACCGCGAGAAGCATCAGAAGTTTGGCATCCTCGACGCGCCGAACCTCCTCGCGAAGGACCTCCTGGACGCCGTCGGCGTGCTCGGCTGCACCGTGCTCTACCTCGACGCCGACCACTTCAAGGCGCTCAACTCGAAGTTCACCGAGCGCGTCGTCGACCGCGACCTGCTCCCCGAGCTGCACCGCCTGGTCGACTCGGTCACCCGCGGCCACGGCTACGCCTACGCCGAGGGCGGCGACGAGATGGTGGTGCTGCTCCGCAACTGCAACGAGATC
This sequence comes from uncultured delta proteobacterium, assembly GCA_903845045.1. Taxonomy (GTDB): domain Bacteria; phylum Myxococcota_A; class Polyangia; order Polyangiales; genus SCUS01. The sequence goes on along the minus strand of CAIMWA010000466.1, from coordinate 9,478 downwards.
ATGGGTCTCGCCTTCGCCGAGACGCTGCGCGCGGCGGTGGCCGGGCGAACCTTCGTGGTGGGCGGCGCTCCGGTGCGGATGTCGGTCTCCATCGGCGTCGCGTCCACGCCGCAGAACGACCGCGCGACGCTCGCCGACCGGGCCAACATCGCCAAGGCCGCGGCCAAGCGCGGCGGACGCAACACCGTCTTCATCGCGCGCAACGAGGGATGCTTCCACGCGAGCGCGCGGCTTCCCGAGAACAGCGCCGCGCCGTCGGCCGCCCCGCTGCCGGCACCAGCGCGCCTTCCATCACCGTCGCCCTCGCCGTCGCCGTCCGGCGAGCGACCGTGGCGCGGCGCGTTCCGCTGAGGCCGAGCGCAGGGTCAGTCCTGCCCGCCGCGGGCTGCCCGAAGCTCTTCGGGGGTCGGCGCCCAGCAAGGGCTCTCCGGGGCTCCGCGGTGCCAGTCGATGCCGAAGGTCCGCGCGCACGCCGTGCAGCGGTAGTGGTCGTCCTCGCTGCCCTCGTAGGTGCGCACGGCCTTGGCGCCGCACGCGAGACACGGGACTGCGGCGGCGTTGGGTCCTCCAGCCATGGGGGTTCGTACCGCGCCGTTCGTGCCCGTGGCAACGGCGCACCGGGGCGGCGGGTCAGCGCCAGACGCGGAGCGACGGCGACACGCCGAGGCTGACGCCGATCCCGGGCCCAGCGCCGAGGAGCCCGCCGACGACGCGCGCCGACACCGCGACGTGGTCGTTGCACTGCCACGCGACGCCGGCCGACGCGCCGACCTGATGCTCGGCGACGCCGTTGGTGACCACGGCGAAGAGCTCGGCCTCGAAGCCGACGACGTCGGTGAGGTCGTGCGTGAGGTCGAGGCCCGCCTGCAGTCCGCGGTCGACGGTGGGCGCTCCGCGCGCCGGGGGCTCCTGGTACGCGCCGGCGTTTGCGACGAGGCTCCACCGAGGCCAGTGGCGGGCGACGAGGAGCAGCGCCTCGGCGCCGAGGCCCTGCGACCCCGCGGCCGCTGCGACCCGAGGACCGAGCTGCACGCCGACGCCCCAGCTCCGTTCCGTGCCCCGCTGCCGCGCGCCCGCGAGGCCGATCTTCAGCGAGAACCAGAGGTTGTTCGACGAGAACGCGAGCGGGCCCGCCGCCGCGCCGAAGCCCGAGAGCATGGGCGTGCCGTCGACATCGAACTCGACCTCGCGGGTGAGCCCGAGGTTCAGCTCGAAGTCCGGGAGCTGCGCGGTGAGCCCCGAGTCGTCGGCGAAGAGCCCGAATTCGAGGTCGGCCTCGAGCTGCCCGGGGAGCTGCATCGCGAGGTCCGTGGGCTCGAAGCGCGGTCGGCGCCGCAGCGCGTGGGCGGGCGCCGAGGCCAACGCGCTCGCGAGCGAGAGCGTCGAAGGAAGGAGCCAAAGGGGACCTCGCACGGCGCCGTCGTAGCCGGTTCGCGCCGACGCGGATAGATCCGTCGCGAAGGGTTCGCGCGATCGACACCGTCGGTGCGCATCGCGGAGACCGAGCGCGAGGGTCGTGCGTCGAAGGGCTCCGCGGACGCACCGGAGGCACCGGGCGCGTCGCGGGTGGCGCGCTCCGTGCGCGCAGGCGTCGAGGTCCGTCCAGCGGAGGTCCAACGATCATGGAAGCAACCAAGGGTGTGAGGCGCGGTGCGGTCGTGGTGGTGATGGCGGCGCTCGGCGCGTGCACGACGGCGCGCAACCTCGCAGCGCGGCGAGGGGCGGCGAACGATCCCCCGAGCGGACCTTCGGCAGGACCGCCGAGCGCGCGGCAGCACCCCACGCTTCGGGCCGACCTCGCGGCGTGTCCGGCGCCCGCGCAGGCGGCGCACACCGCTGCCCGCATGCCCGCCCAGGGCGACACCGACGCACGGCGCGCGGCGCAGCGGGGCCTCGGCTTCGTGTCGCAGTCGGCCCTCGCGTGGCAGCAGGAGCACCAGTGCTTCGGATGCCACGTGCAGGCCGTCACCTTCGAGGCCCTCACCGTCGGCCGCGAGCACCGCTACGACGTCTCCGAGGCCGACTACCGCAACGTGCTCCGCGGGCTCCTCGACGTGCCCGGCGGGCACCGCCACGAGGGCGGTCTCAGCGTCGGCGGCGGCGGCATGCCGGCGACCTCCCGGGCCTTCGGCGGAGCGGCCTTCGCGCGCTACGACCGCACCGAGGACGCCGCGCTCCGCGAGGACCTCGGCGCCGTCGCCGAGCAGCTCGTGGCGTACCAGGAAGCCGACGGCCACGAGCGCAACGACGACACGCGCTTTCCCGTGGTGCAGGGGCCGCTGCAGGCCACCACGCAGGCCCTGCAGACGTGGCACCAGGCGTACTCGCGCAGCGCCGACGGACGCTGGCTCGCGCCGATCCGCAACGCCGAGGCATGGCTCCAGGCGCAGGCCCGGCAGCTCACGGACACCGACAGCGCGGGCACCGTCGACCTCAACTACGCCGTCATGGGCTTGCTCGAAGCCGGCGCGCAGCCCAGCGAGGCGGTGCTCGTGGCCCTCGCGCGCCGTCTCCGCGAGCGGCAGCAGGAGGACGGCGGCTGGGGCTTTCAGCGCGCCGACGCCAGCAACGCCTTCGCCACGGGTCAGACGCTGCACGCGCTGCGCTCCCTCGGCGCCAGCGACGACGACACGACGGTGGCCCGGGGCACGCGATGGCTGGTCTCGCATCAGGCCGAGGACGGGAGCTGGTCCCACGGGGGCTCGGGCAAGGCCGAGGCGATGTGGGCGGTCTTCGGGCTCCTCGGCGTCGACGTGATGAGCGTCGCCCTCGACGGGGTGCGCGACGGCGAGCACGCCGCGGGAGCACCGGTGCTGCGGGTGCGCGCGTCGGACAACGCCGGCGCCGAGGTGCGGCAGATCGACGTGCGCTTCGACGACAACCCCGTGGGCCGCGCGTGCGGCGCGTCGCTCACGCAGACGCTGGACCTCCGCGACGTCCCCGCGGGCGTGCACACCGTCGACGTGCTCGCGACGAACGCGCGGGGCCAGCAGGCGCGGCGCCGCGTCGAGATCTACACCGGCGCGCACTACCTCGTGACCCCGGCCGCGCGCTGGACCGACGGCAGCACCGTCTTCACGCTCCGCAACGTCGCCCCGGCGGACGTGCACGGCGCGGTGCAGTTCCGCGTGCGCGCCCCCGACGGCCACGAGCTCTGGCACCACGAGGCCCCCGCCACGCAAGGTCCCGTGCGGTTCGCGTGGGACGGCCACGGCAGCGACGGCGCCGCGGCCGCGCCGGGGCGCTACGTCGCGACGCTGGCCTACGTCGACGCCGCCGGGCACGCCGTGCAGTCGCTGGAGCTTCCCTTCGTGCACGACACCCTCGAGGCGCAGCAGGCGGGCTACGCGCAGCTCCGGGGCCAGCTCAACGCCGAGGGCGCCGGCGGCGCCGCCAACGCCGACGTCGAGCTCGTCGACGGGCGCGGCAACGTCGTGGCCCGCACGCAGAGCACCGAGTCCGGCGCGTACCGCTTCGACAACGTCGACCGCGGAAACTACCGGGTGCGCGTGTCGCGTCGAGGGTTCCAGGCCGCCGAGGCGCCGGTGCGCGCGGCCCCGGCGGCGACGGTGAGCGCCGACATGAACCTCATGCACTGAACGCGCACGGCGCACGGGGACGGGGGTAGGAACGTAGGTTGTCGCGGCTGCGGCAGTGCTCTGCGGTCCGCGCGCACGACCCATCGGGACGTGGAGCACTCGAAGGTGGATTCCCAGCGGTGGGGGGAGGGTCCTACTTTCCTACCCCCGTCCCCTCTCGACTGGGGACTCGGGCGGGGCGCGCGGAATCGCCGGTCCCAGCCCGGTTGCTGATCGTAGCCACCGTCGCTACCATCGGATCCGTGAAGGCCGTCGGCATCAAGGCGCTGAAGAACGAGTTGAGCCGCTACCTGCACATCGTGCGCGGTGGGGAGCGTGTTCTCGTGCTCGATCGCGACGAGGTCGTCGCCGAGATCCGTCCGCCGTCGTCGACGTCGCGCGGGAGTTCGACCGCGTGGGACGCCATGCTCGATGCGCTCGACGCCGAGGGTGTCATTCGTCGGGCGACGACGTCCGTGGGATCGATGCGCTCGGTGCTGGCAAAGGCTCCGCTGCCGGCCATCGAGGGTGGCGCCGCGATCGCGAAGGAAGCCCGCGGTGACCGACGCTGACGCCCCGGTCTTCTTCGACTCCAGCGTCCTCGTCGAGGTGCTCCTGGGCCAGCCGCGCTCGAACACCGCCATGGATCTCTGGGACGCGTACCCGCGCAGGCTCGGCTCGGTGCTGATCGAAGCCGAGTGCCGGACGGTGCTGCGCCGCGCTGCGAGGGCGCGGGCAGCGAAGGCGTCCGCACGATGGCTCCGACGCGCCGAGAGCCACCTCGAGGAGTGGCTGGGGCAGATCACCCTGCGCGAAGTAGATCGCGCGGTGGTCGATCGCCTGGGTTCGGAGCCACGCCTCGGGGGCTGCCGAACCCTCGACGCCCTGCACCTCGCGACCGCTCTCGAGTATCGGGACCGGCTCGGCGGCACCCTGCGCGTCCTCACCTTCGACGATGACCTCGCGGCCGTCGCACGCGACCTCGGCTTGGCTGTCGCCCCGTAGCGCCGCCGCTCTCGCTCTCTCGACGGTGCGCCATCTCCCCGCATCCCCTGGGAGCCACGCATCCCGCCCGCGGACGAGAGCTCCCGCAAAATGTCACCCCCGCGAGGTCCACCCCTTGACCTTCGGCGGGGCTGACCCTAGCAATCTTGAGTATGATTCTCACAACGCGAACCCGAGCCCTGCTGGCCGGCGGCGTGGTGGCCGGTGCGGCGCTCGTCGCGGCGCCGGGGGCCGAGGCCAACGATCGTCACTTCACGTTCACGTACGAGACGGCGACGCTCGCGGCGGGGTCCTTCGAGCTCGAGCCCTGGACGACGCTGCGCATCGGCCGCCGCTACGGCTACCTCGGCATCGACGCGAGCCTCGAGTTCGAGGTGGGGATCACCGACCGGCTGCAGACCGCCGTGTACCTCCACGGCTTCGGGCTGGGCAGCAACGAGACGGGCACGTGGCGCACGGAGTCGGGCTTCGCCGGCGCGTCGTCGGAGTGGAAGTACCGCATCCTCGACCAGGGGCTGCACGGCATCGGCCTCGCGGTGTACGGCGAGTTCACGGTGACCCCGGACGAGGTCGAGGCCGAGGCCAGGCTGCTCCTCGACCGGCGCTTCGGGCGCTTTCTGCTCGCCGCGAACGTCGTCGTCGCGCACCAGTGGGTGCTCACCGGCGACACCCCGGAGCGCGAGTTCGAGCTCGAGGTCGACGTGGCCGGCGGCTGGTTCTTCACGCCGCGCTTCATGCTCGGCCTCGAGGTCCGCAGCTCGAACCACTGGACCCTCGCGCCGGACGTCTCGCACGAGGACACCACGTTCTTCGCGGGTCCGACGGTGGCCTACAGCTCCCGCGGGTACTGGCTCGCCGCCTCGGTGATGCCTCAGATCGGCGCCGCCGTCGGCGCCACGGGCAACGACGTCCGCAACCTCACGTCACAGGAGATGGTGAATGCCCGGTTTCTCATGGGCGCGCACTTCTAGCCTCGCCGCGGTGCTGCTCACGGCCGCGTGCGCCCCGCTGCTGGCGCCGGTCTCGCAGGCCGACGTCGCGCGGGCGCAGGCGCGCTTTCCGGGCACCACCACCGCCGACCTCGAGCACGGACGCGCGCTCTACGCCGTGAAGTGCACGGGGTGCCACGCGCTCGAGCCCGCCACACGGCACCGCCCCGACGAGTGGCCCGACGAGGTGAACCGCATGCTCCGCTCGGCGCACCTCGACCGCGGCGAGGCCGACGCCATCATCCGCTACCTCGTCGTCTCGTCGACGCCGACCGACGCGACGCCCCTGCGCTGACCGGGCGCACCCGGCTTTCCACGGAGACGCGCGACCGAGGCGCCGCATTGCGGTCACGGGCGACGCGCACTATGCAACGCCGCCCCGCGGCACCGCGCCGGGGTCGAGGAGACCGTACCCGTCCCATGTGGATCGTTCGCCTGGCGCTGCGTCGCCCGTACAGCATCGCCGTCCTGGCCATCCTCATCGCGCTGCTCGGCGCGCTCTCGATCCGCGGGATGATCGTCGACGTCTTCCCGGTCATCGACATCCCCGTCGTCGCCGTGGTCTGGAACTACCCCGGCCTCTCCGCCGAGGACATGGAGCGCCGGGTCACGTTCATCTCCGAGCGCGCGTTCTCCACCACCGTCGGGGGCATCGAGCGCATCGAGTCGCAGTCCATCCCGGGCATCGGGCTGCTGCGCGTGTACTTCCAGCCCGGCACGGACCTCGGCGCGGCCATCGCGCAGATGGCGTCGGTGACGAACACCATCACGCGCATCCTGCCGCCGGGCATCACGCCGCCGAACATCATCCAGTTCAACGCGTCGAACGTGCCCGTGGCGCAGCTCACCGCGAGCAGCCGGCGCCTCAGCGAGGAGCAGATCTTCGACTACGGCGTGAACTTCATGCGCATCCGGCTCTTCACCGTGCCGGGCCTCTCGACGCCGGCGCCCTTCGGTGGACGCCAGCGCCAGGTGAACGTCGACGTCGACCCGCGCGCCCTCGCGGCCCGCGGCCTCTCCACCACCGACGTGGTCAACGCCCTGCAGAGCTCGAACATCATCATCCCGGCTGGCGGCGCGCGCATGGGCACGACCGACTACGCGGTGTTCCTGAACTCCAGCCCGGCCACCATCGACCAGTTCCGGCAGATCCCGGTGCGGCTCAGCGGCGGCGTGCCGGTGCTCCTCGGCGACGTCGCGCGCATCTCCGACGGCTTCGCGGACCAGACCAACATCGTGCGCGTCAACGGCCGCCGCGCGACGTACCTCGCCATCCTCCGAAAGTCCGACGCCTCGACGCTCGCCGTGGTGGACGCCACGCGGGAGCTGCTCCCGACGATTCGCGCCGCGGCGCCCGAGGGCCTCGAGCTCAAGATCGACTTCGACCAGTCGGTGTTCGTGCGCGGCGCCATCGAGGGCGTGCTCCGCGAGGGCGCCCTCGCGTCGGCCCTCGTGTCCATCATGATCCTGCTGTTCCTCGGGAGCTGGCGCAGCGTGATCCTGGTGTGCACGTCGATCCCGCTCGCGATCCTCGTCGCGGTCATCGGGCTCCGCGCGTCGGGGCACACGCTGAACATCATGACCCTCGGCGGGCTCTCCCTCGCCATCGGCATGCTCGTCGACGACGCCACCGTCGAAGTGGAGAACATCCACCGCAACCGCGCGCTCGGAAAGCCGCTCACCATCGCCATCCTCGACGGCGCGCAGCAGGTGGCCACGCCGGCCATCGTCGCGACGCTCGCCATCTGCATCGTGTTCTGCCCCGTGGCGCTGCTGCAGGGACCGGCCCGCTACCTCTTCGTGCCGCTCGCCCTCGGCGTGGTGTACGCGATGCTCACGTCGTACGTGCTCTCACGCACGCTGGTGCCGACGCTCGCGCGCAAGCTCATGGCGTCGGAGCACCACGGTCCGCCGGCCGACGGTGCGGGGCCCTGGGCGCGCTTCGGCTGGGCCTTCGACCTGCGTCGCGAGGCCTTCCTCGACGGCCTGCGGGACCGCTACGCGCGCATCCTCGAGGCGTGCCTCGCGCACCGCGCCGCCGTGCTCGTCGCGGGCGCCGCGGTGGTCGTGGTGTCCGGCGTGCTCGGGCTCTACGTGGGGACGGACTTCTTTCCGCAGGTCGACACCGGGCTCATGAAGCTCCACGTGCGCGCCCCGGCGGGAACGCGCATCGAGGAGACCGAGCGCCTCGTCGAGGCCGTGGAGCAGGAGATCCGGCAGACCATTCCCGCGGGCGAGCTCGACGCGCTGAACGACATGATCGGCGTGCCCGTGGCGTTCAACCTCGCGTTCGTCCCCACGGACAACGTCAGCGGCATGGACGCCGAGATCCGCATCGGTCTGAAGCACCACCACCACCCCACGGCGGGCTACATGCGGGCGCTCCGCGAGCGGCTTCCGCGGTCGTTTCCGGGCACGAGCTTCTACTTCCAGCCCGCGGACATCATCTCGCAGGTCATCAACTTCGGCGTCTCGGCGCCCGTCGACGTGCAGATCGAGAGCCGCGACCTCGGCCGCGCCGCGGAGTACGCCGCACGCATCCAAGACGGGCTGCGCCGCATCCCCGGCGTGGTCGACGTGCACCAGCTCCAGACCCTCGACTACCCGTCGCTGCAGGTGAACGTCGACCGCGAGCGCGCCGCGCAGGTGGGGCTCTCGCAGCGCGACGTGGCGAACAACCTCCTCGTGGGCCTCTCGTCGAGCGCGCTGGTGGCGCCGTCGTACTTCATCAACCCGACGAACAACGTGAACTACCCGGTCATCGTGCACGTGCCGATGCGCCGGGTGGAGAGCGTCGACAACCTGCTCGCGCTGCCCATGACGGCGCCGTCGCCGCTGGCCGTGCCCGGGGACGCGGCGCAGATCACCGCCGAGCCCGCCGCGCCGGCGCCCACGCTCGGCAGCGTCGCCCGGGTGGTGCCGCGCACCACGCCGAACCAGGTGAGCCACTACACGGTGCAGCGCGTGCTCGACGTGACGGCGGGCGTCGAGGGGCGCGACCTCGGGTCCGTCACCGCCGACATCGACCGCGTCATCGCCGGCCTCGGACGGCTCCCGCAGGGCATGCGCATCGCGGTGCGCGGCCAAGGCGAGGTGATGCGCGCCAGCTTCGCGAGCCTCGGTCTCGGCCTCGTGCTCGCCATCGCGCTCGTGTACCTGCTGATGGTCGTGCTCTTCCAGTCGTGGATCGACCCGGTGATCATCATCATGGCCGTGCCCGGCGCCCTCGTGGGCATCCTCTGGATGCTCGCGGCGACGCGCACGACGCTCAACGTCGAGTCGATGATGGGCGCCATCATGGCCGTGGGCATCGCCGTCGCGAACTCCATCTTGATGGTGAGCTTCGCCAACGACGTGCGCGCCGAGACCGGCATGCCCGCGCTCGCGGCGGCGCTCGAAGCGGGGCGCACGCGGCTGCGGCCGGTGATCATGACGGCGCTGGCCATGGTGCTCGGCATGCTCCCCATGGCCATGGGCCTCGGCGAGGCCGGCGAGCAGAACGCGCCGCTCGGACGCGCAGTGATCGGAGGACTTCTCGTGGCGACGGTGACGACGCTCTTCGTGGTTCCGGTGGTGTACTCGCTGCTGCGCACGGCCCCGCCGCGGGCGCACGAGCTCGACGTGCAGTTCGCCCGCGAGGCCGGCGCGTGAGCGAGCCCGTGGAGACGTCAGCGGCCCCGCGCAGCACCGGCGGCGTGTGGGTGTACGTCATGGGGTTCCTCGTGTTGGCCGGCGCCGTCGGGGGCGTGCGGGCGCTGCGCAACACCCGGCGCGCGCAGTTGCGCGACGAGGGCCACGCGCGCGTCGAGGCCGCCGAGGCAGGACCGCACGCGATGGTGGTCACCGTGGGGCGTTCGCGCACGGACCGCACGCTGCAGCTCCTCGGCGAGGCGCGCGCGTACCGGG
>CAIMWA010000465.1 GCA_903845045.1 uncultured delta proteobacterium | reverse complement strand
CGCCCTCGGTGGCGCCGGCCACCAGCGGGCAGAGCAGGTCGACGATGGCGTAGCGGTCCTGCCAGAGCTGCACGGAGACGAAGACCGCGCTGGAGCCGAACTCCGCGCGCACCTTGCCGCCGTCGATGGTGAACGGGCACCCCGCCGCCTTGAGGATCTCCCGGACCCTGCTCCCGACCTCGTTGACGTTCATCGGCTCGACCTCCGCGTAAGTGGCTATAGCGCTTGCGCAGTGGCGCTGTCACGCGCGGCACGGCGCTCCGCAGCGAGCCAGCCGTCGAGGCGCAGCACCGGCGACGGAGCCGGCGACGACTCGAGGAACAGTGCCGACTCGGGCCACGCGTCGCGCACGCCGTCCTGGCCGGTCCAGTGGGCGCCGCCGGTGGCGTGGGCGAAGGCGAGGGCGTCGGTGGCGCCGAGCTCCGCGAGCAGGTCGTCGACCTCGCTCGAGGTGGCCGTGCCCTCGACGACGAGCAGACGCCCGCGCGCGACGGCCACGATGCGGCGCGGCGCGGCGGTGTCGTCGCTCCAGCGCGGGGTGCCGGCGCTGCGCACGAGCGTCCCTTGGATCGCGTCGGACTCCTCGTGGGCGAGCTGCGTACCGCCGACGATGGAGACGCGCCCGTCGCGCACGACGAGATGTCCCGCTCCCTCGCGGGCGACGAACGGAAGGTGCACGCGTCCGCCGATGCAGAGCCCGCGCGGGTCGGCGACGGAGGTAGCCGCGCCGAGCTCGAGGGCTCCGAGCAACGCGCGCTCGGGCGATGGACCGAAGGTCGTGTCGGCGCCGACGAGGGTGTTGCCCGGCTCGCGGCGTCCCGCGCGAAGCTGCACGCGCACGCGGTCCTCGGCGATGGCGTCGACGGTGAGGGCGCGGCCGCCGGCGAGGGGCACGCGCAGCGTCACGACGCCGGGCATCCACGCCGGTGCGGGCTGCGGTCGCAGGACCTCCCACGGCAGCCCACGGAGCGGCGCGGGGAGCATCGGGCGCAGCGCGAGGTAGAAGAAATCCTTGAGGGTGTAATAGAGGAACCGGTCGCCGCCGGACTGCATCGCGTCCTCGAGGGCGCGGTGCTGGAACTGCCGGTGCGCCACGTCGTCGACTCGCAGGAAGTGGAACGTCGCGTGCGTCGGATTCATGTCGAGGTGCATGCCGTAGGTGCACCCGGCGAGGCGCATGGCGTGGCCGAGACGGCGCGCCGTGGTCTCCTCGCCCCACGCGTAGAACAGGTGCCCGTGGCCGTCGGCGCAGAGGCCCGAGCGCACCGTAGGCATGGTCTCGATGCCGCCGAGCACGAAGCCCCAGAGGCCGCGGTGCGTGGGGTTCTCGACGCCGTCGGCGAGCAGCGGGTCGAGGTTCTGGCGCAGCGACGCGAGCGTCGACGGAAGCGTCTGGATCCCGTCCCAGGTGCCGAGGGCGATGCGCCCGTCGTCGAGGGTGACCACCGTCGCGGCGTTGGGCTGCGGCGGCAGGAGCACGCGATGGTCGACGACCATGCCGTACGCACCGTGCTCGGTCTTGAACGCGCCGTTGAACGCGCCCACCACCCGCGGGAGCAGCCCCGGCGTGCGCGGAATGCGCCCGTCGCCGCGGGGACCGACGAGCGGCACCGGGTCCTCGACTCCAGCCTGCATGCCGAGCTCGAGCTGCCGCATGTCCATGGCGAGGAGCACGATGCGCGTGTAGGGGCGCTCGTCGTCGAGGCGCAGGAACGTTCGATAGAAAGCCGGCGGCGCGCCGGCGATGCGATGGATCCAGCCGGGGTTGGCGTTGACCCAGCGGCCCTCGCCGGGGTCCGCGGAGCCGAGCTGCGGCGCGATGATCGCCGGCGGCCAGTCGCGATCCGACACCGACGGACCGACGGTGGCGACGACGTGTCCGCTGTCGTCGACGGCGGGCTCCTCGACGGCGGCGTGCACGGGCGCGCGGCCGAACCAGCGGTACGCGAGGCGGTGCCAGCGATCGCGCACCGCGAAGGCGTGCTCCTCGAGCCACGCGATGGGCGCAGGGCCGACGAAGGGCAGCGAGCGCACGGTGTCGACGGCCCAGATCACGAAGGGCTTGTCGACGCGCTGCTGGCGACCGAGCGAGGCACCGTCCGCGGGGTCCGTGCGGTCCGCGTCGAGGTCCAGCGTCCAGCGGCGCGCGCCGGCAGTGACGCTGAGGCGGTCGTGGGCGGCGAAGGCGAGCGCGACGTGCTCCGTCGGGCGGTCGAGGCGCACGTCCCAGCGGGCGACGCCGCGCACCGTGCCGGTCTCGAGGAGGTTCGTCACCGCACGACGCAGCCGCGCGTCCGTCGACGCTTCGCCCGCGGGGTCGAGCACCGCGGCGGACTGCACCTGCCCGAAGGCGCGCAGCGCGAAGGCCATGCGACGCGGGCGGTTCGCGTCGGCGTTGGCCTCGGGCACGAGCGGTCCGTCGTCGGAGAGCGAGCTCGTCGTGAGGTTCGCGAGGGCATGCAGGCCGAGCAGCGTGCCGTTGGGCGTGAGGCGCACGATGGCGCGGTAGACGTCGCGCGGGGCGCCGGCGTGGTCGCGGGCGGTGAACCAGACGGCGCGTCCGACGAGGGCGTCGCGCAGCGTGAGCGGTCGCGTCTGCTCGAAGGCGAGCTCGTCGCCGCGGAGCACGAGGTGCGTGTCCGCGCCGATGGCGAGCGCGAGCCGGTCCCGGGCGCCGGGTCCGAGGGTGTGCGCGGCGGGGGCGGTGAGCGCGAGGTGCACCGCGGCGGCGCCACCCAGCAGCGACGACGCCTTCCATGCGATCGAGGGCGAGGGGACCACGGCCCGAGGGCCCTAGCGGAGCGCGGGGAGCGGGGTCAAGAAACCGGCGGGCTCGGACCGGGGCGGCCGGGCGAGGTTTATCCGACGCGTATGATTTTTATCGGTCGGATATGCGCGGGGGCCGCGATTACCCACCGAGCGAGGCGAGCAGCGCCGCGAGGCGAGGGAGCAACGCGAGGTCGACGGCGAGGTGAAGCCGCGCGCCGCCTCCCTTCGGGCTCGCCTTCAACGTGAGATCGGTGCCGCGGAGCGCGCGGTCCTTGCGAACGAGCTTGGTCAGCGCCGTCGCCGTCGCCTGTTCCTCCGGGGCGATGGTGCGACCGCGCGGGCGCACGCCACGCTTCGCAGCCTCGTGCCGGCGGATGGCGCGGGCGGCGTCCCACAGCTCCTTCGCCGTCGCGTGGGCCACGACGAGCTTCGTCCCGTCGGGGAGCTTCAGCTTCGCGGTGAAGACATCCTCGGCGGTGTCTTCGTCGGGCGTGGCGTCGACGAGGGCGAGCAGCGCGGCGGCGCGGTCCTGCGTGAGCGTGCGGGCGAGCTCCACGGTGATGCGCGTGGTGATGGCGATGAGCCGCCGGGCCTTTGGAAGCGTCATCTCCAGCGCCGTCTCGCAGAGCTGCGCGAAGTCGTCGTAGCCGAGCGCGGCGATCATCTTGGGGTCCTCCAACGTCGTCAGCTCGCGGCCGATCTCGAGAAAGTCCTCCTCGATGCGCGCGCGCAGGTCGCGGATGCGCACGACCGCTGCCTCGGCGCGGGCGCGGTGCTTCGCCACGCTCGCGGCGTGCGCCCGCTGCGCGTTGGCGGCGAGGGAGCGGCTCTTCGCCAGCGTGCCGGTTGGAGTGGTGCTGCGGGACGCCTTCTTCGTCGTGGTGGGGGATCGGGTCATACCGAGGAGCGTATCAAGCCGGAGCGACAGTTCGAACTGCCTCCGCGCGAGCGTCACGTCGCCGGCGAGCGGTGGCGCGAACACTCCGCGCGGGCGCCGGCGCCGGGGTTCACGAACGGGACCGACGTCGGCGACACGCTGTGCATGCCGTTCCCCAACGCGACCGTCGGCAGTCACTTGACAAACTATGCCGTCGAGCACATATTGACTGCCGTGAGGAGCCGCGATGGCCACCGAGGTGATCGTCACGGACGAATTCAGGATCTGGTACGAGGGACTGAGCGAGAGCGAGCAGGATCGCGTCGCCTTCACCGTCGGTCTGCTCGAGCAGCGGGGCGTCACGCTGCCGTTCCCGTATTCCAGCGCGATCCAGGGTGCATCGTTCGCCTTGCGTGAGCTGCGGACGCAAGCCGACGGCGATCCGCTCCGAACGTTCTATGCCTTCGACCCCGCGCGTCAGGCCGTGCTCCTGATCGGCGGCTCCAAGGCCGGGGACGAGGCGTTCTACACGCGGCTCATCCCCGCCTGCGAGCGAATTTGGCGCGAGTATCTCGCGGAGACCCGGCTCACGCGCTCCCCGAAGATGTGACGATTTGCCCGAAGAGGAGCAACGACATGGCAATCCACAATTGGCGCACGCTGCGAGAGAAGATGCCGCCCGAGCGTCGGGCGCGCGTCGACGAGGCCGTTCGACGCGAGCTCCTCGTGATGGAGCTCGCCGAGCTTCGTCGCGAGGCGGGAAAGACCCAGAGCGAGGTCGCCGCCATCGCCGAGATGACCCAAGCGGAGCTATCGAAGTTCGAGCGCCGCGAAGACCACTTGATCTCTACGCTTCGAAGGTACGTCACCGCCCTTGGCGGCGAGCTCGAGGTCGTCGCGGTGTTCGACAACAAACGCATCTCGCTGAAGGGGGTGTAGGCGTAGTCCGCGGGGACGGACTTCGACAAGTCGGCTCCTTCGCATGCCCCGCTCATGAGCTCGTAGCCCCCAAGGCGCGTCGCGTCGTCGAAGACGAGACGACCCACCGCGACGACGAGGTCTGAGCTCGCCGCAGCCACCCTCTTTATCGGGGATCCGGGATTCATCTCGGAACAACTTGTTTTCTTGCATATTTACCGTCACGTCGGGCCCCCGTCCCCGTCCCCGCCCCCACGAGTGGGGGCAGGGTGTCCAGAGGGGAGGAGCGTGCGGCGGGGCCTGGAGCGCCCGACGGCCAGGCTCCTGCGGCGGTGGCACACGGCGGCGATCGCGGTTCTCCATGACTCCTCCGGCCTCCCTGCCCCTACCCGTGTGGGGGCGGGGCCGGGGGTGGGGGCTCGCGCAGTGGCCTTGAAATGAAGGGTTCCGACGGTTACGCGGCGCTTTCCCGGAACCCTGTTTATCCGACGGATATGAATCTTACGCGACGGATATGAGCGCCCTGGCGGCGCCTCGATGGATCTAGTTCGGCGTCGCGCAGCCCGTGGCGACGCTGCCGTGGCAGACGTTGGTCGTGCCGATGCACGGGTAGGCGCTGCTCCACGCGAAGCTCCCGGAGATCGTCGCTGCGGCCGGCGCCATCGCGGGGTGCACCGTGAGCGTCTCGGACGTGTACGTGAGCGAGCGGGCTCCGACGATCGGCGCCGGGCTCGCCGACGTCCACGTCACCGTGGCCGAGGTTCCCTGCATGGTGAAATACCCGGCGTACTGCGTCGTCGAGTAGAGCGAATTGGTCATCGTGAAGCGGCAGCTCGGTGCGGTCTGCACGAAGGTCCACGTCACCGGCTGCGAGATGGCGTGGAGCCCCGCGGGACACGTGGTGCTCACGATCTCCGTCGTCACGTCGTAGGTGCCCGCGAAGCTCGCGCAGTTGTCTGCAGGCACGGCCGTCCCGGCATCGCCGCACCCGAAGGCCAGTGCCAATCCCGCAAGGCCCTTCAGCGATGGCGAGCTCATGTTCGTACGCGCTCCTTCCTTCGCGGCGACGCGCCGATGGGCGAGCCCGCGCTCCGCGTCCGACGTTGCAAGATCGAACCCGATCGCAGGACTGCCGCGATGTCGCGCGACCGACAAGCTCCGAGGCGAACGGTTGGCACGTCGACGCGAGGATGCTGCGCGCGCGGAACCGCCTGCGTCACCGCCGCCCCGTCACCGCCGCCATCGAGTCACCAAAACGGATCTCGTCGAAGGACCCCTGCGGCGTCGCTCGCGCTCCCCCAAACAACCCCAAGGTGCGAAAGCGAAGCTCGCCACCGCCGGTGGTCGTGAGCGTCGCGTCGGGCGCCGCGCCAGGGCTCGACGGAGACACCCACAGCCGCAGCGTATCCACCGCGCCGAACGCCATGCTCGCGACGAGCTGCACGGCCTCGCCCACGCGCACCGGCGACGCCGTCGTCGCGACGCGCAGCGCCCCCGCGGCGTCGTCGCGAAGCGCGATGGACCACCGCGGCGTTCCGCCGACCACCGAATCCGCGCCGAAGAAGCCGACGCCCCAGCGCTGCTCCGACAGGACCCATCCGAAGGCGCCGGCGAAGCCGCCGACCCAGAGGCCGTCGCGGTCGTCGGTGTCCTTGCGCAGCACCGTCGAGAACCAGAGCGTCGTGCCGGACTGCCCGACCACCGAGGGCGTCGCGCCCCACACGGCCCACGGCGCGAGCGCCCCGTCGACGTCGAGGCCACGGTCCGCGCCGGTGTACCGCGAGCCGCCGCGCGCGTAGGCCGCGGAACCGCCGAGCGACGCGATGGCCAAGGGTGAAGCGGTGTCGAGCGCGTAGCCAGCGACGTAGCTGGCGGCGACGAAGTTCTGCGCGCGCCACGGCGACCGCCAGCCGAAGCCGCCTCCGACCCCGTCGAGAAACGGCGGGTTCGGCGACGACGCGGGACCTCCGTCGAAGCCGTCGAGGACGACCACGCGATCGGTCGGCGGCGCCGGAGCGAAGGTCACCGTCGCCAACGCGGGACGTCCTGCCAGCGAGGCGTGGCCGAGCGCGTCGTGCACCGCGCCGTCGCGCAGCGTCACCGTGATGGAGCCGGCGCCCGCGACGTCCTGGACGGTGACGCGGTAGTGCATTCCATCGCCGTGGGGAACGGCCTCGAGCACGGCGCTGCGAGCCCCCGCGGTGCCGTCGACGACGAGGTCCGCGGCGTCGAGGTCCACCACCGGGCGGTCGAAGTGCACCGCGAAGTGGGCGACGGGGCGCGCGCTGGTGGCCGACTGCCCCGCGTCGCGAAGCACCGAGGGGACCGGTCCGTCGGCGCGCACGAGGTCCGTGACGTCGTGAAAGACCCACGCGTCGATGGTCGAAGCGGGCAGGTCGAAGGGCATCGCGGTGGTGCGCGCATCGACGGTGCTCGCCACCGGCGTGACCACGAGGGCGCTGCGGTTGGTCGCGTCCGGCGCGCCGGTGAGTCGTGTGCGTGTCGCATGGCCCGACGGCGCGAAGGGCAGGTCGACGACGCCGTGCGCCGTGCCCGTCATCGCGCGCGAGAGCACGAAGACCGTCGCGTCCGAGCCGTCGCGGAAGGCGTACGCCGACACCAGCGGGACGTTCGCATGAGCGACGACGGAGCCATGCGCCGCGACGTCGAGGGTGGGCGCGGCGAGCACCGTCGCGTCGACCATGGGGCCCGTCGCCAGCGTGTTGCGCATCGACAGCGCGAGCCACGCCGCGTGCGGTCGACGACCCGCCACGACGCTCGTGTGCGAGGTCCAGTTCGGACCGAGGCCGAAGGCGAAGAAGTTCTGCGGTCCGTAGTCGAGCCACGTGCCGTACAGGTACGCGTCGAGCGTCGACACCGCGTTGGCGAGGGACTTTCCGTACTGCTCGGCGACCTCGCGCGACGGGTTCGTCGGCGAGGGCAGGTCGTAGCTGGGACCGCCCTCGTACACCGCGACGCGCGTGGCGAGGCCCGCGGCGTTCAACGCGTCGCGGGTCGTGGCGTGCGCGTCGAAGAGCGGCTGCTGCGCGAGGGGGAGATAGAGCAGCGTGTCCTGCAGGCCCTGTGCGGTGACCGCCGCGCCGCCGACGGTGCCGCCGAGCTCCCAGCCGCCGGTGTACGCGGTGATGTCCACCAGGCTGGCGGACGGCGCCGAACGACGCGCCGAGGCCCCGAAGCCGTCGCTCGCGGTGGACAGCACGAAGCCGTTGACGATGAACTCGATGCGGTCGCGTGCGGCCGCGAACCACGGGCTCGAGCGCGCCACGGCGAAGAAATGCTCGGCCATCTGGCCGTAGCGCGTGGCGTCGTCGTCCCACGGCGCGAAGAGGTGGTTCCAGCTCTCGTTGCCGTACTCGATGCGAACCTTGGCGAAGGTGTCGGTGAACGGGCGAGGGTGCCCCTGCGCCGCGCGGCGGGCGCCCCAGGGCGAGTCCGCCGGACCCGCGAGGTACTCGATGAACGCGAGCCACTCGTCCTCGTCAAAGGACGGACTCGCGACGAGCCACGGCGTTCCGCCCGCCTGCTCGATGAGCGGCAGCGCCGTCGAGAGCATCCATGGCGCGAGAGCCGTGCGTCCGTTGTTCGTGTCCCAGCCGACGCGCTGATTGCCCTCGGGGCCGGCCCAGTCCTCGAAGGTCGTGCCCCACCCCGCGAGCGCCGACATCAACCGCACCGAGCCCGGGTGGTAGTCCGCGAGGGCGCGCGCGTCGTCGGGCGCCACCGTGAGCGCATCGCGCGACGCATCGGAGAGCACCACGTCGTCGAACCACGCGGTGCCTGGGCCCGTGAAGCCCACCTGGTTCTCCGCCACCACCGCACCGATGCCGGGCGGCGGGGGAGCGACGAAGTCGAAGGTGAAGCGCCGCCACGTCGCGTCGGCCACGAAGCTCCGGTCGACGCTGCGATACGCCTGCGTGAGGCGAAAGCGCACGCGGCCGTCGGCGATGCCCTCCTGTCGCGCCCAGAACGAGACGCGGTAGCTGCGTCCCTCGATGAGCGCGCGCCCGAAGTCGTCCGGCGGGTAGTACACGTATTGCCCGAGGAGCGCGTCGCCCGGGGTGCCGCGTGCGAGGCGGATGCTCGTGCGGCTCGCGCCGCCGGTGCGCACCTGCGAGGCGTCCCGAGCGTACGTCGCACCGGGCGTGCGGTTCGCCCAGGTGTCCCACTGCGGGATCCACGTCATGCGCGGGTCCACACGATCGACGGGCGCGTTGTCCGGCGTGAGGTCGACGTAGAAGACGTCGCCGCGCTGCACGGCGGGACCGTCGGCGTCGAGGTCCACGGCGTGGCCCGAGCCAGCGCTGGCCCTCCATCGTGCGACGCGCGCCGTGCGGACGAGATGCGCGCCGGTCGCGTCGAAGCGGTAAACGCGCACCCGGGCGCCGTCGAAGAAGCCGTCGCCGAGGGTGCTCCACACCGAGGTCGTGGGGCCCTCGGCGCACGCGATGCTGCGCGAGTCGCCGCCGCTCGCCGAGAGGCGGTACCGGAGGACGAAGGGCTCCATTCCGGGGTCGCGGGTCCAGGACCCGGTCTCGATGCCGCCGAGGTTCGCACCGAAGCGCTCCGGCGAAGCGTTGCGCACGTGGTTCGACACGGCGATGCGCACGCAGGCGCCGCCGTCGTCGGGGCATGCGCCGCTCCATCGGCACACACCGTCGGCGTCGAGCGCGTGGCCCGGCGCGCACGTTCCGCGAAGCACGCAGCTACCGTCGCCGCCTGCGTGACGGTCGAAGGGACCCGGCGCCGTCACGTCGCAGTCGTCGTCGTCGCGCACGCCATCGCCGTCGCGGTCACCCGCGCGGGGATCCGCGGGGGCATCCAGAGCTCCGTCCATCGCGGCGTCGTCGACGGTCGCATCGGCGGATCCGCGATCGTCGGGAGGGCCATCGTCGGCACCCGCGTCGGCTGCGACGACTTCGAGCGCCATCGCCGCGTCACCGGCATTCGCATCGGCGTCCGTTGGAACGAGGGCGTCGCCGGCGGCCGCGTCTACGAGGGACGGCGCGGGCGTCGAGCATCCGACGACGAGGACGACGCCGAGCGCGAGGAGCGGAGACCGCATGGCTCGCACGACGATACCGCAGCGGCGCGTCGGGCCGACGTCGCTCTACCCGAGGTCGCCGACGTGGACGTCCAGGGCCACGTCCGGCGTCGCGGCGTCCGTTCCGGCGTCTGCCGACGGGCAACGGCACGTCCCGGCAGCGCACGAACACCCTGTTCCGCAAGCGTTTCCGCACGCCCCGCAGTTGTTCGGATCGGCGTACGTCTGCACCGGGACGGGGCCCACGCATCCTGCGAGATGCGACGGGCAGCCCACCGTCCCGGGCGGTCCCTCGGTGCCGCAGGTGCCGTTGAAGCACCAGCCGCCGCAGCACTGCACCCCGCAGGCGCCGCAGTTCGAAGGGTCCTGCTGGAGGTTCGCCCCGGGGCACGCACGCGCGTCCGCGGCGTCGGGCGCATCCACGGCGCGCGGCACATCGGACGGCGACGACGCGTCGACGACGTCGGCGTTCGAGCCCGCGTCGAGAGCATCGTCGACGGTGACGGCATCGGCGTCCGCCGCCGGGCTCGCGTCGACGACCACACCGCGGTCCGGCGAGGACGTGAGGTCGGCGGTGGCATCGGCGAGCGCGGCATCGATGGGTGCCGGGTCCGACGACGCACAGCCCGCGCACACGAGCGATGCAAGCAGCAGTCGACCTGCGATGGACATGGGTCGACGTTACCCCGCCTGCGCGCGAGGGCAGGCAGCGGTCGCGACCGTCCTCGCTCGAGGGGTCGGCGGCGGCATGTAGCATCGGGCGATGACCGCGAAGACCGTCGACCCCGCCGAGGCCGCGCTCGCCCAGGTGCGCGGTCTCTGCCTCGCGTACCCGAGCGCCGAGGAGAAGATTTCGCACGGCGCACCGTCGTTCAAGGCCGGCGGCGCGCGCGGGCGCATGTTCGTGACCTTCGTCGACCATCACCACGACGACGGGCGGCTGGCCATCTGGGTGAAGTCCACGCCCGACGTGCAGCGGCGTCTCGTGCGCGCGCACCCCGAGCGCTTCTTCGTGCCGCCGTACGTCGGAGTGAACGGATGGCTCGGCGCGCGCCTCGACCTCGCGGGCACCGACTGGATCGAGATCGCGCTCCTCGTCGAGGACGCGTGGCTCTCGGTCGCGCCGAAGAACCCCGGCAAGATGGCGACCTCCGCGCGGGCCGTCCGCAAGAAGCCCCCGGCGCGCGCGACCACCGACGCCGCCGTCGCGCGCGGCACCTACGAGAAGCTTGCTGCGTTGGTGGCGGAGCTCCCGGACGCCGAGTGCGCGCGCGAGGGCGTCCACGCCACGTGGCGCGTACGCAAGAAGGCGTTCGCGTACTTCCTCGACAACCACCACGGCGACGGCATCGTGGCGGTGTGCGTTCGCGTCCCGCTGGCCGAGGCGCGGACGATGATCGCCGCGGATCCGAAGCGGCTCTACTCGCCCGCTTACATCGGTCCGCGTGGGTGGCTGGGCGTGCGCCTCGACACCGCGCGGGTCGACTGGACCTTCGTCGCGAGGCTCGTGGCCGAGAGCCATCGCAAGGTCGCTCCGGCGTCGACGCGCACCCGCTGATCGCCGCGACGCTGGGGAGCCGCGCGATCCGCTACGGCTGCCGCGTGAAGACGAACGTCGGAAAGGCCGTTCCACGCAGCGCGCAGTCGTCGCGAACGAGGCCGAGGCGAAGCGACGCGCAGGACCCGTCGAAGGTCATCCGGTATGCCCCGCCATCCGCCGGAGAGCACGCGCCCGCGCCCGTGCCGCCCGACAGCGTTTCGCCGACGATCGCGAGCGTGGCACCGCTGATCTCGTACACACCGAGCTCGCTCGGCATCGTCACGAGGCCGCCGCGCGTCAGGGCGCCGCGGATGGTCCCGTCGCCCGCGAACCAAAGGAAGAACGTCGTGCCGCCGAGCGTCGCCACGGAATAGACGCCGGGCAAAGCACACGACGGCGCTGCCGCGTCGATGGCGACCACTGGCACATCCGAAGCGACGACGTCGGGCAGGATGACGTCCGTCAGCATCGTGCCCGGGCCGGTCGCTGGGGTGTCCGCAGCCGACGCGGCGTCGTCGGGGAAAGCGCCCGCCCGAACGATGGCGCCGCAGCCCGGGACGACGAACAGCATCA
This sequence comes from uncultured delta proteobacterium, assembly GCA_903845045.1. Lineage (GTDB taxonomy): Bacteria > Myxococcota_A > Polyangia > Polyangiales > SCUS01. The sequence continues at coordinate 4,821 of CAIMWA010000465.1, read as the reverse complement.
CGAGCGAAAGCCTCGGGAGCGCGCGTCTCGTCGGATGCATCGGAGACCCGTTATCGCGTGCTTCGAGGCCCTCCGGCGGTGCGACGGCGCATTCCGATGCCGGCGAGCCACGGGGGGGGGTTGTTCGCGCCCCGAAGGGCGTGCTAGACAACTTTAGTCTCTCGGATCCCACCTACGCTTCGGAGCCAACACTGCGCTGTCGGATGTGGAACCGCCGCCCCCCTCGAAAGAGGGAGGGCGGGGATGTCGCTCATCCAGGACGTGGTCTGGCGGTTGGTCCGTCACCCAGCGACACCCTCGGCTCATCGGGGGTGCAGACCACGGCGTGTGACGGTGTTCCGCTCTGCCGCACGACCCGAACGGGTCGTCGGCATCACAGTCCGAGGTCATGTCATGGGATCCAGAATCTACGTCGGCAATCTTCCCTTCAGCGCAGACGAACCCCAGCTCCGCGCGCTCTTCGAGCCGAGCGGCGGCGTCCGTGAAGTCCGCATCGTGGAGGACCGCGAGACGGGCCGCCCGCGCGGCTTTGCCTTCGTCGAGATGAACAGCGACGCCGAGGCGCAGGCCGCCATCCGCGCGCTCCAGGGCCTCAACTTCGGGGGGCGCACGCTCACCGTGAACGAGGCGCAGGAGCGTGAGAACCGCGGCGGCGGCGGCGGCGGCGGCGGTGGTGGTTACGGCGGCGGCGGCGGCCGCGGCGGCGATCGCCGTCGCTAGTCTTCCGCTCCCCTCGCAGCACCCCTCCTCCTCGAGCTCCGGCTCGTCCCCCCCCCCCACACATCCCCGCATGACCCTCGCCTGACGCGTTCGCGCGGCAGGCCAGGGGTCGTCGCTCGTTCGCTCGCGGGCCCCGGCCTACGGCGACCGATCGAGCACTTCGCGCAGCGTGCGCAGCAGCGCCTCGGCCACGATGGGCTTCGGAACGAAGTCGACGGTGGAGTCCTGCACGCCGTGCTGGAGCACCACGTCGTCGGTGTATCCCGACATGAACACCACCGGCACGGCGCCGCAGCTCGCCTTCACCCGATCGGCCAGCTCGCGGCCGCTCATCTGCGGCATCACGACATCGGTGAGAAGCGCGTGCAGCGGTGCAGTGCGCCGGGCCAGCAGCTCGAGGGCCGCGGCACCATCGCTCGCCACGAGCACGTCGTAGCCGGCGTCGCGCACGATGCCCGCGACGAGGTCGCGCACGCTCCCGTCGTCCTCGACGAGCAGCACCGTCTCGGACGCCGAGCGAGGGCGCAGCGCCGGCGGCGTCGCGGTGACGACCCGGGGCGCGTCGTCGGTGCGCGGGAGCAGCACCTGGAAGGTCGTGCCGACGCCGGGCTCGCTCGTGGCCCACACATGGCCGCCGCTCTGCTTCACGATGCCGAACACCGTCGAGAGCCCCAGGCCCGTGCCCTGGCCGAGCTCCTTCGTCGTGAAGAACGGCTCGAAGATGCGCGCGAGCGTCGCATCGTCGATGCCGGTGCCGGTGTCGCTCACCGCGAGCATCACGTACGGGCCGGGCTTGATGTCGACGGGGACGTCCCGCCGAGCCTCGTCGACGTCGAGGTTCCGGGTCTCGAGGGTGAGCGTGCCGCCCGCGGGCATGGCGTCGCGCGCGTTGACGACGAGGTTCATCACCACGCGCTCGAGCTGTCCGCGATCGGCGCGGATCTTCCACGGATCGGGCGCACGGATCACCCGCAGCGCGACGTCCTCGCCGAGGAGCCGGCGGAGCATGGAGCCCATGCCGTCGAGCACCGCGTCGAGGTCGGTGACCGTCGGCGCGAGCACCTGCTGGCGGCTGAACGCGAGGAGCTGTCGCGTGAGCTCCGCGGCCCGCTGGCTCGCGGTCTCGATCTCCGCGAAGGACGCCCGTGTCGCCTCGTCGGCCTCGTCGCGAGCGCCGCCCGCGCGCGCGTTGAGCAGGATCACCGTGAGGATGTTGTTGAAGTCGTGGGCGATGCCGCCGGCGAGCTTGCCGATGGCGTTCATCTTGTCGGCGTGGCGGAGCTGCTCCTCGGCGTTGCGCAGCGAGGCCTGGGCGCGCGCGTGCTCGGTCACCTCGCGCAGGAGCTCGTCGTTGGCGCGGGTGAGCTCCGTGGTGCGATCGGCCACGCGCCGCTCGAGGTCGTCGCCGAGCTCGCGCAGCGCCACCGCGCGCTGATCCGACATGATGATGGAGTTCGAGAGCGCGATGGTGATCTGGCGCAGCGTGAGGCCCACCATCGCCGTCGCGCCGACGTGCACGAGCGTGCGCACCGGGTCGCCGTGTCGGGCGAACTCCGCGACGGCGAGCGCCGCCGGCCAGAACAGCAGACCCAGCGACGCGGGCTTGGGCTTCGGCAGCAGCACGCCGACGAACGCCGACGCCGTCATCGGGATGAAGAACACCTCCCAGAGGTGCGCGAACGCGCCGTCCATGCCGAGGTACATGCCGACGCAGAACGCGCCGTTGACGAGGTACACGCGCGTCCACTCGATCGCTCGGACCTGGCGGGGAAAGCGCCAGGTGAGCCGCGACGCGACCTCGTTCGCGACGACGAAGCCGAGGAGCCACGCCGTGTTGGTCCAGCTCGCGGCGTGTCGCAGCGCCGACGTCGCAGTGAGGACGATGAGCAGCATGCAGAAGCCGCGGTAGTAGAGGTCCGCGACGGCGTAGACGTCGGCGCGGGCGACGATGCCGAGGCGTCCGCCGCCGTCGTCGACGCGGGCGCTCATCGCGCGAGGCTCCGCGCACCGCCGTCGCCGACCGTCCAGTCATCACGCAGCTCGCTCGGGCACGGAGGCACGCACCGCATGGTGGCGGTCCCTTACCACCACTCGCCCCGCGGCGTCGCTCCGCGCGTCACGTCGCGCGGGCACGACTCCGCACGCGCATTCGGTCGAGCTCGCATCGACGCCCGAAGTCCGCACCACTACGCTCGCGCCCCTCACGCCCGCCGCCCGCCGCAGGAGCCCGATGATCGCGTCCATGACCCGCGCGCTGACCGCGCACCCCGTCACGCAGTTCCGCAAGAGCCCGCGCTTCTACGCGCTCTACGACGGGTTCTACCTCGTCGCCTGCACGGCGGTCTGCGTCGCGCTCCGGGCCGCCCACGTGGCTCCGCGCTTCGGCGCGCCGTCGTGGTCGTGGCTGGCCATCGCGCCGGCGCTGCTCTACGCGTTCATCTGGGCGCACCTGACGATCCACAACTGCACGCACGGGAACCTCCCGCGTGCGATCAACCGCCTCGTCGGCGAGGTGCTCGGGCTCATCGTGGTGGTGCGCTTCGCGTCGTGGGACATCATCCACATGCGGCACCACAAGTACTCCGACCATCGGACCATGGACCCGCACCCGAACTTCGCGGGCTTCTGGAAGACCGTGCACAACACGGTGACGCAGGTGGAGGGGCAGCTGTTCCAGCAGTACTTCGACCTGTGGGGTGACACGCCGGAGAACCATCGCGCCGAGCGTCGCCGCGCGTGGGTCAGCTACGGAACCAACGTCGCGCTGATCCTCGCGTGGACCATGGTCCTCGGGCCGTGGTTCACGCTGCTGGTGTTCGTGCCGATGAACGTGCTCGCGGGGCTCTTCGTGATCCACTTCAACTGGTCGACGCACAACGGCGCGCGCGGCGTCGCCGACGAGGACTTTCGCCCGGTGAACCTCGACCGCGGGTACTACGCCTTCGGAAACCGCGTCTTCGCGGGCATCTACATGCACGCGAACCACCACCACCGACCGCATCTCTTCAACCCGATGCGCTGGGACGAGGCGAAGTTCGGCGCGCCCGATGCGTTGGTCGACGCACCGGCCGGCGCCGAGGCGTCGCGCAAGGCGGCGTGAGCGGGAGCGGCGGGGAGGGCGGCGACCTCGGCAACGGAATCCCCCGCCGATACGCAGCGATCTCGCGTCGGCGCGGTGATCCTGCGGTGGCTGACGTGGATGCTGCGCGCGGTCGTCGCGGTCGGCTCGTGGGGCGCGGTCTTGCTGGGCTGCTTCCTCGTCATCGCAGTCGTCGTGTCGGTCGTTTTTGTCGCGGCGACGGTAGCGTCCTCGAGGGGGTTGCGATCGACGGTCGAGGGCGTCTGCGCGGAGGCGGTTGTCGGTGGACCCGTCGATGGGGCGCTCGCCCGCGCGCGGTCGCTCGCGCTTCATGAGTACACGTCCGCGGGCGACACGCCGGCCACCCGGCGTACGATCCTCGAGGGGCGACGCCGCTGGGTCCCTTGGTATTGCGTCATCGAGCACGCAGACGGCGTCGTCGTGTCGACGCACACCTTCGGACACTATCCCTGGGACTGAACATCGCGACCACCCGCGATCGGCGTCGCCGCAGGCTCCAGCCCCGTCACGTCCACGCATCTTCGAGCTCCCGCCGGCGAGCAGCGTGCCGCGATCCCCCGTGACGAAACGGCCCGCTGCGTCCACGCCCGGCAGCGGAGCAGCGCGGGCTCTGCCCTGGCGGGATCGTGCCGGCCGCGACGGCCGGGCCTCCGGAGAGGGGTCCGACGAAGGTGGGGGACGGTCCGCGCGAGTCGCCATCGCGCGCACGTGGTCGAGGTCTGAGGCCCGGCCGTCCTCGGCCGGTACGGTCGCGAAGCGCAGAGCCCGGACGCTTCGCCGCCGGGCGTGAGCGCGACGGGTCGGCAGCCCCTCCGAGCTCCTCGCGCCGACGCGCATGACGAACACAGGCACATTCGCGTCCGTGCCGACGCAGCAACCGTCACCGCGCGGGCGCGACGGCGGCGGCGGTTCGCGCCGGGCGCACGTCGAGCACCGTGCGGCTCGCGGCGGTGACGTCCTGCCCCGCCCCGCGCCGGCCGTCGGCCGCGGTGACGGCGAGG
>CAIMWA010000464.1 GCA_903845045.1 uncultured delta proteobacterium | reverse complement strand
GACTGTGTGACGTGCCACGCCAGCCGGACTCGGGGCGGCGGCGGGTTCTCGCCGCATCCCCCCTCGTTCGTGGCGCGCTGCGGGGCCTTGCTGCGCGCGTCGGAGCGCCCGTGCGCCGCCTGTCACGACGACCTCGACGCGCTGCGCCTGCGCTGCCGCTAGCGGGCGCGGATCTTCGCGCAACGGGCGGCGAGCAAGGACAGCGTCACCCCGTGCTCGCGCGCCACGGCTTCGCGGGTGCAGCGCGGACCCGACTCGCGGGAGGCGAGGTAGTCGAGCGCCGCCAGCGCGGCGAGGTCCGGGGGCTCGGTGCAACGGGGATCGGCGGTCCAGAGCGCCACGGCGGCCTCGATGCGGGCGACGGAGCGACCCAGGCGAGCGAGCGACGTGCGGATCACCGACGCAGCGCATGCGATGGGCACCGTCGACGGGGCCCGCGGTGATCGCGGCGCCCGCGCGGGCGCACCTTCCTCGAGCCAGCCGCGAAGGGCCAAGAGGTCACGGTGCGCCGGGTGCCGGCGCAGCAGCGCGCGGACGACCTCGAGGGCCTCGTCGCATCGATGCAATCTTCCGAGGCAGTGCGCCAGCGACGCGCCGACCTCCTCTTGCCCGGGGTGCGCCCGCGCCGCGCGCTGCAAGTGCGGCAGCGCCTCGGATGCGCGGTCGAGCGCCACGTCGAGCAGGTGCCCGAGGTTGTGCTGGTACCACGCGTTCGACGGTGCGACCGCGACGGCGCGTCGAAACGCTCCGACGGCCATGCGGTAGTTGCCTTGAAGCGCTTGCGCGAGGCCCATGAGCGCGTGCGCGGCGTCGTCGTCGGGACAAACGCGGAGCACCTGCCGGCAGTGCAGCGACGCGCGCCAGGGGCTCTCCTCGAGGAGCAGCTCGGCGAGGTGCCGATGGGCGAGCGTGGCCTCGGCGCTGTCGGCGGGCGCTCGCGCTGCGAGGGCTTCGAGGAGCGAGCGCACGTCGTCGCGGGGGAGCGGTCGCTCGAGCGCACGTTCGACGCGTCGGCGGAGCGTGGCGAGCTCGTCTCCGGGATGCACGACGGTCATCGAACCCCGTGATAGCCCGCAGCGATGGGGGCGGCAAGGCGATGTCCGCGGCAGGCGACGGGCTAGAAGGCGCCGTCCGCGACGAGGCCCGCGCGGCCTCCATCGACGGTCGCGGTCATGCCGACCGCGGGAGCCGCGTCCCTGCGCCACCAGAGCACCGCAGTGACCACCGCGCCCGCGAAGGCGACGCCCATGGCCACGTCGGAACCGAGGGCCAGGGCTCGGGCGCGCGCAGCCTCGTCGTGACCCTCGGCGCGCAGCACGCCCGGGTCTCCGTCGCCGCGCTGGAGCTGCCTCGCCGTGCCGTCGAAGCTCGCGTTCGCGCCGAGCGCCGCGGCACCGAGGACGGTCCACCCGAGCACGGCGGCGCCGGTGCCTGCGGCGGCGAAGATCCACGCGCGTCGATGCACGAAGCCGCGAGGGTGGGGCGGCGTGGCGACGGCCGCAGGGACCGGGACCGCGGGTGCCGTGGACGCCGTCGTGGTCGTCACCGCGGCCGAGGCGACGGGGGTGGCAGCAGGAGCGACGGCGGGGGCAGGGCTCGGCGCCGCCGCGGGATCCGGTCGAAGCGTCACGTCGAGGACGAGGGCCTGTCCGGCGGCGATGTCGAACGGTCGGTGCTCCGGCAGGAAGCCCGTCGCCTGGACCTCGAGGGCGTGGCTCCCGGGGGCGAGGTGCGAAGGTCCAGACAGCGAGAGCACGCGTCCGTCGACGGTGACCTCGAGGCCCGGCGTTCCGGTCGGCGAGGCGATGACCTGCAGCTCCCCGACCTGCGAGCGCAGGCGCGCGATCTCGCCCTCGACGGCGGTGCGCTGGTCGTCCGTCGCGTCGACGCTCTCGTCGAGGAACGCCTCGAACTGCCGCAGCGCCTCGGCGGCGAGACCGAGCCGCGCGAGACAGTTGGCGATGTCGACGCGCACCGCAGGGCGCGGAGCGAGGCGTTGGGCGCCCTCGAACGCACGCAGCGCCTGGGACCACTCGCTCCGCTCCCACGCCGCGCGCCCCGCGGCGAAGAGGCGGCGCGCCTCGGCCACCTCGGGCGATGGCGCCTCCTCCGAGGTTCGCGGGGTCGCTGCGGCCGGGGCCGTCTGCGCGAGCGTGCGACGAGGCGTCACGACGAGAGCCAGCACGAGCGCCGCGCGCGCGATGCCCCCGAATTGCACTGGTGACGAAGCGACGCGGAATCGCACGGCGACGAACGTACCAGAGGCGCCTCGGGCGTGGTGCGTCACGGCGTTGTACGCTGCCTCGCGTCGTGGCCGATCGAGACGAAATGGACCAGCTCCGCGCGCAGCGCGAAACGTTGATGCAACGGATCTCCTGGTGGGAGGAGCACCGGCACGGGGCCCTCGTGCCGATGGTGCTGGCGTGCTTCGGAGCGGGCTGGGGCGTCGGCTGGCTCGGCCACCTCGCGCTCGGACTGCCGGCGGCGAGCGGCTACCTCGCGGCGGTGTTCTTCGTGTTCGTGGTGGGGCGCTGGATCGATCGCGCCATGGCTCCGTCGCGGCTGGACGCGTTGGACGCCCGCATCGCCCGGGCCGAGCGTGCGCTCAGGGCAGCGGCAGGCCGTTCGCCCACCGGAGCAGCGCCGCGTTGAAGGCCTCGGGCGCCTCGAGGTTCGAGAGGTGCCCGGCTCCCGCGAGGACCTCGACCCGCGCGCCGGGAACCGTCGACGCCATCGCGTGATGCGACGCGGGCGGGGTGATTCCGTCCTCGGCGCCGACGATGAAGAGCACCGGGCATCGAAGCGAGGCGAGGGCCTCGGAGGCGTCCGCCCGGTCGCGCATGGCGAGCAGCGCGTAGGTCAGCGCCTCGGTCGACTGCACGGCTCCCCACGCTCGCACGTTGTCGCGCACTCGTGCCGACGCGCCCGGGGCCACGAGATGCGGCAGCAGCTTGTCGACGAGAGCGGAGGCTCCGCGGGACCGCACGAGCCCGAGGTTGAGCACGCGCCCGGCGCGGGTCTCCGGTGCGTCCGCCGCGGCGCGCGTGTCCGCGAGCACGAGGGAACGGAGCCGATGCGGGGCGATCGCCGCGATGCGAAGTGCGACGTATCCGCCGAGCGACAGACCCAGCACCGTCGCCGCGGCGATGCCGACCTCGTCGAGGAGCGCGAGCACCGCTTCGGCGTAACGGTCCAAGGAAGGCGCGGCGGAGGGATCGGACTCGGAGCCGCCGAACCCCGGAAGGTCCACGGTCACGACCTGCCGACCCGACGCGACGAGGGCGGCGGTCTGCGAGGCCCACATGCGTCGGTCGAGCGGAAAGGAGTGCAGCAGCACCCACGGCTCGCCGACCCCGGACTTCTCGAACGCGATGCGCGGAACCATCGCTGCGCAGCGTACTCTGGGCGGCGGCCTTGTGGCGTGCATCGAAACCCCGTACGCCGGGAGCGTCATGAAGCGATCCGTGCTCCGCGTCGCCGTCGCCGTCGTCGTGAGCGCGCTCGCGGGGGGCGGCGGTGCGAGCGCGAACGGGAGGTTTCCGGCCGCGCAGATGGTGGTGCTCGGTCCGGGGGCGCGCGCGGACGTCATCGCCTTGCGGACCACCTTCGGATTGATCGTGAGCACCGACGGCGGCGCGACGTTCCGCTGGTACTGCGAAGACCTCCTCTACTTTCCGTTCGTGCCCGGGTCCGGCTTCGACCCGCCGGTCGAGGTGACGGCCCGCGGGGAGATCGTCGTGGGCTTCGAGGACGGCGCTCACGCGCTCACCGACGGGTGCGCGGTGCGGAGCCTCGGCACGGTCCTCCACCACGACGTCGTGGACCTCGCGGCGACGCCCGACGGCACGGTCATCTACGGCGCCGAGAGCACCGCGGGCGCGCCCGCCTACGTCCTTCGCTCCGACGACTCGCTGTTCTTCGAACGGCGCGGCGCGGGCCTCGCGAACGTTCAGTTGCTGACCGTCGAGGTCGCGCCGTCGCGTCCCGATCGGGTGTACGCGTCGGGCTTCGACGACTCCGCCGCGCGGGCGCCGAGGTTGTTCCGCAGCGACGACGGCGGAGCGACGCTCACCGCGACGGGCATCGGCGCGGCGCTCGGGGACGAGGCGTTCGTGTCGGGCGTCGATCCGACGGCGCCGTCGACGCTGTTCGTGCGCACCGTCGACGGGCTCGCGTCGAATCTCCTGCGGAGCACCGACGGCGGCGATCACCTCGGACGCGTCGCGGGCACCGCCGACGACATGACGGGCTTCGCGATCTCCGACGACGGGCGGTCGGTCTGGTACGGCAGCGCCGGGGCCGGGCTCTTTCGTTCGACGGACGGCGGCGAGACCTTCGCCCGGGTCAACGCCCTGCCGGTGCTCGGCATGCGCTGGCACGCGGGCTCGCTCTGGGTCGTCACCGACTGGTTGCGCCAGCCCTTTGCGCTCGGGCGCTCCGACGACGGCGGCGCGACGGTGCGGCCGGTGCTGCGCTTCTCCGCGGTGCTCGGTCCGCCCGTGTGCGCGGCCCCGTCGGAGGGCACGCAGGTGTGCATCGACCGGTGGTCTGCGGTCTCGACGACGATCGCCGACACGCCGCGCCCCGACGCGGGCGTGGCTCGCGATGCCGCGGTTGCACCGGACGCCCCGGTGGACGCCGGCATCCTCGACGCCAGCCTCGCCGGGATCGTCGACGTCCCGACCCTCGACGCGCCGAGGACCGGGGCGTCCGCGCCATCGACGAGCTGCGGGTGCTCAGTGCCTGGCGCCACGCGCGACGTGGGGGTGGAGGCGTTGTCGCTCGCGATGCTGGCCGCCGCCACGCGGCGTCGTCGCAGGCGCGTTTCTATTGCGACCGGGTTGCAGTAGCATTCGAGTCGTGGAGTCGAAGCGATGACGGCGCGGCGGCGCGACGGGGTTTCGGTCGAGGCGATGCGGGCGCGCATCCGCGAGGCGGGCCTCCGGGTCACGGCCCCGCGGGTCGCAGTGCTGCGCCAGCTTCTCGCGGCGTCGTCGCCGGTCACGCACGCAGCGCTCTCCGAGGCGCTCGCGCCGGCGGGGTGGGACCGCGCGACGCTGTACCGCAACCTCATCGACCTCACCGACGCAGAGATCCTGCAGCGCTCGGACGTGGGCGATCACGTGTGGCGCTTCGAGGTCCGAGCGGGCAACGCATCGGGAGCGCACGCCGAGGCGCAGCACCCGCACTTCGTGTGCGGCGACTGCGGCGACGTCGTGTGCCTGCCCATCGAGGCCGTGCACGTGTCGGGCGGGCGCGGGCTGCCCAAGTCCCTCGGAACGGGCGTCGTCGAGATCCAGGTGAAGGGTCTCTGCGACCGATGCGCGTGACCTGACCCGTGTTCGCGACGACGCTCGCGCTCGCGGTCCTCGGACTGCTCCTCGGGGCCGCGCTGGTGCTGCTCGGGAGCAAGCGCGTCCTCGCGTCGGCGGCCATCGACGGCCTCGTGCTGGGCTTCGTGCCTGCGACGCTTGCGTTCCGCATGCTGCCGCATGCCGCGGAGTCGCTGGGATGGTGGGCGCTCGTGCTCGCGCTCGGCGCCTCCGGCGCCCTGTGGTGGATCGACCGACGCGGCCACGAGCGCGACCACGCCGAGCGTCATCCGTTCCACCCCTCGGCCGGGGCCGGCGCGGGGCTGTTGCTCCCGGTGCTCGCGCTCCATGGCGTGGGCGATGGCGCGGCGCTGGCCGTCGCGGTCTCGCCGCGCTCGATGGGATCGTCGCTCGCGCTCGCGCTGATCCTGCATCGCATGCCCGAGGGCCTCTTCGTGGCGTCGTCGGTGCTGCCGCGATCGGGTCCCCGGAAGACCGCGATCGCGCTCGCGGCGCTCGCGCTCAGCACGCTCGCCGGCGCGGTGGCGGGTCGCGCCCTGCTCGACGCGGTGCCCGATGCGTTGTTCGACGGCGCCCTCGCGCTGGGGGTCGGCGTCATGCTCCGCCTCGCGCTGCACTCGCACTCGGCGCGGCCGACGTCGCGCGCGGAGAAGGCTCTGGCCGGCGTCGCGTTCCTCGCGGGCCTCGCGCTCGTGTTCGCGATGCCCGATCCGGCGGGGCTGCTTCGCCGCGCGCTGCCGCAAGAGCTCTCCGTCACGGCGACATTGCTCCCGCTCTTCGTCGAGGTCGCGCCGGCGATGCTCGCGGGCCTCGCGCTGGGCGCCGCGTCGGAGGCGTGGTTGGCGCCGCGGCTGCGTACGGCGTTGCCGTCCCGCGAAGCCATTTCGCTGGCGGCGCGAGGGCTCGTCGAAGCGCGCGGCGGCGGCGAGGGGCGGGACGGCCTCGCGACGGCGCGGCGGCTGCGTCGGGCCACGGAGCCAGTGGCGTCGGTCGTGGCGATGCTCGCATCGACCGTCGCGCTCGACGGCGCGGCGCTGACGGTCAGCGTGCGACTCCTCGGACCGGCAGTGGCGCTGGCGCGCTTCGGCATCGCGACGGTGCTCGCCGTCGCGGCGGGGGTCTTCGCGGCGCGTGCGGCCTCGCAGATGGCGGCTTCGACGGCGTCGCGGCCGCTGCTCTCGGCGCCGTCGCGTCGGGCTCCGGTGACGGCGCTGCGCTTCGGCGACGCGCTGCTTCGCCGCCTCGAGGGGACCTCGGCGCCCTTGCTCCTGGGGCTCGCGGTAGCCGCGGCAACGGAGGCGACGCTGCCCTCGGGGCACCTCCTGGACGCGGGCTCGTACGCCCTCGCGTGCATCGCTGCGGCGGTCGTCGGCGGGGTTGCCGCGCCGTCGGCGCTGGGGGCCGTGCCCGTCGCCGCGGTGCTCGTGCACAAGGGGCTTCCGCCCGGCGCAGCGGTGGTCCTGCTGCTCGTCGGGGCTGCGGCCGGGGGCGGGCGCGCTGCGTTCGTCAGCGAGGCGTTCGGGCGCCGGGCGGGGGCGGCCTTCGTCGCGACGGTCGCCGCGTCGTGCGCGGTTGCGGCGTCCGCGGCGCGCGCCTTTCCAGCGGGCGGGTGGGCCCCGGAACTCCACGCGCTCGCCGCGCACGCGCACCATCCCGCGGAGCTCGCGGCCGCGGCGCTGCTCGGGGCTGCCATCGCTGCAGCCATCGTGCGGGCAGGGCCGCGGGCCTGGATCGAGACGCTCTTCACGCACGCGCACTGACGCGGTGCGAGTCGCGACGCGGTTGTTGTCGCAATGTTGAAGCAATTGCAATCGAGATACAAAACTTGTAGATGGGGCGGCGTGAACCGGTCCCCTGGCCAGAACCCGAGCGAGCGCGCAGTGTGCCCCGCGGCGGTGGTGCTCGCGGTGCTGCTCGCGGGGCGTACGGGCCGAGCGCAGGACGCGCCGGCACCCTCGGACGCAGCGCCCGCGGCGCCTGCTCCGGGGACGCCAGCCGCCGAGGTGACCGAGGAGGCGACGGTGCGTTCGAGCGCGCCGCCGCCGCGCTCGGCGAGCGACACCGTGGTGCGCCTCTCGCCCGGGCTGCGAGCGGTGCCTCGTTCGAACGCGTCGGACGTGCTCCGCCTGGCGCCGGGAATCCTTCTGACGAACGAGGGCGGCGAGGGCCACGCCGAGCAGGTGTATCTCCGCGGCTTCGACGCGCACGAGGGGCAGGACCTCGAGTTCACGGTGAACGGCGTGCCGATGAACGAGGCCGGCAACCCCCACGGCGAGGGCCTCGTCGACACGCATTTCATCATCCCCGAGCTGGTGCGGTCGGTGCGTGTGCTCGAGGGGCCCTTCGACCCGCACCAGGGCAACTACGCGGTGGCCGGCAGCGCCGAGTACGAGCTCGGACTCGAGCAGCGCGGCCTGTCGATGCAGTACACCGGCGGCAGCTTCAACACCCATCGGATGCTCGCGTTGTGGGCGCCGGAGGAGGGCCGTGCGGGCACCTTCGCGGGCGCCGACCTGCGCACCACCGACGGCTTCGGCGCGAACCGTGCGGCGCGGCTCGGGCGCGCCATGGCGCAGTGGGAGGCGGGGCTCGGACCGTCGACGACGCTGCGGCTGCTCGCGACGACGTACGCCACGCAGTACGGCAGCGCGGGCGTGCTGCGGCAGGACGATGTCGACGCCGGGCGCGTGGACTTCTTCGGCACCTACGACGCCACGCAGGGGGGCGACGCGAGCCGGCACATGGTCGCTCTGTCGCTCGAGGACACCCGCGGCGATCGCACGGCGCGGGCGATGGTGTTCGCGTCGCTCCGCGGGTTCCGTCTGCGCGAGAACTACACGGGCTTCATCGAGGACCCGCCGGCGGCGTACCGGTCGGGCACGGCGCAGCGCGGCGACGCGGTCGACCAGACGTCGACGGCGACGACGCTCGGGGCCCGCGCGAGCCTGCGTCAACGCGGCGTGCTCGGCGGTCTCGCGCAGGCCATCGAGGCTGGTCTCTACGGCCGCTTCGACCTCGTCGACAGCATGCAGCAGCGTCTGCGTGCGGGGACGCTGGTGCCGTACCGCCGCGACTTCGACCTCGGCGACACCCTCGTCGACGTGGGGCTCTACGCCGACGTCGAGCTGCGCCCGTGGCGCTGGATGGTGCTCCGCGGCGGCGTGCGCGGCGACTACTTCGGCTACGACGTGCTCTCGCGCTGTGACGTCCACGACGTGTCGCTCGGCGCCGCTGCGACCACGCTGGACGCGCTCTGCGACGGCCGCGATCGCTCCGGTCCGCGGGACCCGACGGCGCGGCGCTCGGCGAGCGGGCTGGCCGTGCAGCCGCGCGGAAGCGTCAGCGTCGGCCCGTTTCGCGGCGTCACCGTGAGCGCGAGCGCGGGTACCGGAGCGCGCTCGGCGGACCCGTCGTACATCGCCGACGCGACGTTCGTTCCCTTCGTGCGCGTCGTCTCCGCCGAGGGCGGCATCGCGTGGCGCCGCGAGTTCGGGCGCACGCAGCTCGTTCTCCGCGCGTCCTACTTCTACACGTCGGTGGACCGCGACCTCGTGTTCAACCAACAGGAGGGCCGCAACACGCTCGCGCCCGGAACGGTGCGGCAAGGCGTGCTCGTGGCGGGGCGCGTGAGCAACAGGTGGCTGGACGTGGCGGCCAGCGCAACCTTCGCCGACGCGCGCTTCGTCCGCGAGGCCGCGGACCCTGGCTCGACGTACTTTCCGGCGGACCAGGGCAACCAGGTCCCGTACGCCCCTCCGTTCGTCGCGCGGCTCGACGGCGGCGTGCACGGCGACCTTCCGATTCGCGTTCGCGGGCACAAGCTCGCGGGGCGCTTCGGCGTCGGCATGACCTTCGTGTCCGCGCGCCCGCTGCCGTACGGGCAATCGAGCGACCCGTTCTTCGTCACCGACGCGTCGGCCGCGGTGCGCTGGCGCTGGATCGAGGTCGGGGTCATCGCGCAGAACCTCTTCGACGCGCGCTACCAGCTCGGCGTCTACAACTACGTGTCGAACTTCAACGCCGCCGCGTCGCCCGACCTGCTCCCCGCGCGGCACTTCACCCCGGGTGCGCCGCTCGGCGTCTTCGGCACGCTCACCGTCTACCTCGGGGGCGGCGCGGGTGACGGCGCCGCGAGGGCGCGATGAGGCTCGCCATCGCAGCCGTGCTGGCGTGCGCTGCGTGCGCCTTCGACGCGCCCCTCGCGCAGGTGTCGTTCGGGGTTCGTGCGGGCGGTGTGCTGCGCGACGCGTCGATGCCGCTCGTGGTGACCACCGCGCAGGGCTGGCGGGTCACCCTCTCGGCCGCGGAGGTCTCCGTCGGCCCCATGTATTTCCGCAACGGCGCGAGCGGCGTCGGCACCGACCAGGACGATGGGCGCGTCGTCGCCGAGGTGCTGCCGGCGTTCACCGTCGACGCCCTCGCGCCGTCGCTCGTCGACGTGCCGGGCGGCGGCCGTGGGTCCACCGAGGCTGCGCGCAACGCCGACGTGCGCCTCGTCGAGGCTGAAGACGGCGCGGTTGCGAACGCCGCGGGAGCCGACGTCGCGGTGGCCCATGTCGCCGGCACCGCCGAGCGCGGAACGGTGCGCGTCGCCTTCGACGCCTCGCTCACGCTTCCCGCCGGCGGCGCCGGCTCCGACTACGCCGCGGCGCTGTCGCGCCGCGTGCTGCACATCCCCGTTGCGTTCACGCCCGCTTCGGGAGGCGCGCTCACGCTGCGCGTCGATCCGACGCACTGGCTCGACGCAGTGGCCTTCGACGACACCGGCGAGGCACCGGATTTCTCGGCGCGGGCGCCGGCCACGCAGCTCCTCGCGGGGGTCGCGTCGGGCGCGTCGTACGTCTTTACGTGGGAGGCCCGGTGAAGCGCGCGCTCGCCGTCGTCGCATGCGCCGCGCTGGGCTGCGGAGCCACCCCTGCATCGCCACGCCTCGACGCGACGGTCGCCGGGAGCGACGCCTCGATGCTCCCTGACGGCGTCGGCGTGGGATTGCCGCCAGGTTTCTTTCCGGCGCAGCGCCCGGCGTTCGCCGCCGCGGCCGACGAGCCGGGGACGGTGCAGGTCTCGATCTCCGGCGAGTCGCTCGCGGAGCACGGATACCCGTACACTTCGACGCCGCGTTCGGGCGCCGCGGTGTTCGTCGACGGATGGGAGCTCCGCTTCGATCGGTACCTCGTCGTGGTCGATCACGTGCGCTTGAACCGCGCGTCGCCGGACCCTTCGATGCGCGCGAGCCTCGGAGGCCTCGTGGCCCGCGCCGACGGCCCGTGGATCGTCGATCTTCACCGCCACGGTTCGCTCACGGGTGCGGGCGGACCGCCGGAGAGCGCGACGCCCGTCGCCGTGCTTCGAGCGACCGTCGGCGGCGACACGCTCGATCCTTCGGTGCGCTACGCGTTCTCCTTCGACGTCGCGCCGGCCGGGCCGACGGTTCGCAACGTGAACCTCGGCATCGACGCGGCCGACGACGCCGCGCGCATGATCGCCAGTGGTTGGACGACGTACTTCTCGGGTTTGGCGACGTACCGAGGGCGTCCCGCGAGCTCCGAGAGCGATCCCGCCTTCGCGGACTACCCGACGGTGGTGCGCTTCGGCTTCGGCTTCGCGGCGCCGGCGTCGTACCTGAACTGCCACAACCCGGAGCTCGGCGACGCCGACACCGCGGCGAACCGTGGCGTGCAGCCGAGCGCCGCCGGTCACGTGCGCGCGCAGATCACGATGCACACGGACCACTTCTTCTGGGACGAGGCCGACGTCGAGGGGACTCCGCTGCACTTCGATCCCATCGCGGCGCGAGCGCACCCGGCGGGTGTCGACGCGGGCGCAGCATCGCCGGCGGTGGTGACGCTCGCGGACCTCGCCGGGGACCTCCCTGCGTCGCTGACCGACTCCGTGGGGCGGGGCGTTCGCGACCGCGGCGGGCAGACGCAGGGTGTCGTCGACGACTCGCCGCCGCCCTCCTACGCGGTGCGGGGTGCCGGGGCGATGGTGCACGACCTGCGAGACTTCGTTCGCTACAACGCCCGCGGCGGCGGGCACCTGAACTCTGACGGCCTCTGCGCGGTGCAGGCGAACGGTCCCCTCGGCGACTGACCCGCGTCGGCGTGTCAGAGGCGCGGAAGGAGCACCGTCGCCACGGTGCGACCGGGCTCCGAGGTGAACGTGAGGGTGCCGCCGTGCAGCGCGACGGAGCCCTGGGCGAGGTACACCCCGAGACCCATGCCCATCCCGGGCTCGCGCGTCGAGAAGAACGGCTCGCCGACATGCGCGAGGTCGGCCGCGGTGATGCCCACGCCGGTGTCGATGACCCGCAGCGTCACCCACCCCTCGCTGTCGCCTCCGACGGTGACCTCGATGGCGTCGTCCCGCCCCGCCGCATCGACGGCGAGGCGCGCGTTGTCGAGAAGGCTCGCGAGGGCCTGGCCCATGGCATCGGCGTCGATCGCCACCTCGACATCGTCGCCCTGCAGAACGCAGCGCACCACGCGCCCCGGCTCGCGCTCGGACCAGCCGCGCACGGTCCCCTGGGCCCACGCTCCGAAGCGCACGCGCTCGCGCTCCCCGCCGCCCGCCGGCCTGCGCATGCGACCGAGGATGGCCTTGCAGCGACGAACCTCTTCGCGGATGCGGTCCGCCTGGGCGCGCGCGTCAGGCGCGTCGGCGAGCAGGTCCGAAAGCTCCGCTGCGAGGATGGCGACGGTGCCCAACGGGGTGTTGAGCTCGTGCGCCGCACCCGCGGCGACGGTGCCGAGGGCCGTCTGTCGAATCGCGCGCTCGCGCTCGAGGCGCGCCGTGGCGAGCTCCGCTTCGCGACGCCGGAGCGAGCCGGATACGCGGTCGACGAAGTACCAGAGGGCGGCGGCGGTGAGGGCGAACGCGAGCCACATGCCGCGCACGTGGAGCTCGAACATCCCCGCCGAATGCCAGACGTGGATGGCCTCGGGACGCGCGAGCAGCAGCCCGCCGAAGGCCGCGATGGCGCCGGTGGTGACGAGGAGGCTCCAGCGCCGCGGCACGATGATCGCGGCGAGGGCGACCTGGAGGAGGTACAGCGTGGTGAAGGGGTTCATGGCGCCGCCGGTGAAGATGAGCAGCGCCGTGAGCCCTGCCGCGTCGAGCAGGAGGCTCATCGCGACGAGCGCGTCGGGGAGCGCCGGGCGGCGGCGGAGCCACAGCGAGAGGGCGACGTTGACGGTGGTGAGCACCGCGACGATGGCCACCAGCGGCGCCTCCGGAAACGGGGCGTGCAGCAGGTAGCGCGTCCCGACGATGGAGCCGACCTGCGCGCCGATGGCCGCCCAGCGCAGGCGCACGAGCCATCGGAGATCCAGCGGCGTGGTCCCGGCGCGCACGACGGCTCAGCGCTTCGGGGGGAGCTTCTGGAGCTTCCGTTGCAGCGAGCGGCGGTGCATCCCGAGGCGTCGCGCGGCCTCGGAGATGTTCCCCTGCGTGTCGGCGAGCACGCGCTGCAGGTGCTCCCACTGCGCTCGCTCGAGCGACGGAACCGCGCCCGGCGCCTCCACCGGCGGCGGCTCCTCGGACGGATCATCGGCGAACGCGGCGTCGATCTCTTCGGGCTCCGCGGGCTTCGTCAGGTAGTTCGTCGCGCCGCGGCGCACGGCGTCGATGGCCGTCGGAATGGACCCGTAGCCGGTGAGCACCACGACCTGCAGCGCCGGCTGAAGCACGAGCAGCGAGCGGAGCAATTCGAGCCCCGACATCTCCGGCATGCGGAGGTCGATGACGGCGCGCACGAAGGTCGTGTGGGAGGCCGCGGCGAGGGCTTCGGGGCCGCTCGCGGCAAGGTGCACGTCCCAGCCGCGCCGAGTGAACGCCGCGCCGAGCGCCGTGCGAAACGGCTTGTCGTCGTCGCAGACCAGCATCGAGCCGAGGGAGCCGGGAGCCATCGCAGGGGTACGCCGAGCGCTACCACGGGGGCCGTTTCCGCGGACCACGGAGAGCGTGCGACATCATGCCGCAGCGCGCGCGCTTGAGCAGGACGGGGTTCCGGCTCCATGAATCCGTCGTCCGATGCGCCGTCTCCGACCGCTTCCGTGCAGCCTCGTCGTCCTCGCCGCCCTCGCGGGGTGTGGTGATCCGTCGCTCGGCGCGGCGTCCGGGGGGCTGCCGACGGTCTCGGAGCGCGGCACCTTCGCGGTCTCGGTGGCGACCGAGCAGCCCGATTTTCGCCGCGGCACGAACGCCTTCGACGTGCAGGCGACGGACGCCGCCGGAGGTCCGGCGCTCGTCACGGGCGTTGTGGCGCGCATGCCCGGACACGACCACCTCGCGACGCCGCCGCGCATCGACTGCACGGCGCGCTCGTGCCGGGTTTCGGACCTCGTGCTCGCGATGCCGGGGACCTGGGAGATCACCGTCGTGCTCGCCTCGCCTGGCGCGCAGGACGACGTGCAGCTCTCGGCGGAGCTTCGGTGAAGGGAGCCGCGGCGCGCGCTGCCGCGGTCATGCTGGTGCGCGCGTCGGTGGGCACGGCGTGCCCGTGCGACAGCGTCCCCGGACCGCTCGGTGCGCTCACGTCGCGAGACACGCGCTGGGGCGTCATCGGTTCGCTGTCGTACCTGCGCGAGATCGGCACCGCCGACGCGTCGGGGCGCGCGTGGTCCTCGCCGCCGGGCGTGTCGACACAGCGCGGGCTCCTCGATCTCGGCGCCGCGTGGCGCCCGCGCACGGACCTCGAACTCTCGGTGGGCTGGAGCGCGGCCCTCACCGCGACCTCGCTGCCGGGCGTCTCCGACGTCGGCGCGCGGGCCGGCGACGTCACCTCGCGCGTGCGCTGGGAAGCACCCGTAGAAGCGCGCGGCGCGGTCCCAGACGCGGCGGTGTGGGCGGGGCTCCGCGCACCCACCGGGGGCATCGATGCGAGCGGCCTCGGCGCCGTTACCGGGCTCGGCCTCGGCGCGTGGGAGGCGTCCCTCGGCGCCGCGCTTCGATGGCGCCTCGGGACACGCGTGTCGCTTACGACGCAGCTCGAGGGAGGGCTTCGCTTCGCGGCCGTTGGCGACGCGACACCCGGTCCTCGGGGCTCGGCCTCGGTGGGCGTCGAGCATCGATGGAGCGAGCGCTGGGCGTGGTCCCTCGCGGCGCTCGAGGTGCTCGAGGCCTCGTCGGTGCAGGACGGTCAGCGCGTTCCGTCGACGGCCACGCGGCGCACGGCGGTGCTCGCCGCGGTCGGGGTCCGCGTCACCGACGGCGTGCGGCTCGCCGTCCACGTCGCCGCCGACATCCCCATCGACGGCTTCGCGCAGGGCGTGGTGACGCAGCTTCGCACGGGCCTCGCCGTCGGCTGGAGCCGCTGACGTCGCGGGGCGGTGTAGAGTCGCGGTGCATGGCCGCCGCCCTCGAGACCTTTGGCGCGCTCCTCGCGGCGTCGACGGTGCTCGCGGCGGCGCCCGTCGCCTCTGCGCAGGCGGCACCGCGGGTCGCCGACTACACGCTCACCGCGACGCTCGACCCCGTCGCGCACGTCGTCGACGCCGAAGGCACGGTGCGCTGGACCAACCCGTCCGCGGTGCCGGTGCGCGAGCTCTGGCTGCACACGTACCTCAACGCGTTCGCGTCGGAGCAGACGTACTTCATGCGCTCGCGCAACGGCGACGCGTGGCCCGCGCACCCGCCGCACTGGGGGCGCCTCGAGCTCCGCGCGCTGCGCACCGACGACGGCGCCGATCTTCTCCCCGCCGTCGCGACGGACCCTGCGGTCCCCGACGACGCGACGCAGCTTCGGGTGCCGCTCCCGCGCGAGGTCGCACCGGGGGCGTCGGTGACCCTTCGCATGAGCTTTCGCGCGGTGCTCCCGGAGGCCGTCGCGCGCACCGGCTGGACGGGTTCGTTCCACATGGTGGGACAGTGGTTCCCCAAGGTCGCCGTGCTCGAGCGCGACGGCACCTGGGCGCGCTTCCCGTTCCACGCGAACAGCGAATTCTACGCGGACTACGGGCGGTACGACGTCCGCTTGCGTTACCCATCGACGTATTCGGTGGGCGCAACCGGAGCGGTCGTCGAGGGGCCCGCGCGCGTCGGCGCGATGACCGAGGAGCGGCGCGTCGCCGAGGGCGTGCACGATTTCGCCTTCGTCGCCTGGGACCGCTTTCGCCACGCCGACCGCCGCATCGGAGCCGTCGACGTGCGCGTTCTCCACGGCGCGGGCGACGAGCGCGAGGCCGCACGCACCCTCGACGTGCTGGGGGCCGCGATGCCGGCCTTCGCGCGTCGCTTCGGACCGTATCCGTACCCGGTGCTCACGGTGGTGCTGCCGCCGCCCGGCGCCGAGGCCGCCGGGGGCATGGAGTACCCGACGCTCATCACCACCGGCGGGGCCTGGTGGACGCCGCGTCGCGCGCGCTTCGTCGAGTACGTCACGCTCCACGAATACGGGCATCAGTATTTCTACGGCCTCCTCGGGAGCGACGAGCACGGGCACCCGTTCCTCGACGAGGGGTTCTGCGAGTACGCCACGGCTCGGGTGATGGAGGACGTCTACGGCCCCGGCGCCCCGCTCGTGGACCTTCCGCTCCTCGGTCCGCGCTTCGACGTGTGGGCATGGGAGGCGCTCGCCTCCGGGGCCATCGCGCACGCGCAGCCCGTGGACACTCCCGCCCCGGGGTTTCCGACGTGGGAGCGCTACGGAGCGCACGTCTACGCGCGCACCGCCGTCGTGCTGCGAACCCTCGAGCGTCGCGTCGGCGCCGGCGCCTTCGCGGCCACGATGCGGGCCTATGCGGACGCCGGGCGCTTCGGCCATCCCACGCCGGACACCTTCTACGCCGCGGTGCGGGCGACGCTCGGCGAGCGCTGGGAGGCCTTCGCCCGTACTGCCCTCGCGACGCCGTGGACCTACAACCTCGCGGTCACCGGCGCTTCGAGTGCGCGCGGCGCCGACGGCCGGTGGCGGGGCCGCGCCGTCATCGATCGCGAGGGTCCCTTCGCGCTGCCCGTCGACGTGGTCTTCACCGACGTGCGCGGCGGCCGCGTGATGGTGCGGATCCCGAACGATCGTCCGACGACGGTGGTTCCCTACGAAGGCGGCGCGGAGCTCGCGTCCGTCGTCGTCGACCCCGACGACACGCTCCCGCTCGAGGTGCGCCGCGCCGACAACGCTCGCGTGGTCGTGCGCCGCCCGGGCGAGGTCCCGCCGGCGCTCCCGCTGGTGATGCGGCTGGCGTACTGGGCCGCGCTCGCGCTGACGGAGCTCGGCCCGTGATCCGCCGCTGGATCGACACCGGAGGACGCGGTGGCGTGGTCGTCGGCATCGCCGTCGCGGAGCTCTTGCTCGCGTGGTGCCTCGGCGCGGCGCTCTGTTGGGACTTCGCGCCGTCGTTCGCTGCGCATCCCCGCGGCGCGTTCGCGATCTTCGACGACGGGGGGCGCTTCGCCGGCGAGCTCCTCGCGCGGCCGCTGGGCTCGTCGGGGCTCCTCGTGGGCGTCGTGCTCGCGGTCCATGGCGTGGCCTGGGCGCTGCTGGCCGGCGCGTTGCCGGTGCTGGCCGCGAACCCGTCGGTGCGCGCACACCGGGCGGCCGCCGAGTCGCTGCGTCGCGCGCCGTCGGTGCTCACGCTGGCAGCCATGCACGCGGTGCTCCTCGGCGTCGCCGCGCTCGCGGCGTCTTCGGTCGCGTCCTGGGCCTCGACGGTCGCGACGACGTCGCCGTCTTCGCCGGTGTCGACGCTGCACCACCTCGCGGGACCGTTCCTGGGCTTGGGTCTGGCGGTGGCGATCGGCGCATGGCACGACGTCTCGGTGATGCACGCCATGGCACGCGGGCGCAGCGCGGTCTCCGCGGCGTCGTCGGCGCTGGCGCAGATGCTCGTGCACCCGCTCGAGACGGTCGGCGCGGGCCTCGCGTTTCGTGCGGCGGGATGGGTGATGCCGGGCGTCGCGTTCGTGGCCGCGGGGCTCTTCGAGCGACGTGCGAGCGCGGCACCGCTGCTGGCGCTCGCGGCGGTACAGCACCTCGCCGTGCTGGGGCGTGTGCACGCCCGCACGAAGTGGATGCTCTGGCTGGCGGCGCGGCTGCCGAGGGGGATCGCGTGAAGGTGCGATGGCGCGGGGCGTTCGTTGCGATCGTGATGGCGTGTCGCAGCAGCCATCCGCCGGTGCTCGGCGGCGACGCCGCGATCTACGGCTTCGACGGTGCGGGACCCATCGAGGAGGAACCTCCGTGCACGTTCACGGGCCTCGCATGCGACGGCGAGACCCCGTACCGATGCACGCCGTCCGGCGGACGGCAGGACCTCGCGCCTTGCACAGGCGATCGTCCGTTCTGCGTGCCGGGCGGATGCGTCGCGTGCATCCCCGACGCCATGCGCTGCGACCCCGACGACGTCGCGACGCCGCAGCGCTGTGCCTCCGACGGCAGCCGGTGGGTGCCGTTGGCGACGTGCGACGCAGCCGCTGGGGAGCGATGCACCGACGGCCGCTGCGGCGACCCGTGCGCCGTCGTCGACGGCTCCCGCGCCTACCTCGGATGCGAGTACTGGGCGACGCAGACGCCGAACAGCCAGCTCGACCCGGCGTTCCCGTTCGCCGTCGCCCTGGGCAATCCGCAGACCTTCGCGGTGACCGTTCGCATCTCGGGCGGCGCGCTCGCGGCGCCGCGCTCCATCGATCTCGCGCCCGGCGAGGTGCGCGCGGAGACGCTCCCGTGGGTGCCGGCCCTGGTGCAGTTCGCCTCGGCGAACCCCGGCTGCGCCGACGGCACGTCGCTGATCTGCCGCCTCTGGCCGTCGGCCCGCACGGCGCTCGTCCGGGGCGGCGCGTACCACCTCGAGGCGACGGCGCCGGTCGCCGCGTATCAGTTCAATCCGTTGACCTTCGAGCGCCCCGGCGCGTTCCATTCGTACACCAACGACGCGTCGCTGCTGCTCGCGCAGCGCGTCCTGACGCAGCGCTACCTCGTGGTGACGGCGCCGAACTGGCAGCCGCTGCGCAACGTGCTGCTCGGAGGGTTCATCGCCGTGACGGCGGTGACCGGCGAGACGACCTCGGTGACGTTGCACCTGCCGGCACGCGCGGGCGTGTCCTCGGCCACCGACACCATCGAGCAGCACAACCTCACGCCGGGCGACGTGTACCTGCTCGTCGGCGACCAGGCCGGCGACCTGAGCGGCACCTTCATCGAGGCGAGCGCGCCGGTCGCGGTGTTCGCCGGCCACGACTGCACCAACGTGCCGCAGGACCGCCCCGCCTGCGATCATCTCGAGGAGCAGGTGCCGCCCCTCGAGACCCTCGGGCGCGACTTCGTCATCGGACCGCTCGTCGATCGTCCCGCGCTGCCGTCGGTGGTGCGCGTGGTCGCTGCGCAGAACGACACGGTGCTCCGCTTCGACCCGGCGTCGCTGGGCCCACCGGCGCGGCTCGCGGCGCACGAGGTCTTCGAGACCAACGTGGGCACGGCGTTCCGGATGCGCGCGTCGCGGCCGGTGCTCGTCGCGCAGTTCATGATCGGCCAGGGCCTGACCTCCGCCGCGGCGGGCGACCCCGCCATGGTCTACGAGGTGCCCACGCAGCAATACCGGGACCGGTATGATTTCCTCGTGCCCGACACGTACACCAACGACTTCTTGAACGTGGTCGTTCCTCGCGGCGCTCCGGCGCTGCTCGACGGCACCGAGATCTCGGGGCCGCGCAGCACCGTCGGTCCGTGGGACCTGCTCTCGACGACGGTGGCGCCCGGTGCGCACCGGCTCCGCGCGGGCGGCGGCGTGCCCCTCGGCGTGAAGGTCTACGGCACGGCCCGGTACACGGCGTACATGTACCCTGGGGGCCTCGACCTGCAGCTCATCGCCCCGGAGTGAGGCCCGCGCGCGTCAGCGCAGCACCTCGTGCAGGAACGTCGTCGCCGCATCGACGGCCTCGCCGTTGATCGTGTGCCCGGCGCCGCGCATGGTGACGAAGGTCGTCGGCGCGTGGAGCTCGCGCAGCCGCTCGACGGTGCGCTCGGCCTCGGCGAAGGGGATGCGCGCGTCGCTCGTCCCGTGAACCACGAGCATGGGCGGCGGATCGGCCGGCGCGCCGGTGTCGTCGACGAGCCGTCCCGACAGCGCGAACGCACCCGCCGGCGACGGACGGAGATGCAGCCCCACGTCGAGCGCGAGCATCGCGCCCTGGGAGAATCCACCCACCACGGCCTGCGCGTGGGACAGGTGCCGGCGCCGCAGCTCCTGGTCGATCCACTGCGAGACGCGATCCCCGGCGGGGCGCAGGCGGGTGCGACGCGCGGCGGCGTCGTCGGCGAGGGCGAACCACTGCCGACCCTGGCCTCCGGGCGCCGCCTCGAAGCCGTCGGGGAGCAGGAACACCGCGTCCGGGAGCGTGCGGGCGAGGGCCTCGGCGAGCGACCGCAGATCGGCCCCGTCGGCGCCGAAGCCATGCAGGAGGAACACCGCCGACGTCGCGTGACCCGAGGCCGGTCCCACCGTCGGCATCGCAGGAAAGGCCGGTGAAGGAGCCGGCGCCGCAGCGCTCTCGCGAGACGACCCGCGGCACGACTGGGCGGCCAGCGCCGCGACGAGGAT
Source organism: uncultured delta proteobacterium (assembly GCA_903845045.1). Taxonomy (GTDB): domain Bacteria; phylum Myxococcota_A; class Polyangia; order Polyangiales; genus SCUS01. Next base: position 35,285 of record CAIMWA010000464.1, on the reverse strand, counting down.
CCACGCACGCCCGCGCAGGTTCATGGCGTCATCGTACGACGGCGCCGCGGGTGAATTCGACCGCGTCGGCGCCCGACCGCGGCCGGTCGAGGCGCACGCGCACCGCAGGTACGAGCACGCGGGCGATGGTGCCGTGCGTCGGCGAGCCGGCCACCGGAGGCGGGGCGAGGTCGGCCACGCGCATGCCCGGCGTCGGCAGCTCGAAGGACACTCGGACCGCTCCGTGCGCCGGGTCCACCAGCGGATGGAGCGTCGCCGCGAGCTGCGCGCGCCACCCCAGCATCGCCGCGTGCTGCAGCATCACCGACCGTCCGTCGAAGGGCTCCGGCGTGTCGCGAGCGGCGTCGGCGGGGTCCCCGGCGCGCCCCTCGGTGAGGTGCGAGAGGCTCTGCTGCAGCCGCTTCGCGCGGTCGACCAGGGTGACGCGCTTGGGTGCGTCGTGGGCAGCGGTCCCCGCGCCGAGGCCCACGCTCCAACAGAGCAACGGCAGAAGGTGGTCGGCCAGCGCGACGAACCACTCGGGGTCGCCGAGCGACGGCGACGACGGCGAAACCGCCGCGAGGGCCACGGTCTCGTCGAGGGTCCGGTATGCCGCTGCGAGGCGCTCCGCGAGGTCTGCCGCGTTCGCCGGCGGCTCCGCGGAGCCGTAGACCGTGGCGGCGAAGGGGACCTCGGCGTGGAGCTGCCGGATCCAGGGCAGCAGCGTGGCATCGCTACTCACGGTCCAGCTCCTCGGGGTCGATGGCCCCGTTGCGACGGAAGTCGAACTCGAGGCGTCGGGTCTCGAAGTGCGCGGTCAGGCCAGCGGCGGTCAGCGCGAGCGGCGCGGCCAGCGTCTGGTCGGGTGCGAGGAGCGCCGTCTCGACGCCGTGCGCACCCTCGACGCGCAGACCCACGAGCACCACGTCGCTCGACGATCGCTGCGCGAACCCGAGGTGGATGCGCTTGATGCCGAGGCGCTCGCGGTCGGCCAGCGAAGCCGGCGTGAAGCGCACCTGGGCGAACGGAATGGGCGGATCGACAGCGCCGGTCGCGCCGGGCGAGGGCGGGCCTCGGAAGTTCTGTCCGAGCACCGCACGCATCGCGAAGGGCTGCTCGTCGACCCAGACGATCTCGTCGTGGCGCACCGGCTGGCTGTCCGCGCGCACGATGAGCCGGTCGTCGGGCATGACGAATTGCACCCCGCGGCCCTCTTGGCGGAGCACGCCCACGAAGCGCGTGCGCTTGTGCTCGTCGGCGGGCTGCACGACGAGGCGGCGCCCCTCGCCGGTCTTCGTCGTCAGCACGTAGCCGTGCGCGAGCCCGAGCGCGACGCCGAGCTTCGAGAGGTCGGCGCGCGGACGTCCGCTGCGCGACGCGTGAACGTCGAGGACCCCGAAGCCGTGCTCCGGCGACGCGAACTCCCGGGGTGACAGGAAGCGCTGCGCGAGCACGGGCCGTGGCGCCCGCCCGCACGCCGCTCGGAGCCGCTCGCCGACGCCTGGGAGCTGGCTCGAGCGTCCGCTCGCCAGCACGACCTGCACCGGCGAGTCGATGCGCGAGAGCCAGCGCTCCGCGGTCTCGAGGGCCGGCGCGAGCACCGTCGCCGCGCACTCCTCGAGCCACGCGCGGTCCGGCAGGGCGTCGAGGAGCCGCGCCACGTCGAGCTCCGGAAGGAACTGCTGCGCCCGCACGGCCATCGCGGCCCGCAGCGCGCGAGGGTCCGTGGCCGGGGCCGACGACAGCGCGAGCTTCAGCGCCTCGCCGAAGTAGTAGAAGCCGAGCGTGCGCTTGTGCCGCGTGCGGTCGTTCTCCGAGGGAGCGCTCCCCGCAGGCTCGTCGTCCCGCGCGAACCGCGTGCGCAGCTTCTCGAGCTGATCCGGGGGGAGCGTCGCGCGAAGGCGGCGCTTGAGCTCGCGGCACAGCCGGCGCGTGATCTCGACGCCGGCGAGCGGGAGGCCGTAGAAGTCCTCGATCTCCGAGACGATGCGGTCGCCGTCCTCGCGCAGGCGCAGCAGCACCAGGTCCGTCGTGCCGCCGCCGCAGTCGAAGGTGAGGGCGCGCATCGCCCGAGGCCCGCTGGGCGCGTTGCCGTCCGCCGCGAAGGGTTGGAACGCGTCGAGCAACCGGTCGAGGGACAGCGATCCGAAGCGATGGAAGAGGGCTCCCAGCGACGCCGCCGTGGCCTCGTCGAGGAACGTGATCGGCGGCTCCGCCGGCGAGGCGCAGAGGCCGCGCAGCGAGCTCTTCGCGAGGGCAGCGCGGGCGGCCTCCTCGAGGCGCGCGCGGTCCTCGGCGAGGAACGCCACGGGGTAGCTGAGGAGCATCGGACCGACGGCCCCGAGGCCGCCTTCGCCGCGCACGATCTCGCGGGCCGCGATCTCGTCGAAGAGCCCGCGAAGATACTCGTCGCTGAGCGCGCGGTTCCGAGCGATCTGCAGCTTCGGGGCGGGCTCGAGGGCATCGGCCTCGACGTGCAGGTCGACGCCGCCGGCCGGGGGATCGGTCTCTGGCGTGCGCTCGATGGCCTTGCGCACGAGGCTCAGCGCGCGGTGTCCGACGATGGGGTCCGCGCGATCGGCGAAGGGGTGGCCGTCGATGTCGTCGGCGACGCGCTGCCGCGGAATGAGCGCGCTCGGCGTGCCCGTGTCCTCGCGGGTGCGGGCGACCTCGCGGCGCGCGAGCACGCTCCAGCGCTCGGCGATGGGGCGCGGCATCAACGGGTTGCCGAGCGTCGTGCGCTCCTCGAAGGACCGCGGCGGCGGCACGAGCTCGGCGTGCCACGCGGAGCCCTGCAGCGACACCGCGATGCAGTGGAATGACCACGGTGACAGGGCGCCCTGCACCGTCACGTCGCGCTGGCCCTCGCGCTGTGTCACCACCGTCGTCTCGTGGGTGCCGAAATCGATGGCCACGGTGGCCCCGGTCTCGCCGTCCCGACGCGGCGCGCGACGCGGGAGGATCACCAGCGGCGCGTCCGGCGCGGGCGTGATCGCAATGCGCGCCGAGGCACCGCCGAGCAGCACGTCCCACGGCGGCGAAGCGCTCTCGTAGCGCTCCGTCGCGAGCACCATGCGATGCGGGTCGAGCACCAGCGCGCCCTCGACCGGAAGCTGCTGCGCGAGGCGTCGCACGGACCGCTCCGCCGACGACGCAGTGCCGATGACCAGGGCCGTGCCGTCGTCCTCGGGGTCCCACGCGAGGGTCAGCGCGACCTCGAAGTTCGCGGTGTTCTTGTAGACCCGAAGCCCGATGTGGAGGCGCGAGAGCGCTGGCTGCCCCGCTGCCGACACCGTCGCGCTGCCGCGGGCGTTGGTGAACCCGAACGCGTGCGCGAAGTCCGTGGCCGCGATCCAGCCGAGCTCGTCGGCCGGCGCGCGCATCCACTCGCCGACGCGCTCCTCCGTCGCGAAGGTGCGGGCGTAGAGGGTGCACCGCGGCAGCTCGCCGTCGCGCGCGAAGGCGCCGCGCCGCGACGAAGCACCGAGGGGCACGGTGATGAGCGCCGGACCGAGGCCCGCGCGCAGCGTGAGCACACCCTGATCGATCAGCATGGCGAGGCCTCCGTGCCGCCGAGCTCCTCGAGCAGCGCCGCGAGCAGCGCGCCGGCTGCGTCGACGAGCCCATCGACGCCATCGGGCACCTCGAGGTCGCCGACGAGGCGCCGAAGACGGCGGTAGACCTCCATGCGCCGCGGATCGACGCCGAGGGCCCGGGCGGCGTACTCGACGCGCGCCGCGTCGGAGGCGTGCAGCAGCCAGTCGAGCGCCGCGGCCACGCGAGCCAGCACGAAGTGCGCGCAGTGCACGGCGTTGGCAGGCTCGTCGTTGAGGTACCGGGCCTCCTCGAGCCGCAACCTCGCGAGCGCTCCGTCGGACTCGAGCATGCGCTCCAGCACCGGCCGCAGCGCGATGCCTACGTCCGGCGCATGCGCCGACGCGGCGACGGTGGCGCAGGCGCTCCGCACGCACTCGGCCACGAGCAGGTCCCAGGTCAGCACCGGCGCGTCGTGCAGGCGCAGCGCGCGCTGCCGGATCGCCGCGGGGAACGGAATCGCCACGCCGTCGCGCGGAAGCGCCGCGCGGAGCTGCGCCACGAGGGCGTCCATGGCATCGAGCGCCGATTGGTCGGCCAGGGGCTCGCGGGTGAGGCGATCGTGGAGCTCGAGGAGGGCGTCGCGGGCGCGGGTGCCCAGCGCGACCAGCTCGGCGCAGCGCGCGCGACGGAGCTCTCCGCGGTGACCGAGGTGCAGCATCAGCCGCGTGAGCAGCTCGTGGCCGCGGTCTTCGCGGTTCAGCACCGCGAGCGCGACGTCGACCATCCACGCGAGAAAGCGCCGGCGTCGCTCGGGCTCGGCGGCGCGCACCCGGGCCACGTCGTCGACCCAGCTCCGCGCGAAGAGGTGCACCACGCGCCAGGGCAGCGGCGTTCCCTCGGGCATCGCGACGTCGTCGAGGTGCGCGACGATGGCCTCGCGGGCAGCGAGGACGTCGCCGGGCTCCACCTCGAGCGCCGGGTCGACGTGCCGGTTCTCGAGCAGCACGAAGGGCGGCCACGCCGCGATGTCGTTGGGGTCGATGGCGTCGGCGAGCGCGCCGTCGAGGGCGCCCCGCAGCGGCTGGATCACGGACCCGAACACCGACTGCGGCAGCGATTGGAGCGTGTTGAGCTGGCGCTCGTGCTCCGGGCGATCGAGCTCCCGAAGGCGCTCGGCGCACTGCCGCATGGCCTCGCCCGCATACGTCAGGGCCAGCACGACGCGACCGCGCATCGCGCCGCCGCAGCGCTCGACCCAATGCCGCCAGGGACCGCGCAGGAGCTGGGTTCCCGGGCGAATGGCGCTCGGCTGCGACGACGCCACGAGGATGAGCAGGTCGAGGTCGTTCACCGCCTGCTCGAAGACCAGGTGGTTCTTCGCCGCCTTGAGGTGCCGCGCGCTGTCGGCCTCGATCTGTGGATCGGCGCCGGGGCAGTCGACGAGATCGAGCACCTCGAAGATGCGTCCGGCACGGGTGTCGGCGGGTGGTCGGACGCGGAGCGTGACCTCGCTCGCGCGGAGCTGCAGAGCCCGAAGCCGGAGTTCGCCGGTGCGCAGCCGGACCACGCGGTACTCACCGCGGCGCTGCTCCTCGAGCTCGAAGTTGGCGTCGTCCGTCGTCGGAAAGCGGCACACGCGGAGAGCCCGCGCGAAGTCGTCGCGGTTTCCGGGCTCGAAGGTCACGTGCAGCACCGGCGGAAACTCGTCGAGCGCCGATGCCTCCTCGGCGGCCCGGGGCTCCCGCGCGAAGGCTGCGTCGTCGAGGGTCTTCACGCGCACCGCCGCGTCGAGGCGCGCGCCGCCCTTGCGGGTCAATCGCGTGAGGCATCCCGTGGTGTCGGCGTCCCCCACCGGAAGCTCTCGCAGCTCTTCGACGTCGCCGTACCAGCGCGAGAGCATCAGCGTCTTGCCGGCGTTGACCTTGCCCATGGTCGCCGCCGTGGGCTGCCGCTCGACGGCGTCGGTGAAGCGTCGCAGGGCCTCCCGCGCGCGGCGTTCGGCCTCGTCCCACTCGCGCGCGACCACGGCTTGATCGTCGGCGTTGCCTCCGCGGGCCTCGGCGATGCGCCCGGAGGCGTCGTCGAACCAGAGCGTCAGGGCGCGGGCGAGGGCGCCCATCGCTTCGTCGAAGGGGCGCTGCGCCGCCGCGGGCTGCGGGAGCCGGTCGCCGTACCGGGCGAGCTCGAACACGTCGATCATGGGCGGGGCGCATGGTGCACCGCGCACCCCCTGGTCGTCACGCCGTCTCGGGGCGCCGCGCCGTGACGATCCAGAGCGAGGCCTCGAGGTGCGCGCCGTCGGCGGTCCATCGCGCGGCCAACGCCCGCTTCACGGCGTCGCGCACCGCGGGCTCGGCGTCGGAGCCTGCCTGACGCAGCGCGCCCGCCACGGGTCCCACGCGCAACGCGAATTCGGTGGCGGCGTCGAGGTCCGTGGTGCCCCCGGCCAGCATGGTCCCCTCCCACGGGGTCACGCTCACGTCGACGAAGCCGGCGTCGCCCAGCACTTCGGCGACGTTGTCGGGCTCCGCGAAGGCGAAGGGGCCAGGCGCCCGTGCCGCGGGGCGCGGGGGCATCGCGATGACCGCCGCGGCGGCGCGCGAGGCGAGGCTCATGATCGGGTTGCGCTCCACCGCCTGCCAGCACACGAACGCGAGCCTCCCGCCGGGCACGAGGGCGGCGCCCAGGGCGCGAAAGGCCTTCGCCGGGGCGTCGAAGAACATCACCCCGAAGCGCGACGCGACGACGTCGAAGGACGCCGGTGGAAACGCGTGCTCCTGGGCGTCGGCCTCGACGAACGTCACCGTGGGAAGGCCCGCGGCCGCAGCGCGTTCGCCCGCGCGCGCCAGCATCTCGCGGCTGATGTCGACGCCGACGACGCGCCCTGTGGGGCCGACGGCCTCGGCGAGCGCGAGGGAGGTCGCACCGCACCCGCAGCCCACGTCGAGGGCCCTCTCGCCGGGGCGCGGACCCAGCGCCGCGAGCATCAACCGTCCCGCCTGCGCGAGCTGGGCGTCGAGCTGCGCCTGCATGCGAACCCACGTCGGGCCCGAGACTTCGTTCCAGTTGCGGACCTGCTCGGCGTTCGGCGGGGCGTCGCTCATGGCGCGGAGCGTCGCCCGCGGAAGCACTCGCTGCAAGGCTGGCCTTGCCGCTGCGATCCACTGCGGGGTATAGCGCCGCGCGGCTTTCGGAAATGCGTTTTCTCCATCGGTGGCTGACGTGGTTGGGGCTGTGTGCTGCGCTGATCGCGTTGGCGGGGGCGCGCGCCGACGCACAGCCGAGACCGCAGCTGCGGTTGGATACGCAGTCGTTGCAGCTCGCCCCGCCGACCGGCGCCGAGCCGACGCCTGCCGCGGCTGCCGAGCCTGCGACGCCGGAGCCGGCCGCCAACGCTGCCGAGGGGACCGCCCCGTCGGCCGAGAGCGTTCCGGCGACGCCCCCTCCTCCGCCGTCGGGCGATGGATGCCAGCGCGTCGTGCGCGTGCGTTTCCTCGGGCTGCGCCGGGTGAGCGCGGATGACCTCCGCGACTCGACGCGCGTGCACACCGGTGACTGCCTCGACCGCGCCCGCGTCGCCCGCGACGCTCGCACGCTCTGGGACCTCGGCTTCTTCCGCGACGTTCGCATCGGCTTCGAGGAGTCCGAGGGCGGCGTCGAGCTGCGCTACCACCTCGCCGAGCGCCCGACGATCCACGCGGTGCGCTTCGAGGGCTACGACGACGTCGACGAGGACAAGCTCCGCGAGACCATCGACCTCCGCGACGGTGCGACGCTCTCCGACGCCGCGCTGCGCCGCAACGTGCAGAAGCTCCTCGACCTCTACGAGGAGAAGGGCTTCTTCCTCGCGCGGGTGACGCACACGGTGGTGCCGGTCACCGGCGACCGCAACCAGATCGACGTGGTGTTCCACATCGTCGAGGGACCGCAGGTCCAGGTTCGGAACATCCAGTTCATCGGCAATCACAGCCTGACCGAAGACGAGCTCCGCGGCTCGATGACGACGAGCACCAGCGGCTTCTTCTCGTTCATCACGTCGAGCGGAACCTTCCGTGAGGAAGCGTTCCGCAACGACATGGACATGCTCCACGCGGCCTACTACGACCGCGGCCACCTCACCGTCGACATCGGCACCCCGCGCGTCGCGCTCACGCCCGACCGCCGCTTCATCGACATCGTGATCCCCATCCGCGAGGGGCCGCGCTACCGCGTGAACCGCCTGCGCGTGCAGGAGGTCGATGAGGACGGCAACGAGGTCGAGCCCCTCGGCGGTCGCCGCGCCATGCGCGAGCGCGTGCACGCCGTGCCCGGCGACTTCTTCTCCCGCAGCGTCATCGCGCGCGACATCGTGGCGGTGCAGACGGCCTACCGCGACGCGGGCTACGCGAGCGTCGAGGTCACCCCCGACATCCAGCCCGACACCGCGCACCAGACCGTGGACCTCACGGTGCGCATCGTGCGCGGACCGCTCGTGACGATCCACCGCATCGAGGTGCGCGGCAACGCGAAGACCAGCGAGCGCGTGATCCGCCGTGAGATGCAGATCTTCGAGGGCGAGCGCTACAACGAGACGAGCTACCAGGCGTCGCGTCGGCGCGTCATGGCCCTCGGCTTCTTCGAGCGCGTCGACCTCTCGACGGAGCCCGTCGAGGGGCACCCCGAGTGGCTCGTCGTGAACGTCGAGGTGGCCGAGCGTCCGACGGGAACGTTCCAGGTCGGCGCGGGCTTCTCGTCGGTGGAGAACCTCATCTTCACCGCCCAGATCCAGCAGCTCAACCTGTTCGGTCGCGGCCAGTCGTTGACGCTCCAGGCGCAGCTCTCGAGCCTGCGGCAGATCTTCTCGCTGCGCTTCGTCGAGCCGTACTTCCTCGACTCCAACTGGACCCTCGCGGCGGACGTCTACAACACGGTCCGCGCCTACACCGACTTCAGCCGCACGAGCACCGGCGGATCGCTCACCTTCGGGTACCCGATCCTCAGCCAGTACCTCCGCTTCTTCCTCAGCTACACGGGCGAGGAGGTCGGCGCGAACTCGAACACGTCGACGGGGCTCTTCGGCCAGACCACGCTGCCGTCGGCGTTCCGCAGCCTGCCGCTCGCGAACATCTTCCTGTCGGGCTTCACCAGCGCCATCGGCGCGTCGGTGGCCTTCGACAACCGCGACAACCGCCTCACGCCCACGGACGGCTTCTACGCCCGCCTCGGCGTCGACGTGGCCGACCCGACCTTCGGCAGCCAGAACGTCTACACCCGCGTCTCCGGGTGGTTCCGCTTCTACCACCCCATCGCTTCGGGCTTCGTCTTCAAGATGAACGTCCAGGGCGGCTACGTGTTCAGCCAGCGCGCGCAGGGCGTGCCGATCTTCGAGCGCTACTTCCTCGGCGGCGTCTTCGACGTGCGCGGGTACCAGCTCCGCACCATCTCGCCGCGCCTTCAGCTCCCGCTGTCGCAGGATCCGAACGCCCCGCTCGTGAGCAACGGCGCCGTCATCGGCGGCAACGTGCAGCTCTATTACAACCTCGAGATCGAGTTCCCGATCCTCACCGCGGTGGGCCTGCGCGGCGTGGTGTTCCAGGACGCGGGCAACACGTTCAACACCGAGTCGCAGTACTGCGGCGCCGGCGGAACGAGCCTCCCGTCGGCGACGGACCCGTGCACGCACTTCTGGGACAACCCGCTGAACCTCCGCTACTCCGCGGGCTTCGGCGTGCGCTGGCAGAGCCCCCTCGGCCTGCTCCGCTTCGAGTGGGGCTTCCCGCTCAACAAGCTGCCGTACGAAGACGCGTCGGTGTTCCAGTTCACCATCGGCAACTTCTTCTGAGGGCGTCGCCGCGTCGGCGGCGAACCTCGGTGGAAGCGCTGGCGGGGAGCGGGGGGGCTGGGCGCGAGAAGCGCCCGGGCGGGTCAGTGCACGACGGTGCGGCTGCGTCCGCGCGCGAGGGCGTTGCGGAGCGAGTCGACGCAGCGGCGGTTGGCGTCCGGCGCGCCGACGGAGACGCGAACCCAGCCGCGGCGAAGGTGGTGGCTCGCGAGGGCGCGAATGAACACGCCGTCGGCCAGCAGCGACTGCACCAGCGCCTCGGCGCTCCAGCCCGTGTCGTGGATGTCGAGGAGCAGGAAGTTGGCGTCGCCGTCGAACACGGACACCCCGGGGAGGGAGCCCAGCTCGCGGCGCAGCATCGCTCGCTCTTCGCGAAGCACCGAGCGCTGCCGGTTCATCTCGACGGCGTCGTCGAGGACCGCCAAGGCGGCGGCGAGGGCCACCGTGGAGACGTTCCACGGGAGCTTCACGCGCTGGAGCAGCCGCGCCACCGCCGGAGCGGCGAGCGCGTAGCCGACGCGGAGCCCGGCGAGGCCGTAGGCCTTGGAGAACGTGCGCGCGACGATGAGGTTCGGCGAGCTCGCGATGAGCCCCGCGACGGAGGTCCCGGCGTCGCTGAATTCGATGTAGGCCTCGTCGACCACCACCGGGATCCCAGGCCGCAGGATGCGGCGCAGCGTGGCCTCGTCGAGGCGCCGGCCCGTGGGGTTGTTCGGCGAACAGAGGAACACGAGCTTGGTGCGCTCCGTCACCGCGCGCATCACCGCCGATGCGTCGATCTCGAGGTCCTCGCGCATCGGCACGAGCACGGGCACGCCGCCGCCCACGCGGGTTCGCGCCTCGTACATGGAGAACGTCGGCACGACGATGACCACCTCTTCGCCCGGCGCCACGAAGGTGCGCACGAGCATGTCGATGACCTCGCTCGAACCCGCCCCGAGCACGCAGCTCTCGGCGTCGAGGCCCGCGGCCGAAGCCAGCCGCGAACGGAGCTCTCGGGCCATGGACGCATCGGGATAGCGGTGGCCTCGCGAGAGCGCCCGCACCACGGCCTCGACGACGCGCGCCGACGGAGCGAAGGGGCTCTCGTTGGACATGAGCCGCGCGAAGTCGTCGTTGCCGTTGCGCGCCTCCTGGTCGGCGAGCGCGAAGTGCTCCTCGCGGTACGGCGAGGCGCCGCGCACCCAGGTCGGTGCGAAGACCTCCATGGCCTCGGGCTCGATGGGGTGCGCCGGGTCGTGGTCGCCGTCGGCGTCGTCGAGGCCGTCGCCGAAGACCCGGAGCATCGCCTCGGCGCGGGCCTGTGCCTCGGGCGTGTCGACGTCGATCCAGCGCGCGTCGCCGACGTCCACGGCGACGAAGCGCCCGGTCGCGGCGAGCGCGCGGACGCCGTCGGAGAGCGAAGCGTCGCCGGTGCGCGCGGCGATGCCATCGAGGACCTCGGCGAGCGCGGCGTTGATGCGGAAGATGCCGGTGTCGATGGCGTTGAAGGCCTCGAGGTCCTTGCCGATGGCGCGGATGCGGCTCGCCTCGACGAGCACCTTGGTGGCGTCGTCGACGTCGAAGCAGCGCTCGATGTCGAAGTCGACGCCGAGCGCGCACGCGCCCGCGGGGATCTCCGCGCGCACAAGGCTGCGCACGAGCGCCGGCGCCACGAGGTGGTCCGCCATGGTGAGGAGGCAGTCGCGGTCGAGGAAGCCCCGCGCCGCGAGCACCGACAGCCCGTTCGAGCGCTCCCACGCGGGGTTCTCGACGAAGGTCACCGCGACGCCGCCGCGCCCGGCGGGGTCCGCGAGCGCCGCACGGATGCGGTCGCCCTCGTAGCCGACCACCACCACCGCCTCGCGCACGCCCTCGGCCGCGAGCGTACGAAGGATGCGCCCGACGAGCGGCACCCCGGCGACCGGACGGAGCGGCTTCGGGAGCGCGTCGCCGCGATCGAGCCGTGAACCCCGCCCCGCCGCGAGGATGATCGCCCGGTCGACCCGGCGCAGCCCCGCCCCGCTCATGGAATCACACGCTTCACGAAGCCACCGGTCTTTCGCCGCAATCCTCGTCGCCGAGGGCCGCCCCGTCGCGGGAGCCGGCCACGCTGCAACCGCGCGGCTCTATCACGTCCGGGCGCGGCGTCGCAATCATCCCAGCGACGGTGCCAGCGCCTTCGCGCGCCGCAGATCGTCGACGTCGTCGACCTCGGTCCAAGGCAGGTCGCCGACGGGAACGAGGCGCATCGCGATGCCCCCGGCGACGACGTCACCGTAGAGGTCCTCGTAGTAGGCGTCGCTGCGTCCCGCGGCCACGGCGCCGGCCATGACCCGGTCGAGCACGGGGCGCGACGCCGTCGAGAACCACTCGATGCCGATGGACTCGCCGAACGCGTCGGACGCCGCGAGGCCCTTGCCGAAGGCGTCGGCGAAGGCCCCGCGGGCGCGCACCTTCATGGCCTCGTCGCGCACCGGCTGGCGCTCGTCGACGGCCACCGCGGCCGCGCCGCCGGCAGCGAACAACCGCGGCAGCAGCGCCGATCCGAACACCACGTCGGCGTCGAGCTTCACGACGGCGCCGTCGGTGATGGCGAGGGCGCGCGCGAAGGAGACGATGTTCTGCGTTCGGTCGAAATCGGGGTTGTGCACCGCGCGCCACGGGAGCGGACCCTCGGCGAGCGCAGCGCGCAGGGCCTCCGCGGCCCACCCCGTCGACACCACCACCTCGCGCACGCCCGCCGCCGCGAGGAGCCGAAGCTGCCGCCCGAGGATCGTCTCGGCGCCAAGGGAAACGAGGCACTTCGGGCGGTCGTCGGTGAGCGGCCGGAGCCGGCTGCCCACGCCCGCGGCCAGCAGGATCGCCGTCGTCATGGTGCCTCGGGCGCGGAGAAATAGGCGCGGGAAGCGCGGCGCTGGAGCGGCGTGAGCGCGGCGAGGGCGACGTTGTAGAGCACCGCGCGGGCCACCACGTAGACCTCCACGCGGTCGACCAGGAGAGCGAGGCCCAGGCCGAAGATGTGCGTGCCGACGCCGAAGAAGCTCCACGCCCGCATCACGCGCCGGTTCAGCGCCCGGTACCTGGCCGCGCCAGCCTCGCTGTAGTCTGGAAGGTCGCGGTAGCGCCCCGGCACGTTCGGATCGACGGCGCGAAGCTGCGCCCGCTGGCGCTCGACGTAGCTGCGGTAGAGCTCGAAGCGGAGGCGCTCCGAGAGCCCCGCGCCGCGGGCCTTCATCGCGGTCCAGATGGCCGCGAGGTCCTCCGGGTCCTCGCTGTCTTCGCGGCGCGACGATTGGGTCTGCGACAGGTAGACGTTCTTGAACTGGTCGTAGAGCGACGTGTGCATCGTGCCGGTGACCGCCGCCACGAGCGTGAGAAGCACCCAGAACGCCGCCGCCGCCGGCACGTCGCGGTGCCGCGCGGCGAGGTAGAACATCACCGCGGGGATCACCGAGATCTGCACGATGGCGTCGACGGCTCCGTCGAGCATGCGCCCGTAGCGCGACTGGCTCTGACGCATGCGCGCGAGCTGACCGTCGGAGCAGTCCACCACCGCCGAGGCGATGAGCAGCAGGCCGCCCGTGGCGAGCATCGACGGCCCGCGGGTCACGCTGGCGACGATGCACGCCGCCGAGGCGAGGCCTACGATCATCGAGAGCACCGTGAGCTGGTCCGGCGTGATGGGCGTCGCGTACGACGCACGCGCGATCAGGTGGGCAATCGGGCGGTGCACGAAGAGATCGACGAGCTCCTCGACCTCCACGGGCTTGATCGTCGCGCGAAAACTGAGGTCCGCCATCGAAGCGGCGGCAGCGTTACCACGCCCCGGCGGCCGCGAACACCACCAGCGCCCTTGCCGCGGCGTCCGCGGCGGTGCATTCGATCGCCCGATGCCTCGCGCCCTGCTCCCGATCTTCCTCATCGTCCTCGTCGACATCCTCGGGATGACGCTGATCCTGCCGCTGCTCCCCTTCTACGCAGAGCATTTCGGCGCGTCGCCGGCGGTGGTCGGAATGCTCGGCGCGACCTTCGCGGCCTGCCAGCTCGTCTCCGGGCCGGTGCTCGGACAGCTCTCGGACCGCTTCGGGCGGCGTCGCATGCTCCTCGTGTCGCAGGCCGGAACCTTCGCCGGCTTCCTGCTCCTCGCCCGCGCCGAGACGCTCTGGCTGGTGTTCCTGGCCCGCGTCATCGACGGCGCCACGGCCGGCAACCTCTCCATCGCGCAGGCGTACATCACCGACGTCACGCCGCCGCACCAGCGCGCGCGGGCCTTCGGCGTCATCGGCGTGTCCTTCGGACTCGGGTTCCTGCTCGGCCCGGCGGTGTCGGGGTGGCTCGCGCAGCACGACCCTCGATGGCCCGTGTACGCGGCCGCGGCGCTCTCGGCGACGAGCATCCTGGCGACGGCCACGTTGCTCCGCGAGCCCGCCACGCACGCCGCCGGCGACGAGGCCGAAGCCCCGGCCGCGCCCGGCGGCACTCGCATCGGCATGCTCGAGTGGAGCCGCTACGCCGCGTACCTGCGCCGCCCGTCGCTGGGCCCGATGCTCGCCCTGTTCCTCTGCTTCGCGCTGTCGTTCTCGCTGTTCTCGTCGGGCTTCGCGCTCTTCGCCGAGCGCCGCTTCCGCACGGCGGCGGGGCTGCCCTACGGCGTGCGCGAGGTGGGCTACGTGCTCGCGTACACAGGCTTCCTCGGCATCTTCCTCCAGGGAGGGCTCGTCGGGCGCGCGGTGAAGCGCTGGGGCGAGCACCCTGTCGTCGGCGTCGGCTTCGCGCTGATGTCCGCGGGCTACCTGCTGCTCGCGCCGGCCGCCACGCACCGCGAGCTCCTCGTCGCGGCGACGGTGGGCGGCGTCGGCATGAGCCTCGTTCGGGCGCCGCTCACGGCGATGATCACCGCGGTCTGCGCGCGCGACGAGCAGGGCCTCGTACTGGGGCTCACGCAGTCGATGACGTCGCTCGCGCAGATCGCCGGGCCCCTCACCGCCGGCGCGATCATCGAGGACGGACGCCTGCGAACCTGGGCCGTGGCCGCCGCGTTGCCGGGCTTGCTGGCGCTGCCGATCTGGCGGTCGGTGCGCGGCGGGCGTGTCACGGCCTGACGCCGTTGATGGCGACGCCGCGGCTCTGGTACGGTCCGCCCCCCGCATGAAGACACCCACCGAAATCCGTCCCGTCGCAGGCAAGCTCGGCATCCTGCTCCCTGGTCTCGGCGCCGTCGCCACGACGTTCATCGCCGGCGTCGAGATGATCCGTCAGGGCATGGCCGAACCGGTCGGCTCGCTGACGCAGATGGGCACCATCCGTCTGGGCAAGCGCACCGACAACCGCTCGCCGCGCATCTCCGACTTCGTCCCGCTGGCCTCCCTCGACAGCATCGAGTTCGGCGCCTGGGACCTCTTCCCCGACGACGCGTTCACCGCGGCCTCCAAGGCCGGCGTGCTCTCCAAGGAGCACCTCGCGTCGGTGAAGGGCTTCCTCGAGGGCATCCACCCGATGGAGGCGGTCTTCGACAAGGGCTACGTCAAGCGCCTCGACGGCCCGCACGTGAAGACCGGCGCCACGAAGATGGACCTCGCCGAGCAGCTCATGGCGGACATCGCGCGCTTCAAGAAGGAGCGCGGCGTCGACCGCTGCGTGGCCGTGTGGTGCGGCTCCACCGAGGTCTACCGTCCGCTGACGCCGGTGCACGCGACCCTCGAGGCCTTCGAGAAGGGCCTGCGCGAGAACAGCGACGACATCGCGCCGAGCGCCATCTACGCGTACGCATGCATCCGTTCGGGCGTTCCCTACGCCAACGGCGCACCGAACCTGTCGGTGGATTTCCCGGCGATGCACGAGCTCGCGCGCCGCGAGGGCATTCCGATCGCCGGCAAGGACTTCAAGACCGGCCAGACGCTGATGAAGACCATCCTCGCGCCGGGCTTCAAGGCGCGGCTCCTCGGCCTCGAGGGCTGGTACAGCACGAACATCCTCGGCAACCGCGACGGCGAGGTGCTCGACGACCCCGAGAGCTTCAAGTCCAAGGAGGTCTCGAAGCTCGGCGTGCTCGAGCACATCTTCCAGCCGCACCTGCACCCGAAGCTCTACGGGCACTACTCGCACGTCGTGCGCATCAACTACTACCCTCCGCGCGGCGACAACAAAGAGGGCTGGGACAACATCGACATCTTCGGGTGGCTCAACTACCCGATGCAGATCAAGATCGATTTCCTCTGTCGCGACTCCATCCTCGCGGCGCCCATCGTCCTCGACCTGGCGCTCTTCCTCGACCTCGCGCACCGCGCGGGCATGGCGGGGACGCAGGAGTGGCTGAGCTTCTATTTCAAGAGCCCGATGACGGCCGAGGGGCTCTACCCGGAGCACGACCTGTTCATCCAGCTCATGAAGCTGAAGAACACGCTGCGCTGGATGAAGGGCGAAGACCTCATCACGCACCTCGGCCTCGAGTATTACGACTGAGCCGCCGATGTGCCCCGCCCGCTCCCTCGCTGCGGCTGCAGCGCTCGTGCTCGCGGGGTGCGGAACCACCTCGGTGATCGGGGGCGACGCCGGTCCCCTCGACGCGTCCTCGGACGCGATGGAGACCGGTGCGCCCGCCGCCGACGGGGGCGCTTTCGATGCCTCGACGCCTCCCGCGGACGTGGGCCCGTGCACCGTCGATGCGGCGGCCGCCGACGTGCCGGTGGCGCCGCTGCACACCCCTCGCTGGGCCTTCGAGCCGTGGATCTCGAAGGACATCTCGACCACCGACGACACCTACGCCTTCGTCGACGGCTTTCGCTCCCGCGACATCCCCGTCGGGGCGGTGGTGCTCGATAGCCCGTGGGAGACGCAGTACAGCACCTTCGCGCCGAACCCCGTGCGGTACCACGACTTCGACCGCCTCGTGAGCGACATGCACGGCCGCGGCGTGCGCGTGGTGCTCTGGACGACGCAGCTCGTGAACCAGTCGAGCTACGACCTCGAGATGGGCGGCGACACCTACGTGGGCGCGTCGCCGAACTTCGACGACGGCCTGCGGTGCGGCTTCTTCGTCGAGGACGGCCGGCTCTTCAATTGGTGGAAGGGACGCGGCGCCGGCGTCGACTTCTTCAACCCCCGCGCCCTCGGCTGGTGGCACGCGCAGCAGGACCGCGTGCTCGACGCCGGCATCGACGGCTGGAAGCTCGACTTCGGCGACAGCTACGTCGACCCCGCGCAGCTTCACACCGCGCAGGGCGTGCAGGACCACCAAGCTTACAGCGAGGCGTATTACCGGGACTTCCGGAACTACGCGGTGTCGCGCCGCGGCCCCGAGTTCACGACGATGGTCCGCGCGTGGGATCAGTCGTACCAGTTCAGCGGGCGCTTCTTCGCGCGCCGCGAGGACGCGCCCATCGCATGGATGGGCGACAACCGCCGCGACTGGGTGGGCCTCGAGGACGCCCTCGACGAGATGTTCCGCTCGGCGCAGGCGGGCTATGTGGTGCTCGGGTCCGACGTGGGTGGATACCTCGACCGCGACGACCGCAACCTCGCGACGGAGATCCCGTTCAGCGTCGCGACCTTCGCGCGGTGGACGGCGGTCGGTGCGCTGAGCCCGTTCATGCAGCTCCACGGGCGCGCCAACCTCACGCCGTGGACCACGCCCGACGGCGCCGAGACCCTCACGCCGATCTACCGCTACTACGCGAAGCTGCACCACGCGCTGGTGCCGTACCTCTACGCCCTCGCCGAGGAGGCCTACGCGGGCGGCGAGGCGCTGGTGCGTCCCTTCGGTTCGTCGGCGTCGTGGCCGCACGACTATTCGTACGGCCTCGGCCCCGCGTTCTTCGTGGCGCCGGTGCTCACGGACACGGGGCATCGCGCGGTCACGCTGCCCGACGGCGAGTGGTACAGCTGGTTCTCGCCGGAGCGATCGTCCTTCGCCGGGGGCCAGCCCGTCGCCGACGTCGACCTCTCGGACCTCTCGCGCATCGGACTCTGGCTCCGCTCGGGCGCCATCGTTCCGCTCGCCGTCGAGGACGACGCGCTGGGCTTCGGCGCCGTGGCGCAGCGCGGTTCGCTGACGCTGCTCGTGATTCCGGACCCGTCGGTGACGCGCTTCTGGCTCCACGAGGACGCGGCCCGCAGCCAGGTCACCGCGCAGCGCACCCTCGACGGCGCCGTGGTCACCGTCGGACCGACGACCGCGACGGTGTACCTGCGCGTTCGCTTCGATCCCGGCGCGCGCACGGCGACGGTCGATGGCACCGCGGTCTCCATGGCAGCGTCACGCGCCGCCTTCGACGCCGCGGCGGCAGGGTTCTGGGTCGACGCCGGGTCGCGCTGGGCGTGGGTGAAGCTCGCCCCGTCGACGGCGATGCGCACGGTGCGGGTCGGTCCGTGACCGACCACGCGGGTGCGCTCGTGCCGCGCGTGGTCACGGTGACCGTGAGCGACACCCGCACGGCGGGCACCGACGTCGGCGGCGCGTTGCTCGGCGAGCGCCTCGTCGCGGGCGGCGCCGTGCTCCTCGATCATGTCCGCGTCACCGACGACGCCGACGGCATCCGAATGACGGTGCTGGCGCTGCTCGCGCGTGCCGACGTCGACGCCGTGGTCTGCACCGGCGGCACGGGCATCGCCCCGCGGGACCAGACGTACGAGGCCCTCGCGCCGCTCCTCGACAAGACCCTCGACGGCTTCGGCGAGGCCTTTCGGCGCCTGTCTTGGGATCAGGTCGGGCCCCGGGCGGTGCTCTCCCGGGCCGCGGCCGGCGTTGCGCGCGGCAAGGTGCTCGTGATGCTCCCGGGCAGCCCGAAGGCCGTGGCCCTGGCAGTCGACGCGCTGCTCGCGCCGGTGCTCGGTCACATGGTGCAGCTGCTTCGGGGGACTCGATGAACGGTCGCGCCGGGGTGTGCCGATGCTGACCTTCGACGAGGCCCTCGCGAGGGTGCTCGACGGGGCGGTGCGGCTTGGTGCCGAGCAGGTGCCGGCGTTCGACGCCGAGGGCCGCGTGCTCGCCGGAGACCTCACCGCGGCGGCCGACGCCCCGGCCTTCGACCGCAGCACCATGGACGGCTACGCCGTGCGCAGCGAGGACCTCGCGACGGCGCCGGTGACGCTGCCGGTGGTCGGCGAGTCGGCAGCCGGCGGGCGCTGGCCCGACGCCCTCGTGCCCGGCACCGCGATGCGGATCTTCACCGGCGCGCCGATCCCCGATGGCGCGGACGCGGTGGTGATGCAGGAGAACGTCGTCCGCGACGGAGCGTCGGCGAGCTTCGACGCAGCGGTGCGTGCCGGCACGTCGGTGCACCGCCGAGGCAGCGATCTCGCAGAAGGCGCCGTGGCCCTCGCTGCGGGGACGCGCCTCACGGCCTTTCACGCGGCATTGCTCGCGGGTCTGGAGCGTCCGTTCATCTCCGTCGCGCGGCGCCCCGTCGTCGCCATCGTCGCGACCGGTGACGAGCTTCGTGACTCGTGCACCGCGCCCACGCCGGGCACCGTCGTGAACGTGAACGCCCCGGCGCTGGCCGCGGTGGTTCGGCGCTGTGGCGGCGTTCCGCGGGTGCTCCCGGCCGTGGCCGACGATCTGGCCGTCGCGCGCGCTGCCCTTCGCGACGCGCTGGCCGGGGCGGACCTCGTGCTGACCATCGGCGGCGTCAGCGTGGGCGACCATGACGTCGTTCGCGACGCCCTCGCGGCGGAGGGCGTGACGCTCGACTTCTGGCGTGTCGCCATCAAGCCCGGAAAGCCCCTGTGCTTCGGCACCGCGCCCAGCGGGGCGAGGGTGCTCGGGCTCCCCGGCAACCCGTCGTCGGCGCTGCTCACCTTCGTTCTCTTCGGGGCGCCGCTGCTGCGGGCGTTGCAGGGCGACGCGCGTCCGGTGCCCGCACGCACCCATGGGGTCCTCGCGCAGGAGCTTCGGCGCGCGCCCGGTCGGCTCGAGTTCCTCCGCGTTCGCACCGCCGCTGCCGAGGGACCGCTCCCCGAGGTGCACCCGCTCGGCAACCAGCAGTCCGGGGCCTTCACGTCCTTCGCGTGGTGCGACGCCCTCGCGGAGCTTCCTGCGGACGTCGCTCACCTTCCCGGCGGCACCGTGCTGCGACTGATCCGGCTCGGTGATGTCTGACGACGTCCGGATCGTGGTGCGCGTGCTCTGCTTCGCGGCCGCCCGTGAGGTCGTCGGCGCGGACGAGGTGCGGCTCTCGGTCACTACGCCGGCCGACGTCGCGGCGGTGCGCCGGGCCCTCTTCGCGGAGCACCCGGGGCTCGCTCCTTACGCGCGGTCGCTGCGCTTCGCGGTGAACGGAGCCTACGCGCGCGACGACGACGCCGTGGTCGCGGGGGACGAGGTCGCAGCGATTCCGCCGGTGGCCGGGGGCTGAACGGGGTTCAGCTCGCCACGCTGAAGATCGCCTCGATCTCCTGCTCGATCTGCGCCTCGGTGCTCTGCCGCGCCATCGCAAGCTCCTTGAAGAGCAACGCGCGCGCCTGGTCCATGAGCCGCCGCTCGCCGTACGAGAGGTCCTTCTCGCTGCGGAACTTGATGCGGTAGAGGTCGCGGAGGACCTTCGCCACCTCGTGCGGCGACCCGCTCTTGATCATCTCGTTGTACGCGCGCTGCCGGCGGTTCCACGGACCGGCCCCGACGGCCTTGTCGCTGGTGCGGAACACGTCCATCACGGCGTCGGCGTCGGGCTGGCTCATCACCGTCCGCAGCCCGACGGACTCCGTCGCCTGCGTCGGCACCATCACCCGCATCCCCGTCTCGAGGATCCGAACGACGTAGAACGACTTCGCGCTGCCTGCGATCTCCCGGCGCTCGATGCCCGTGATCTCGCCCAGCCCGTGCGCCGGGTGCACCGCGTTGTCACCGACCTGGAAACTGGTTTGCATCGAAGCGTGTACCTCCAGCGGGTCAACTCCGGTCGCCGGGCCGATCTTTCAACCCCACGCAGGCAGGAGAGGTGCCATCGAGGGCCTGCGCGCACGCCGCCTTTGGGGGAGCGAGCCGTCGCGTCCACCAACACTGTGAACACGCGAAGCTACCAGTCGGAACGCGCTGCGTCAAAAAGACGGACGATCTCGCACGTCGATGCGGCCGCGGCCGAGGTCGGCGAGGGCGCGCAGTCCTCGCCACGGGAGTGTGGCGCGACCCCACCATTGACCGTCCCGACGCTCCCAGGTGACCGAGCCCGGGGCGAGCCACTCGTCGGCTCCCACCGACGCGCCCAGGGGACTCGCCACGACGGTCTCCAGGAACCGCGCGACCCGCGCCGGAGTGTCGGCCGGGAGCGGTCCGTCGAGCACGACGTCGGTGCGCAACCCCTCGGGCGTCGGCGTCGCGCGGAGCTCGAACCACCGCAGCGACGCCGTGATCGCCGCGCCGTCGGCGTCGGTGACCGATGCCGGCGCGCCGTTGACGTGCCATCGCAGCGGTTCCATCGGATCGTCGCCCCGCGGCCGCGTCCTGCCGTCGGCGAGCACGCGGTCCGCCGCGCGGGTGTTCCCCTCGGCGCGGGCGTAGAGACCGCAGGCGCCGTCGGCGGCCACGGAGACCCGTCGACCGCCGAGCATGCCCTCGATGCGCCAGGCGCCGTGACCCGCATCGGACCGGCGTCGGGGCGGGAGCATGCGATCCCATTGGAGTCCGATGATGCGCTGGGCGTCGAAGGCGCCGGCGGCGAGCAGCAACGCGCCGTCACCCGGATCGACGAAGAGCGCTCGCTCGACGGTGCGAAGATCGACGCCGTTGCGCTCGGTGTCGTCGAGGAGCGCGCGTTCGCCCGTGTCGCGAAGCAGCCCGGCGAGCAGCGGCCCGGCCTGCGGGTCGTCGAAGAGCGCGCGCGGACGAACCCAGAGCCACCGCGCCGCGCCGGGCGGAGCCAGCGGGAGCAGCGAAGCAGGGCACGCTCGCGCCGAGGTCGCCTGCGCCGTGGGGTTCGTACGGACGGCGTGCGACGGGCGACACCCCAGCAGGGCGACGACGGTCGAAACACCGTGCCACCGCCCGAGGAGCCGCCCCGCCGATCGTCGCCCCGTCAGCACCGCGTGAAGGACCTACGCCTGCGCCTTCGGGCGCTCGCGCTTGGCAGCCGCCGCGGCCGCCGTCGCCTCCGCAGCGCCCTTCTCCGTGGCCGCGCCGTTGGCGGGCTTGCGGAGCCCGTTCTTCACGAGAACCTCGTTCTCGATGCGCGCGAGGGTGTCGAGGTGCTCCTCGAGGAAGGCCTTCGCCGCCTCGCGCCCCTGCCCGATGCGCTCGCCGCGGAACGAGTACCAGGCGCCGGACTTCTCGACGATGCCCGACTCCGCCGCGAGGTCGAGGAGGTCGCCGGACTTCGAGATGCCCATGCCGTAGAGGATGTCGAACTCGACCTCGCGGAACGGCGCAGCCATCTTGTTCTTCACCACCTTCACCTTGGTGCGGTTGCCCACGACCTGCTCGCCGTTCTTCAGCGCGCCGACGCGCCGCACGTCGAGGCGCATGCTCGCGTAGAACTTGAGCGCGTTGCCGCCGGTGGTGGTCTCCGGGTTGCCGAACATCACGCCGATCTTCATGCGGATCTGGTTGATGAACACCAGCAGCGTGTTGGAGCGGTTCACCGACGCCGTGAGCTTGCGCAGCGCCTGCGACATGAGCCGCGCCTGGAGCCCCGGGAGCTGCTCGCCCATCTCGCCCTCGATCTCGGCCTTCGGCACCAGGGCCGCGACGGAGTCGATGACGATCATGTCGACGGCGCCGGAGCGCACGAGCATGTCGGCGATCTCGAGGGCCTGCTCGACGTTGTCGGGCTGCGACACGAGGAGCTCGTCGACGCGAACGCCGAGCTTGCGGGCGTAGTTCACGTCGAGGGCGTGCTCGGCGTCGATGAACGCGGCCACGCCGCCCGCGCGCTGCGCCTCGGCGATGCCGTGCAGCGTCAGCGTCGTCTTGCCCGAGCTCTCGGGACCGTAGATCTCGACGATGCGCCCCCGGGGGTAGCCGCCGATGCCCACCGCCAGGTCGAGGGACACGGACCCCGTCGAGATCACCGGGACCTCGGCCTTCTCCTTCGAGTCGTCGAGGCGCATCACCGCCCCCTTGCCGTAGTGCTTCTCGATGCCGAGCAGCGCCAGTTCCAGTGCCTTCTTGCGGTTCTCGTCCATGGCTCTTCTCTCCTCGCGTGACCGTCCGGGCCCGCGGCCCGTCAGGGGCTCCGCGGCGTCGGAGCGTTGTATGCTCCGATACTGAACAAACGACAATACCCTTGTTCCGATTTCGCGGACATATTCCGTCCGCTACCGTCCCGTGCCCAGCTCCGCGCGCGCGAGGGAGACGTACTCGGAACCCTTGGAAAGAAGATCGGAACGATAGAGATCGAGGCCCGCGACGGTGCCTGCGCCGCAGTCGCCGCCCGACGGAACGACGGCGTCGAGGCCGCCCGTTCGATACTGAACACGCCCGAGGGTGACGTGGCCGACGAAGCGTCGCGCCGGGCGCGCGAGGCCGAGCTCCGCGAAGGCGTCGTCGAGGCGCGCGGCGACGGCCTCGAGGGCCCCGTGGCCGCGGGTGATCTCGGCGTACAGCACCTCCGGCGCCGCGCGATCCGGGAACGCCGCGAGTCCTCCGACGCCCAGAACGAGCGGCGGCGTCGTGCGCGCCACGGCCGTCATGGCGTCGCCGAGGGCGCCCGCGAGGCCTGCGTCGATGTCGCCGACGAAGCGCAGCGTGACGTGGAGGCTCGGCGCCGGCACCCACCGCACCCGCCACCCCGCCGCCTCTGCGCGCTGCCTCGTCGCGCGGGCGAGGTCGAGCACGCGGCGCGTCGCCCCGAGGTCGAGCATCGCCCCGACGAACACCCGCACGGTCTCCAGCGGCGGCGCCCCCATCGGGCTCAGCCGCAGACCGACGGGAGCGTCGTCGTCACCGGCCCCGCGCAGGCGTCTCGCACCAGCGAGAGGGCGTGGTACGCGGCCTGGCGCTGCACCGCGGCGCGGTCGCCGTCGAAGCGGATCACCTGCTCCAACGAAACGCCTTCGCCCTCGAGGGCGAAGCAGACGAGCCCCACGGGCTTCTCGGACGTTCCTCCGGTGGGGCCCGCGATCCCGCTCACGGCGACGGCGAGGTCGGCGTCGGTGAGCCGGCGCGCGCCCGCGGCCATGGCCCGAACGCACTCGACGGACACCGCCCCGTGCGCCAGCAGCACCTCGCTCGGGACGCGCAGCACGCGCGTCTTGGCGACGTTCGAGTACGTCACCGCGTCGAGGAGGAGGTACTCGCTCGATCCCGGGACCGCGGTGAGCATCGATCCGATGAGCCCGCCGGTGCAGCTCTCGGCGACGGCGAGGGTGCGTCCGCGCGAGCGCAGCGCCTTGCCCACGGCCGCGGCGAAGGACTCGTCGCCCTCGCCGAAGACCGCGGACCCGAGCCGCGCCCGAACTTCGTCGACGGTGCGCGTCAGCAGGTCTGCCGCGCCCGGCACTGCGCCCGGCACGCGCAGCGTCACCGTCGCTTCGGGATGTGCTTCGTGAAGTGCGACGGACACCGAGGCCGGGACGACCGCGCGCAGCCGCGGGCCGAGGTCACGCGCGGCGAGGCCCACGATGCGAAGCTTCGCGACGCGGTCCGGAGTGCGCGCGCGGGCGATGAGGTGCTTGAGGGCGCCACCGTCGAAGACGTGCTCCACGGCCGCGAGGTCGGCCCCGAGGCACACGACCTGCGCGCGCCCCGCCCTCAGCGTGAACGATCCGTCAGAGCCGAGCGCCGTCGCCGCGGCGTCGTGGGCGTGACCGAGGCCGAGCGCGGAGCGCACCGAGCCGTCGAGCAAGCCCCCCACGGTGACCACCACGGCGCACGCATCGACGAAGCGCTGCACGGCCCGGCGTACCGCCTCGGCGTCGTCGGGAACGACGGTGCGCTCGAAGACGTCGAAGCCCAGGCCCGACATCCGCGCAGCCAGCCACTCGCCGCACGCGTCCGAGGCGTCGCCCCGGGCAACGTCGGTCCCCACAGTCAGAATCGCGGCAGTCACGGTTCGAAGGACGGTACGGGCGCGTCGCGCGCAGGGTCAAGGCGACGCGTCGGGCCGGCCGGCGGCGGATCCATGCGCGAGGTCGATGCCCGTGAGGTCCTCGCGCACCTCGGCGCGACCGTCCACCCGCACGCGCACGACGATGCCGCCGTCGGTCACGTAGGCTCCGACGGGGCGCACGTCGCCGAGGGTTCCGCGCAGCTCCGAGCCCGCGCCGAGGGAGCGCGTCATGGCCCGCGCCGCGCCGTCGCGCAGCCGTCGGATGCGGTCGCCGACAGGGAACACGGCGCGCTCCGCGAGCCCCGTGCGCAGCGAGCCGCGGAGCATCCACTCGCCGGCGCGGAGCAGGGCGTTGCGCGTCTCGAGGGTGTAGTCGAGGCGTCGCACCACGAGGGCCTCGCGGGCCGCGTCGTACTCGGGGAGGCCTGCCAGGTACAGCGTCGCGGGCACGCCCGCGAAGGCGCCGTCCTGGAAGGTGACGTCGGCGTCGAAGAGCAGCGCCGCACCATTGCCGCGAACGCCGATGCGACGGACCAGCGCGCGGTGGCCGTCGAGCTCCATGACGCGTCCGCGAAACTGCTCGTCGACGAGGGTCTGGGCCTCGGCGAAGCTGACGCGCGCATCGAGGGTCAACGCGAACGCACCCTGGGCGCCGCCGTCTGGCACCGACTCCAGCGTCGGCAGCGGCGTGGGGGCATCCTGCGCCGCGGGACCCGAGGTCACCTCGGGCCGCGCGACGATGCCGACCACGGTGCGCGCCGTCTCGCCCTGCAGCTCGAAGGGGCTCGCGAAGACGCGCTCGGGGCGCAGCGCGAGGCGGAACCCGTCGCCGAGATCCATCGGGGCCTGGAGCCCGGTCCAGAGCTCCCGCGCTCGCGCCGAGAGGTCGCCGTTGGCGGCCACCGTGCGGTCCATGCGCGCCGTTGCGGCGGCGACCTGCTGGGTCACGAACGCCGCCGCCACCGTCGTCACGTCGACCCGGAACATCGTGAGCTCGCAGCGGTTGCGGAACATCGGCTCCGTCGGGACCGTGTGCGAGACGAGCCGCCACGATCCGTCGAGGGACACCTGCGTGTCGGCGCCGACGACGACCTCGCGCAACGGCTCGTCGACGCCGCACGACGCCACCACCTGGCACCCGGGAAGCAGCGGGATCGGGATGCCCAGCGGCGCGCCCACGCACGCCTCTGCGCGCAGCGACACCGTCGTCTCGGCGTGGAGCACGGGCCCCCGCGGGGTGAATCGGAACGGCCCGCGGGTGGCGCGGTACCGCACGCCCACCGGCGTCGCGCCGATCATCTCGAAGCGGTCGCCGGTGCCGAACTCCGACGGCACCGCCGCCTCGAGGGAGCGCAGCGTGCCGCGCAGGTCGGCTTGCAAGGGCAGCGCGACGGAGGTCGCCTCGAGCGGGGGCAGCGGCGCCCCCGGTCCCTCGGAGGCGGGCTGCGGGATCGTCAACGTATGGGCACATCCGTGGCTGCAACCGGCGAGCAACGGGAGGAGCGCGAGGGAGCTTCGGAGCGACACGCAGAGAGTGTACGCGGATTCCCTTCGAACCCGTCGCCGGTCGAAGTATCGTCGGCGGCGGTGAGTCGTCCTGGCGCGGGCATGGCGTCGGATCGCGGGGCCGCGCGTCGAGGCCGCGGTGCGGGCGCGTGGGCCCTCGCGGTCTTCGTCGTCGGGGCTCCAGCCTCGGCGCAGTCCCGCTTCGCGCTGCAGGCCGACGTCGCGCCGACGTCGCTGCTGCCGGGGCCCGCCGGTGACCGCTTCGGCGCCGGGTACCACCTCGCGCTGCGCGCTGGCGTGCGCATCGCCGGGCCCGTCGGCGTCCACGTGCTCGCGTCGTACACGAACTGGTCCGCGCGCGATGGACGCGTCGACCCGAACACCGGCGCCACGCTGGAGCACGGAACGCTCACGACGTTCGGCGCGGGCGTGCGCGTGGCACCGGCGCTCCCCCGGCGCTTCGGGCACGTCGTCGTGGACCTCGACGCGGCGTTCGGCATCACCGGCGCCGAGAGCGACAGCCGCCTGGTCCTAGCCGCCTCCGTCGGCTGGTTGCTGCCGTTGCATCGCCGCCTCGCGCTCGGGCCCACGGTGCGCTTCGCCGACGTGGTCGGCATCGACGGCGATGGGGCCGACGCGCCCTTCGTCACCGCCGGCATCGCCATCGCGTTTCTCGGTGACGATCCCCCGGAGCCCGCGCCGCCGCCGCCACCGCCAGCCGCGGTCCACCAGGCGCCGACGCCCGCCGTCGCCGCCCTCCCTGAGGCGCCCGCGACGCGACGAGCCGCCCCGGCCTCGCCCGAAATCCCGGCCGCCGTGCCCGTCGTGGCACCTCCCCCCCCCGCGCCGACGGCGGCGCCCGAACCCGCCGCTCCCGGCGCCCTCGGCCACACCGACGGAGGACTCTCCCATGCGCGGCGTCACCGGCACTGACCGCCGTCCCGTCGCGGTGGCGTGTGCGCTCGTGTCCGTCCTCGCGCGCGCCTCGGTGTCGTCGGCGCAGACGAACTACCAGTCGTATCCCATCGGTGGACGCGCCACGGGCATGGGCGGCGCTGCGACGGCGCTCGCCGAGGACACCGCCGGTGCGTTCTACAACCCCGCCGGGACGGCCTTCGCCGAGGGCGATTCGCTGTCGCTCTCGACGAGCCTCTACGGCGTCCTCGGCGGTCAGACCGTCGGCGCGTACGGGGCGGGCACGTCGTTCTCGTACGCGTCGGTGAACATCGTGCCGTCGGCGACGAGCTCGTTGATGCACGTCGGCCGCCACGACGCGGCGCACCCTTCGCCGTGGGTCTTCGGCTTCAACGTCTTCGCGCCGCAGAGCGCGCGGTCGGAGCAGCGCACGACGCTCCACGACGGCGACACCACGGTGTCGGTGACCTCCGACGAGTCGACGCTGCTCGTCGGTCCGTCGCTGGCCTACCGGATCAACGATCGCCTCGCCGTGGGCGTCGCGGTGTACGGCGCCTACCACTCGGCGTCGACGGACCTCGACCTCACGGATACGTCGGGCGCGAGCCAGGGGGCGTCGTACATCCAGCGCACCGCGAACCTCACGCAGAGCGACCTCGGCGCGGTGTTCTCGCTGGGCGCGCGCTGGGAGCCGCTGCGAGGGTTCACCGTGGGGCTCTCGGTGCGCACGCCGACGGTCCCCATCCTCGGGTCGGGCACGGCGTTCACCCGCGCGGTGCTCATCCCTGCCGCCGGCGCCGGGACCATGTCGGTGCTCGCCGCGTCGGACCTCGAGGTCGAGACCCGCAGCGTCATGCCGGCGCGCATCGCCCTCGGCGTGGCGTGGGCGCGGCGCGGGCGCTTCGCCGTCGCAGCGGACGTCGCGCTGTACCTCCCGGTCACGTACACCGCGTTTCGGTCGACGGCGGATCCGTCCCTCGACCAGGACGTCGTGCATCACGCGGTGGTCAACTGCGCCGTCGGCGTCGAGTACTACCTCCGCCCGTCGATCCCGCTGCGCGCGGGCTTCTTCACGGACCTCTCGCCCGCAGACGTTCCGACCGCCGCGCAGGGCGGCGAGGACCACGTCAGCCTCGCCGGCGGAACCCTCGGCGTGAGCTTCGTCAGCCGCCATACGTCGTCGCAGCTCGGCGTCGTGGGCGCCGTCGGCAGCGCCACCGTGGCCGGCGTCGACCTGCAGCGCGGCACCTACGATCCGCGGGTCTCGACGGGGTCGCAGTACCGCGTGTTCCTGGTCTACTCCGGCGCCTACAGCTTCTGAGCGGGTTCCGCCGCGGCGGCGAACGATGGTAACGAGAGCGCGTGCGCATCCTCCTCGTCGGCAGCGGAGCCCGGGAACACGCCCTGGCACGCGCCATCGCCTCGTCGCCCCGCTGCACCGCCCTCATCGCGGCGCCCGGGAATCCTGGCATCGCGGCGATCGCGCGGTGCGTCCCGGTGTCGGCCTCGGACGTCGACGCGCTGGTGGCGCTCGCCGTCGCCGAGCGCGCCGACCTCGTGGTCATCGGCCCCGAAGCGCCGCTCGTGCTGGGCCTCGCCGACCGTCTGCGCGAGCGCGGCATCGCGGCGTTCGGTCCGAGCGCGGCGGCGGCGCGCCTCGAGGGCTCGAAGCGTTACCTCAAGGACCTCTGCGCGCGGCACGCCATCCCGACGGCGGCGTACCGAACGTTCACCGACGCCGACGAGGCCGCGGCGTACGTGCGCTCGCAAGGCGCGCCCATCGTCGTGAAGGCCGACGGGCTTGCGGCCGGCAAGGGCGTCACCGTGGCCGCGACCGTGGAGGAGGGCGTCGCGGCGGTCGACGAGGCGCTGCGCGCGCGACGCTTCGGCGACGCGGGCGCGACGGTCATCGTCGAGGAGTGCCTCACGGGCCCGGAGATGAGCCTCTTCGCGCTCGCCCGCGGCGGCCGCGCGCACTTCCTCGCGACGGCGATGGACTACAAGCGCGTGGGCGACGGCGGCACCGGCCCGAACACCGGCGGCATGGGAGCGATCTCGCCGCACCCAAGCGAGACGCCGGCGCTCGTGGCCGACGTGATGGAGCGCATCGTGGGTCCGACGCTGGAGGCGATGCGGTCCGAGGGAGCGCCCTTCGAGGGCGTGCTCTACGCCGGCCTCATGCTCACGCCCGCGGGGCCGAAGCTCCTCGAATACAACGTCCGCTTCGGTGACCCCGAGTGCCAGGCGCTGCTCGCGCGGTGGCAGGGCGACGTGCTCGACCTCCTCGACCCTGCAGCCGACGGCGCTCCGGCGCTGCGCTTCGAGGGCGCGGCGACGTGCGTCGTGCTCGCGGCTCCGGGGTACCCCGGCGAGCCGCGCACCGGCGATGCGATCACCGGCCTCAACGCCGCCGAGGCGACCGGCGCCACGGTGCTCCACGGCGGACCGAGGCGCGACGCCGACGGCGTGCTCCGGTCCGCCGGCGGGAGGGTGCTGTCGGTCGTTGCGCGGGGCGCTGGCCCGCGGGAGGCTGCGACGCTCGCGTACGCCGCCGTGGCGCGCGTCGGGTGGCCCGCGGCGCTTCATCGCCGCGACATCGGAGAGGAGCCTGCGCAGGAATGAAGGACGTGCTTCGGATCGTTGCGGCGGTGGCCGCGGTCTCGCTCGCACCCGCGGTGGCGCAGGCGCAGTACCTGACCCCGTGCTCGACCTGCGAGACGTGCACGACGGCGCTCGCGGCCGAGAACGCCGGCGTCGAGCTGAGCGCCGACCTCGACGCGACGCGCGCCGCGACCTGCGTGCGCATCACCGGGCGCGGGGCGACCTTCGACGGCAAGCAGCACACCATCCGCGGCGCCGGCGTGGCCGTCGAGGTGGCGGGCGACGACATCGTCGTGCGCAACGTGCAGACCCAGGAGGGCGGCACGGCGTTTCGGCTTCTGCGCGCCCACGACGTCACGCTGTACGACGACACCGCCGTCGACGCGCGCATCGGCCTTCGCGTCGAGGCGAGCGAGGGCGTGCGCGTGCAGCGCGGGCACTTCACCCGCGACCGCGTCGGGATCTCCTTCGGCGCCAGCGACGCCGGCGCGTGCGCGGGCCCCGCGGAGCTCGCGAGCCGCGGGGTGGTGGTGCTCCGGTCGCAGTTCCTCGGCGGCGGCGTGGGCGTCGCGGCGTGCGACGCGATGCCGCTGCTCATCGAGAACGCCTTCGGTGACCTCGACCGCGCCGCGGTGCTCGGCGACGTCACGGCGTCGGGCATCGGCGCCGCGTCGGGACCGTGGGACCCCTGCATCTGCGCTCCCAGCATCGCGGGCCTGCAGCCGGGGACGCTGATGTTCTATTCGTCGGGCTGCGGCGGATGCACCGTGCACGAGGGGTGGCTCGGCGACGAGCGCGCCCGCGGCGCGGTGATCCGCGCGCGCTCCGGCGGCGCCGACGCCGGTGCCGACCAGGCGCGCTTCGACACCTACGTTCGGCACTGCGGACCGGAGATCATGGACGCGCTGGGCATTCCTGGCTGCGTGCCCAATTATTCCTGCCCCGTCACCGGCGAGACCGCCAAGCGGCGCGCGACCGGCCGGGAGCTCGCGTACGAGCACTCGATCTCGACGCCCGATGATGTCGTGGCGTTCTCCGCGGCCTGCCGCGCGGCTGCGCACGACGCCTACACCACCGGCGCCCGCTGCGTCACCGCGGCGCTGCGGGGCAACGCGTTCTGCGGGAGCCGCGTGCGGGACCTCACCGTCGCCGGCGACCCGTCGCGCTGGGGTGCCGTCGACAACCGCTGCGGCGCCAGCTCCGACGGCGCGGCGCACACGCTCTGCGCGCGCGACTGCAACGGCTACGTTCCGCCCACGCCGCAGACCGTCGCTCCGTCGACGCCGGACTTTCCCCCGTCGCAGCCGGTGCAGCCGCCGCCCGCGCCGGCTCCCACCCCCACGTCGGCGGCGATGGACCCCGTGGAGCACGGCCCCGTCGCGCTGTCGGGGGATCCGTTGCGGCCCGGTCGCCCGACCTCGCGCGGCGTGGCGGTGATCACGGCGCTCGCGGCGCTCATCGGCCTCGCGGTCTGGCGCCCCTGGGAGAAGCCCAAGGCCTGACGCCTCGTCATCGGGGTGGACCGCGCGCCGTCGATCGGCGTAGCTTCTTTCCGTCGTGAAATCCCTGCGCGACGAAGACGTGGCCGTCGAATCGATGACGACGCTGGCCATCGACTCGATGGAGTCGCGGGCCCTCGCGTCGGCTCCGGACCCTGGCGCGTCGGTCCGTGCGTTCTGCGAGCCGTACCGCGACCTCGGCCTCGTGGCGCGCGGCGGCATGGGCGCCGTGCACCGGGCCCTCGACCACCGGCTCGGTCGTCACGTCGCGGTGAAGACCATCCATTCGGCGCTCGCCGAGCGGCCGGGCGCGCTCAGCCGCTTCGTCATCGAGGCGCAGGTCACCGGGGCGCTGGAGCACCCGGGCATCGTGCCGGTGCACCTGCTCGGCGAAGGGAGCGACGGGCTCCCGATGTTCTCGATGAAGCTCGTCGAGGGCCGCACGCTGCTCGCGGTCATCCACGACGCCGCGGGGCTCCCTTGGCCTTCGGGTCGCCTCGACAAGCTCGTGCAGGTGCTCCTCAAGATCTGCGAGGCCGTCGCCTTCGCGCACTCCCGCGGGGTCGTGCACTGCGACATCAAGCCCGAGAACATCATGGTCGGCGAGTTCGGGCAGGCCTACCTCATGGACTGGGGCGTCGCGCGCGTGGTCGACGCGGTGGCCTTCGGCCGCGACGACGTGCTCCCGCCGGAGCGCCTCGCCGACGACGACGGCACCGGGCGCATGAACGTCTTCGGAACGCCTGCGTACATGGCCCCGGAGCAGGCCATCGGCCTCATCGACGGCATCGACGCGCGCACCGACGTGTACCTGCTCGGGGCGGTGCTCTACGAGATGCTCACCGGGCGTCCTCCGCACCGGGGCGAGTCGATGATGGCGGTGCTCTGGGACGCCGCCGGCGGCGCCGTGCAGCCGCCTCGCGAGCGTGCGCCGCACCTCGGGTTGCCGGAGGGGCTGTGCCGTACGGCGATGAAGGCGCTCTCCAGCAAGCCCTCGGAGCGCTTCGACAGCGTGATGGAGCTGCACGCCGAGCTGGAGCGGCACCTCCGCGGCATCGACCGCTTTCCGCTGGAGCACTTCGCCGCAGGCGCGCGTGTCGTGACCGAGGGCGACGCGGGCGAGGCCGCGTACATCATCGTCACCGGGCGCGTGGCGGTCTTCAAGGAGTCCGACGGCATCCGTACGGTGCTTCGCGAGCTCGGCCCCGGCGAGGTCTTCGGCGAGACCGCGGTCTTCACGGCGAAGCCGCGCACGGCGAGCATCGAGGCCATCGAGGCGCTGACGGTGATGCGCGTGACCCGCGACCTGCTCATCGAGCAGATCGGCCTCTACTCGCACACCGGCGCGTTCGTGCGCGCGCTGGCCGAGCGCTTCCGCATGGTCGACGCGCGCCTCGCCGAGGTGGAGCGGGCTTCGATGGTTCCGCCGCCGGCGACGTGGCCGCCGATCAAGGTCTGAGCGCGCTCGGCGATTGACCGCGGGGGCGGTCCGTTGGTAGTGGCTTCGGCGCCATGATCAGCGACACCCGTAACGAGTTAGAGGAACTCCGCCGCCGGGCGGAGAACCTCGGGAGGCATCTTTGACCTCCCGAGGCTGAAGAAGCGCGTGGAGGAAATTGATGCCGAGAGCGCCGATCCAGACTTCTGGACGCGGCCGACGAGCCAGAAGCTCCTGAAGGAGCGGGCCGACAAGGAAGCGATGGTCCAGGCCGTGGAGTCGCTGCAGCGCGAGGTGGCCGACGCCTCGGAGCTGCTCGAGCTCGCGGCGATGGAGAGCGACGACTCCGTGGCCGCCGACGTGGCGACCATGGCGGGCTCCCTCGAGACGCGCACGCGCAAGCTCGAGCTCGAGCAGATGCTCTCGGAGCCCGAGGACCGCGTCGACGCCATCGTCGAGATCAACGCCGGCGCCGGCGGCGTCGATGCCATGGACTGGTGCCAGATGCTCCTGCGCATGTACGGCCGCTGGGCCGAGAAGCGCGGGTTCACGGTGAAGCTCCTCGACGAGACCGAGGGCGAGGAGGCCGGCCTCAAGAGCGTGTCGCTCGAGGTGTCGGGCCCCAACGCGTTCGGGTACCTCAAGCACGAGAACGGCGTGCATCGCCTCGTGCGCATCAGCCCCTTCGACGCCAACGCGCGGCGCCAGACGGCCTTCGCGGCGGTGGCCGTGGTCCCCGACCTCGACGACGACTTCGAGATCGAGATCAAGGACGGCGACTACGACCGCGACACGTTCCGTTCGGGCGGCAAGGGCGGCCAGAACGTGAACAAGGTCGAGACCGCGGTGCGCCTCACGCACAAGGCCACGGGCATCGTGGTGAAGTGCCAGAGCGAGCGCTCGCAGCTCGAGAACACGCGCATCGCGCTCAAGGCCCTCAAGGGCAAGCTCTACGCCCTCGAGAAGCAGAAGCGCGAGGACGCGTTCAAGGGGAAGTTCGAGGCCAACAAGACCGACATCGCCTTCGGGCACCAGATCCGGTCGTACGTGATGGCCCCGTACCAGCTCGTGAAGGACCTTCGCACCGAGCACGAGACCGGCAACATCAGCGCGGTGCTCGACGGCGACCTCGACCCGTTCATCGAGTCGTCGCTGCTCGACGCGATGAAGCGCAAGACCGCGGGTGCGTGACACGGCGCGCGCGCGCCGGTATGAACCGCCGCGTCAACGATGAGTGATTCAGAGCACACGCTGGAGGCCGTGCGTCGCGCCAAGGGCGAGGCGTGGCGAGCCCGCGGCCACCAACCCTTCGGCAACGACACCGGTCCGCTGCACTCCGTCGCGAGCGTTCGCGCGGCCCACGAGGCGCAGAAGGAGGCGTTCAACGCCGACCCGGCGGGCGTGACCTACCGCGTCGCCGGGCGCGTGATCGCGCTGCGAGACACCGGCAAGCTGGTCTTCGTGAAGCTCCGCGACGGGAGCGGCGAGATCCAGCTCTTCTGCTCGGCTCGGGACCTCGGCGACGACTTCGCGCTGCTGAAGGAGCTCGACCTCGGCGACATCGTGCTCGTCGAGGGACCGGCCATGCGCACGCGCCTGCTCGAGCTGTCGGTGCTCGCGAAGAGCCTGCGGCCGCTCACCAAGAGCTTCACGCCCATTCCGAGCGAGTGGTTCGGGCTCAGCGAGCTCGAGACGCGGTACCGCCAGCGCTACGCCGACCTCATCGCGAACCACGCCGAGGTCGGGGCGGTGTTCCGCGCGCGGTCGCTCATCGTCACGGCGCTGCGCGAGTGGCTCGACGCGCGGGACTTCGTCGAGGTCGAGACGCCGACGCTGAACTCGCTCCGCGGCGGCGCGACGGCGAAGCCCTTCACCACGCACCACAACGCCCTCGACCTGTCGCTGTACCTCCGCGTCGCTCCGGAGCTGTATCTCAAGCGCTTGATCGTCGGCGGCCTCGACCGCGTCTACGAGATCGGGCGCGTGTGGCGCAACGAGGGCATCTCCACGCGGCACAACCCCGAGTTCACGATCCTCGAGTTCTACCAGGCGTACGCGACGTACCGGGAGCTCATGGACGAGACCGAGGAGCTCGTCGGCCACGCCGACGCGAAGCTCGTCGCGCGCTTTCCGCAGTTCGCCGACGGCCGCGGCTACGACCTCGCGCGGCCGTGGAAGCGCGTGCGCATGCTCGACGCCGTGACCCACGCCTTCGCCGCGCGGCACCCCGCGCTCTCGGCGCCCTGGGCCGATGGTCATCCGAGCCCGGGCTGGGGCCACTTTCGCGAGGTGCTCGTGCGCGGCACCGAGCTCACCAAGGACGAGCGGTCGTACCTGCTCAAGGCCCACACCTTCGGGGAGTTCCTCTTCGCGCTCTTCGAGGTCTTCGCCGAGGGGCATCTCACGACCGACTACCGCACCGCCGACGGCGCGCGCAGCGTTCCGGTGTTCATCGTCGACTACCCCTTCGACGTCTCGCCGCTCGCCCGCAAGAAGGACCCTTCGAAGCAGGACGAGCAATACGGCCCCTCGTATCCGGTGACGTTCACCGACCGCTTCGAGCTCTTCGTCGAGGGCCGCGAGCTCGCCAACGCGTTCAGCGAGCTCAACGACCCCGACGACCAGGCCGCCCGCTTCCGCGCGCAGCTCCAGAACCGCGCCCGCGGCGACGACGAGGCCATGGACTTCGACGACGACTACATCCGCGCGCTCGGCTACGGCATGCCGCCGACGGCGGGCTTCGGCCTCGGCGTGGACCGCCTCGTGATGCTGCTCACCGGCCAGAAGAGCATCCGCGACGTGGTGCTCTTTCCGCTGCTGCGCCCCGAGTCGGATGGGCGTTGACCTTCTCTTCCTCTGGCTGATCTCGCGCCGCGTGGCGTCCATGGGGCGCCGCCGGTGGCTCTACGCCGTGTGGATGGTGCTGTGCCTCGCGCTCTCCTACGGGTGCCTGCGTGGCGCCGCGCGTCTCGAGGCGGTGAGCGCGGGCATGACCCCGTCGCTGCTCTTCGTGATGCTCCGGGTGGGCG
>CAIMWA010000463.1 GCA_903845045.1 uncultured delta proteobacterium | reverse complement strand
GGCGTGGCGCCCCGGCTGCGACGGCGGCCTCGTCGTGGGCGGGGCCAACACCTTCGCGCACCAGACGGCCTTCGTCGCGCGCTTCGCCGCGAGCAACGGCCGGGCGTGCCCGTAGCCGTCAGCCCCGGCGAAGGCGCGCGAGGATCGTCGCACGGTCGGCAGCGTCGAAGGTGATCCACCAGGCGAAGAAGAGGTAGACGACGAGCACCGCGAGGCACGACGGCGCGATGCCGAGGAGCGAGCGGTGCAGCCCCAGGCGCTCGGCCCCGCGCAGCACCGCGACGCACGGCAGCAGCGGCGGCAGCGTGCGAAGGAACGTGTTCCCGAGGTGCCCGAAGAACGACGTTCCGAGGCGCTTGCAGACGAACCACGGCATCACCACGGTGCCCGTGATCGTCGCCGGCAGGAACGTCGCGAAGGCCACGCCCTCGACGCCCCACGCGCGCACGAGCACCACGCTCAGGATGAAGTTCACCACGCCCTCGATGACGGTGATGCGCGCGGGCACGTCGAGCTCGCCGAGGCCCTCGAAGATCGGCTTGGCGATGCCGCGCCCGGCCACCTGCGCGACGAACGCCAGGGCGAGCCAGAAGAGCACGGGCATGCCGCGGGTGCCGTGGTCCGCGTCGAGCCAGAGGGTGAGCACGTGGCGTCCCCAGAGCACGAAGACCAGGGCCACCGGCGCGACGAGGCACATCACGGCCTTGTTGCCGAAGCGCCAGAGCGGTCGCAGCGAGTGGGCGCCGTCGCGCGCGGCCGCCGCCGACACGCCGGGCATGAGCACCAGCGTCGCCTTGTCGAGCGCGTCGCGGGCGTAGTCGACGAGGCGCAGCGGGATCACGTAGGTGGTCACCGCGGCCGGTCCGCGGGCCTGCGAGATGACGAACTCGTCGCTGTAGTTGATGAGCTTCTCGCTCAGCGTGAACAGGAACGACCGCGCCGAGAAGTTGAACAGCGCCCGGAGGCGCACGCGGTCGAAGCGCGACGGTGCGATGCGCAGCCCCGGCAGCGTGCGGTGCGCGTAGACGTACGCGAAGGCCTGCTCGGCGAGCAGCGAGCACATGGTGACGGCCCCCACGAGCACCACCGACGGGCGCGCGAGGAGCACGGTGCACACCGCCGCCGTGCGCACGACGAGCAGTACGAGGTTGTACCCGTTGATGACGTCGAAGCGCTCGAGCCCCATGAGCACGCCCGAGTAGACGCTGCCCGGGAACTGCGCGAGGAGCCCGACGCCCATCATCAGCACCATGGCGCGGGCGTCGCCGGCGAAGCGCGCGGGGATGTGGAAGAGCCACGGCAGCGGCACCGCGATCACCACAGCAAGCGCGAGGCAGAACGCTCCGATGGCGAGGTACACCGCGAGGATCGTCGAGGCGACGGCGTTGAGCTCGTCGAGGTTGTCGCGGGCGTGGTGCTCGGCGACGAACTTCACCACCGCCGACCCGAGCCCGAGAAAGAGGATCCCCGAGTAGCCGACGAGGCCCGAGATCAGCGCGACGATGCCGTAGCCGTCGTCGCCGAGGCGCTTCACCATGAACGGCGTGAGCATCACGCTCGCGGCGAGCTGCACCCCTAGGGAGAGCCACTGCGACGAGACGTTGCGCGCGAACCGCCGGATGTCCATGCGATCAGAAGACGCCGAAGCGCTCGCGGGCGGCGCGGGCCAGGCCCTCGCGGTGCGAAGGGTGCGCGATGTCGACGAGGGCGCGCGCGCGCTGGCGGAGGTTCTTTCCGTAGAGGTCGGCGACGCCGTGCTCGGTGACGACGAAGTGCACGTGGGCGCGCGTCGTGACCACGCCGGCGCCGGGCTTGAGCTCCGCGACGATGCGGCTCAGCCCGTGGCCCGTCATCGACGGCAGCGCGATGATCGGGCAGCCGCCCTCGGAGAGCGACGCGCCGCGGATGAAGTCCATCTGGCCCCCGACGCCGGAGTACTGGCGGGTGCCGATGGAGTCGGCGCACACCTGCCCGGTGAGGTCGACCTCGACGGCGCTGTTGATCGCCGTGACCTTGGGGTTGCGCCGGATCACCTGCGTCGAGTTCACGTACCCGACGTCGAGGAGCAGCACGCCGGGGTTGTCGTCGACGAAGTCGTAGACGGCCCGGGTGCCGTTGACGAAGCCCGCGATGACGCGCCCGGGGTACGTCGCCTTGCGCGCGCCGTTCACGACGCCCTTCTTCACGAGCTCGATGAGCCCGTCGGAGAACATCTCGGTGTGCACGCCGAGGTCGCGGTGCGATCCGAGCGACGCGAGCACCGCGTCGGGGATCGCGCCGATGCCCATCTGCAGCGTGGCGCCGTCCTGCACGAGGCCCGCGACGTGGCGGCCGATGGCGTGCTCGACCTCGCCGAGCTCCGCGGGCGGCGACTCGAAGAGCGGCTCGTCGACCTCGACGCACGCGTCGAAGCGCGACAGCGGCACGAGGCCGTCGCCGAGGGTGCGCGGCATGCGCGGGTTCACCTGTGCGATGACGGTCTTCGCCGACTGCACCGCCGCCGCGGTCACGTCGACGGAGACGCCGAGGGAGCAGTACCCGTGGCGGTCCGGCGGCGAGACGTGCACGAGGGCGACGTCGAGGGGCAGCACGCCCTTGCGGAACAGCGCCGGTACCTCGCTCAGGAACACCGGCACGTAGTCGCCGCGGCCCGCGCCCACGGCCTCGCGGACGTTCGCGCCGACGAAGAGCGAGTTGACGTGAAAGCTCCCGGTCATCTCCGGCGCGGCGTACGGCGCCGGACCCTCGGTGTGCAGGTGCACCACCTCGACGTCGCGAAGCAGCCCCGAGCGCGCGGTCATCGCCTCGACGAGCACCCGCGGCGTGGCCGCGACGCCCTGCACGAACACACGGTCGCCGGACCGCACCGCCTCGAGCGCGTCGGCGGCGCTCACGAAACTCCCAGGGCTCAAATCCCACGCTCCGTCAGGGTCATCGGGCGCACCATAGCGCACTGCGGCACGCGCGACATGCGGCACGCGCGATGCTGCCTTCCCACCCTGGCGACGGCCGCGATGCGGCCTCGCGCACACCGGGAGCACACCATGATCCAGCCATTTGCCAAGGTTCTCGTCGCCACGGACTTCAGCGAGCAGGCGGTGCAGGCCGTGGAGCGCGCCGTCGACGTCGCGCACCGATTCAACGCAGCCCTGCACGTCGTGCACGTGTGGGAGATCCCGGTGACGGCGTACGGGCCCATGGGGGTGACCACCATCGACCTCTCGACGCCCATCGAGGAGGCGGCGCGCACGCAGCTCGACGCGGTGGTTGCGGGGCTCCGCGCGCGCGGCATCGACGTCGAGTCGTCGCTGGTGCAGGGCGTGGCGTGGGACGGCATCGTGTCCCTCGCCGAGCGCGTGGGCGCCGACCTCGTGGTGGTGGGCACGCACGGGCGCACCGGCGTTCGCCGCGTGCTCATGGGCAGCGTCGCCGAGCGCGTGGTGCGCCACGCGGGCTGCGCGGTGCTCACCGTGCGGTGACGGAGCCCGTCAGGCCCGGGTGCCCGAGCGGAGCAGGTCGCCGAGCA
The DNA here is from genome assembly GCA_903845045.1 of uncultured delta proteobacterium. Taxonomy (GTDB): domain Bacteria; phylum Myxococcota_A; class Polyangia; order Polyangiales; genus SCUS01. Next base: position 4,676 of record CAIMWA010000463.1, on the reverse strand, counting down.
CCCGGCACGCGTCGACGGTGGTGAAGATCCCGATGACCTTCTCGTGCTCCATCACCACCACGCATCCGTACTTGTGCGCGGCCATCTCGGCGACGACGTCGTCGAGGCGCGTGTCGGGGCCGACGGCGTAGATGCTCGCCGACATCGCCTCGTTGACGCCGACCTTCTTCGGGTCGACGTCGGGCAGCGTCTCGATGAGGTGCAGGTCGCGCTCGGTGAGCAAGCCCACCAAGCGCCCGCCCTCGAGCACCGGAAGGTGTCGGATGCGGTGCTCCCGCAGCATCGCGTGGGCGCGGCTCAACGGCTGGTCGACGCCGATGCTGTACGGGGCCACGGACATGTGCGCACGAATCGAAGGGATCGGCCTGGACATGATGCGCGGGGGCATTGCTTCGCGTGTGCCAGCGGCGCTTTTCGACGAAGCACCGTGCGCCGCGATGCCCGCCGGTGCAGCCGCTGCACGGCGCGCGGCAAGGGGTGCACGGGGTGGGCTTTCCGAGGGTTTTCTTCGCCCGCGGACCGTAGTACGACGCCCCGCATGTCCAACCCTCGCGTCTTCTTCGACATCACGCTCGGCGGCCAGCCCGCCGGCCGCATCGTGTTCGAGCTCTTCGCCGACACGGTTCCCCGCACCGCCGAGAACTTTCGCGCGCTCTGCACCGGTGAGAAGGGCGTCGGCCGCGCCGGCAAGCCGCTGCACTACAAGGGCTCGAAGTTCCACCGGGTGATCCAGAGCTTCATGTGCCAGGGCGGCGACTTCACGCGCGGCAACGGCACCGGCGGCGAGTCGATCTACGGCGAGAAGTTCGCCGACGAGAACTTCACGCTGCGGCACACCGAGCCGGGGCTGCTCTCGATGGCGAACGCGGGACCGAACACCAACGGGTCGCAGTTCTTCATCACCACCGTGTTGACCCCGTGGCTCGACGGCAAGCACGTCGTCTTCGGCAAGGTCGTCGAGGGGCTCGACGTCGTGAAGAAGATGGAGGCCGCGGGCTCGCAGAGCGGCGCCACGAAGACCGAGATCGCCATCGCCGACAGCGGCCAGCTCTCCTGACCTCCGGCGCCGCGCAGGCGCCCGCTCCCGCGCTCCCCGAGCGTCCATCGGCGGCGGCCGCGAGGCTCCGACCTGTGAGCTCGGTCCGTCCCGTCGATGCACTAGATTCCGAGGAGCATGACACCCATGGCACTCCGGACGGCGATCGGTCCCTTCGTCATCGTTCTCGGGGTCAACGCGCTGCACTGCGGCGGGGCCCAGGACGCCTGCGCCGATGGCGGAGCCTGCGATGCATCGGTGACCGCCGATGCGTCGTCGGTGTTCCGCTCGGCGTGGATTCCGTACGTCGATGGCGCCTTCGACCGCGTCTTCGAGCCGGCCGGTACGCGCTACCTCAATGACCACACGCTCCTTCGCGGCGACGACGGCCGCTGGCACGTCTACGGCATCGCGGACTCGTCGCAAGGGATGCCGTTCGCCGAGCGCGCGCTGCTCCACGCCTCGGCACCGGACCTCCATGGTCCGTGGCAGACCGAGGCGGACATCCTCACGGCCACGGGCGCCGAGCAGGTGCTCTGGGCACCCTTCGCGTTTCCGACGGAGCCGCATCGCTGGGTGATGTTCTATTACTCGGGCGCGGTGCCGCAGACCCTCGATCGCGCGGACAGCTCGGACTTGGAACAATGGGTCCGCGCGGGCCGTCCGATCCCCGGTGGCCGGGATCCCTACGTGCTGAAGGTCAGCGACGGGTGGCTCCTGTATTCCGTCGGGGTCAGCGCGTCGAGCCACGGTCAGATTCTCGTGTCGCGCAGCGCCGACCTCGAGCACTGGTCGGCATCGACGGTGGCGCTCGAGGACCCGGTCGCGAGCTTCGGCTGGGGGAACCTCGAGAGCCCCACCGTCGTCGTTCGCGGAGGCGAGCATTACCTGTTCGTGACGCGGACCTCCGATGCGACCATCGACTATGCGAGAACGATCGTCTTTGCCGCCAACGACCCCGCGCATTTCACGTGGTCACCGGTGACGGAGATCCTGGCGCACGCCGCCGAGGTGATCACCGACGGCGATCGGCAATACATCACCTCCGCCGGGTGGACGTCGTCGGTGGGGCAGCAGTGGCGCGGCCTCACGTTGGCGCGCCTGTCGTGGGCGCCGCGCATGCCTTGAGGGACCGCTCGGCCCTCACGCGTTCTTGCGCTGGCGCCACCGCGCGCGGGCGCCGATGCCCGCGAACCCCACGCCGAGGACCCCGAGAATCAGCCCCGGAGCGAGGTCTCCCAAGGCGCTGCCCGCCACCGGAGGTTCGGTCCCCGTAGGGTCCCAGCGCAGGTCGATGGTCTGGCCCACGGCGTGGTCGAGGGCGCTCTGCGAGTACAGCACGAAGGTGTGCGGCACGTCGGCGGCGTCGAGCCACAGCACCGTCGACGCGCCGAAGGCCTCGCCGTTGCTGCGGCGCGGCTCCGAGACCTCGACGACGGTCCCGCGCACGTGGCGCGCACGCCGGTCGAAGTTCACGGCGCCGCGCCCGAGCGCAGCCGCGCCGGCGAGGGCTCCGAGGCCGATGAGCAGGAATGCGTTGGCGCCGATGCGCTGAGCGTCCATGGCGGGTCCGGTCCTTCGCGAGGGGACGTGGTGAAGGTACGCCGCTTGGGTGCGACGCGGGGGCGCTTCGTTGGCAGGCGCGCCAGGAGCAGAGGCCGGGCTTCGACGCCGACGGTCGGCCGCGCGGCTCAGGCCAGCATCACGTGGCCGAGTACCACGCCTGCCCGACGCCGGGCTTGGGCGCCGTCGCGGTGTCGAAGAGCGTGTTCGACGTGCTCGGAACGGGCTTCGTCGCCACCGGCAGGCTGCCCGTCGAGCCGATGGTCGCGAAGGTGAGCACCGGGGTTCCCGACGAGCCGCCGCAGTTCACGCCGATCGGAGACGTCGACTTGTACGCGGAGGATCCGCCGAGCGACGCGAGGGGGTTGGTCCCCGAGCCCCCGACCGGGCCCCAGGTGAAGGACGTCGTGCCGAGGAGCTTCTGTCCGGTCAGCGGGTTCGACGCGCCCCAGGCCTGGCCCGTCGTCGGAACGAACTTGATCCACGACACGGACTTGCCCGCGGGCGGCGTGGGCGGCCAGGTCCCCGAGAAGTTGCCGATGTACTCCTTGCCCGCCGCGTAGCCCCAGCCGGCCTTCGCCGTCACCGTGGCGACGACCGACGCGGTGTACGAGCTCCCGTCGGAGAACATCACGGTGAGCACGTAGATGGTGAAATCGAGGGAGATCCCCTCGTCGACCTGCGCGCTCGGGCGCGGGCCGTCGGGCGCGTGCGACACCGGCCGCGCGGCGCTGCCTCGCTGGAAGAACGCGAGGCCGTCGACCCCCGTCGGTCCGAGGAGCTGGATGCGCTGATCGAAGCCGAGGGTGTCGAGGAGCCCCTGCGCGGCGTCCTTGAGCCGGCCGTAGCTGACGGTCAGCGCTACGTCGTCGGCGTCGCCGTCGCGGCGCGCGCGCCACTGGTCGACGGCCACCTTGAGCGCCCAGGTGAGCGCGCCGTGCGGCACGCCGTCGAAGGTGCTCTGGTACGACAGCTCGCCCGCCTTGCAGGCGCACAGCGTGCGGCCCGCGAAGGGCGCCAGCGGCATGCCGTCGGGGAGCGCCTGGCCGCCGAGCGTGGTGGGCGCGTGGCCGGGCTGCGCGCCGTCGAGGCCGCCGGCGTGGCAGCAGTCGAGCACCACGGTGAGCTCCGCCGCGTCGCCGCCGGCGATGGCGAACTGCTCGCGCAGCCACTGGAACCCGATGACCCCGTCGGGGCACGCGCCGTCGGTCTTGCGCACGTCGCTCGGGCACAGCGCGAGGTCGCCGTCGGCCACGGCGCCGTGACCCGAGTACGTGAAGAGACCCGCCGCGGGATGCGACGAATTCGCGCCCGCGCCGAGCTTCGCGGCGAGCCATCGCACCTGCGCGCGCACCTCGTCGGCGGTGGCCGGGCCGATGTACCCGGGCGTCAACCCTTCGAGGCGCGCCGGGAGCGAGGAGCCCGACGCGTCGCCCTCGCGGGGGCTCAGGAGGACGTGAACGTTCTCCGGGGCGATGCCGAGCGCGCGACTGAGCTCGACCATCGATCGCAGGTCGTGCGGCGCCGCGGCGAGGTCGTGCGCGCCGGTCGCGTCGAACGCGCGGTAGTCGCCGACGCCGATGAGAAGTGCGTAGCTGCCACGATCCTGATGGAGATTCGTCATCGCATCGTTCCTTTCACGGGAGTGTCGCCGGTCGCGGCGCCCCTGCCACCCAAGGACGCTCGCGGCGTGGAGGTGCGCGGATTTCCGGGCTTCCCCACCTGCGCACGGTGATACTCCACGCCGGGTCAGCCGGGCAATGGTGCGGCCCGAGGGGCGGCGGGCGTGCGGGGGACACCTCCGTCGAATTGCCGTGGGCGCCGCTGCCGGGGCCTCTACGGCTATCACTTCTACACATCTACGAGCTCCCGGTGGGGAGGATCATTTCCCCACTCTTCCCGACGAAACGGCTCGCATCGCCCACGCCCGGCGGACGAGCGGCCGGGCTCTGCCCTGTCGGGATCGTGCCGGCCGCGGCGGCCGGGCCTCCGAAGAGCAACGGGACGGAACCCCGCAAACCGCGGGCGAAACGCCGGCCGCGGGAACGCGCGCGAGGGCCCAGGCCCGGCCGTCCGC
>CAIMWA010000462.1 GCA_903845045.1 uncultured delta proteobacterium | reverse complement strand
GCGGACGGCCTCGCGGTGGAGCTCGGTGCGACGCTCCCGTGGGCTTCGGTGGTGCGGCTGCCGTACGTCGAGGCGTCGGCGCCGGAGGCCATCGTCGCGGCCCTCGCGACGGAGCTCGACGCGCACCTCGCGGCGCTGCTTCCTGAGGTGGGCTGACGCCCCAAGGCCGTCACCGCGCGCGCTGTCGTCGGGCGAGGGGCGTGACGGCGAGGGAGCCGCGCCCGCGCGGCACGAGGTGATAGCGTCGACGGGATGCGAACATCTCCATCGGTCCGTCGGGCAGGCGGCGTCCTTCTCGGGTTCGTGCTCGGATGCTCGCAGCCGCCGGTGCACCCGGGCACCTTCGCGGGCTCGTCGGACCTCGGAACGACGCAGGACGTCGGTCTCGTGGCGATGGACGACGCGCCCGCCCCCGGCGACGTCGCCGCGATGGACCGAGCCCCCGGCATCGACTCGGGGTCCGACGCTTCGGTGGCGCAGGACGTCGCTGCGGAGGCCGCGCTGCCCGACGCGACGGCCACGGACACGACCGTCGACGCTGCGTCGTCCACCGATGCGCCGGCCGGGGACGGCGGCGTCGACGCCCCGCTGCGCGACGCGCCCGATGCTTCGGATGCTCTCGACGCTTCGGACGTCTTCGATGCAACGGACGCCCCGGATGGTTCGGACGTCCGCGACGTCTCCGACGTCCAGGACGTCTCGGTGGCTGCCGACGTCGGACCGGGCGCGTGCATGGCCGGATTCACGTCGTGCGCGGTCGACGGCGGACCTCCCGTGTGTGCGTTTCTCGGCGGCGACGTGTTCAACTGCGGTGCGTGCGGCCGTGTGTGCTGCGGCTCCATGGGCTGCGTCGGGGGCCGGTGCACCAACAACCACTGCCCGTTCACGTTGACGCCGTGCACGTCGCCGACGCCCGGTCCCGGCGGGTGCGTGCTCACGAACTGCATCGATCTCATGAACGACGACCAGAACTGCGGCGCGTGCGGACGCGCGTGCACCGGCGGAACCGCGTGCCTCAGCGGCACTTGCCTCTGAACATCGACTCCGCGCGGGGTCCTTCGTACGAAATCGACACCCCGCGCATCCTTTCGCCCTCGCCGTTCGTAGTCCCGAGCGACACCCCCACATCGCGGAGGACCTTCGTGGAAGAGACCCAGGCCCGGGCTGACGACGACAGCGGCACGTTCAAGTTGGAGCACGGCGTTCGCTGGACGAATCCTGCGGGTCCCGCGAACGGCACGGCGCACGCCGCGGAGGCGATGCAATGACCCGCGAGCTCTTCTATCTCACCCTCACCGCGCTGCTGACGGGCACGCTCTGGGTTCCGGTGGTCATCGGCTACGTCACGGCGCGCGGCCCGCTCCGCCCGCAGGACTACCGCGTCGCTCCCACCTCGGCGCTCCCCGCCTGGGTCAACCGCGCGAACCGCGCCCACCTCAACGCCGTCGAGAGCTTCGGTCCCTTCGCCGCGGTGGTGCTCGTCGCCGCGCAGGCGCACGTGTCGACGTCGGCGACGGCGGCCGCCGCGGCGGTGTACTTCGGGAGCCGGCTGGCGCACGCGGTGGTGCACATCGCGGGTGTCTCCGTGCTCATGCTCCGGACGGTGCTGTTCACCGTCGGCTGGAGCGCCGTCGTCGTCATCGCCGTCGAGGTCCTCCGCCACGCCGGCGGCTGACCCGCCGCCGCCTTCTGGCGCTGCCGCCGCCGCCGCTGCTACGTGCCTCGCGATGGCCACCCTGCTCCCGAAGCGCACCGTCTCCGCCCCGCGGCGCACGCCTTCCGTCGAGGCGCCGGCCGCGGCGCGGGCCCACGTGCTCGACGTCCCGTTCGCCATGCGATCGCTCGCCACCGCGGGCGGTGCGCGCTGGGACGCGGACCACGGCGTCTTCGTGTACCGCGGCGCCGCGCTCCCCGCGTCGCTGCACCCGCTGCGCGCCGTCGCCTACTCCTGGGAGCGCCACGTCGAGGCGGAGCTCAACGACGAGCCCGATCCGACCCCGTCGACGCCCACGGAGACCCTCACGCCGCGCGATCATCAGCGCGTCGCGGTGAAGGCCATCGCGGCCGCGGCCAAGGGCGGTCGCGCGGGCTTCCTGCTGGCCGACGACGTGGGCCTCGGCAAGACCATCAGCGCCTGGGAGGCCGTGCGCGCGATGCCGAAGGTGAAGACCGTGCTGGTGGTGTGCCCGCTCGCCGTCATCGCCCATTGGCGGCGCACCATCGCGGCCCTCGGCGACGCCGGGCGTCGCGTGGTGGTGATGAACTACGAGCGCCTCGGCAAGCTCTTCGAGGTCACACCCGCCGCGCGCAAGAAGGTGCGCTCGAAGAAGGGACTCGCCCGCGCGGGCAGCGCCATGGCCTTCGACGTCGTGATCTGGGACGAGAGCCACCGCTGCAAGAACCCCACGGCGGCGCGCTCGAAGTTCGCGGCCAAGCTCAACGCCAGCGCGGGCTTCGCGCTCTGGCTGTCGGCCACCGCGGGGCAGAACCCTCTCGAATTGTCGTACCTCGCTCCCCTGCTCGCGAGCCTCACCGGCAGCCGCGCGAGCGACCTCAAGGACTTCGAGCAGTGGTGCCTCGACCAGGGCCTCGGCGTGACCCGCGGCGCGTACGGAAAGTGGGACTGGCGCGGCGATCGCGCCGACTGCGAGAAGGTGCGCGCGATGCTCTTCGACGGCCGCGCGCCCGCGGGCCTGCGCCGCCGTCCCGAGGACATCGCAGGCTGGCCCGAGATCAACCGCATGCTCATGCCCATCGGCCTCGATGCGTCGGCGCGCGAACGCTACGCCCAGGTCTGGACGGAGTTTCGCGCCGCCATGGACCTCGCGCCCCGCGGCAAGAACCCCCGCGGCGCCCTCGCGGCGGTGCTGCGCCTGCGCCAGAAGGCGTCGCTCATCCGCGTCGAGGGCACCGTCGCCCTCGCGCTCGAGCTGCTCGAGAACGGCCAGCAGGTGGCCATCTCCGTGGCGTTCCTGGAGACCCTCGAGATGCTCCGCGAGATGCTGACGAAGGAGGGCTTCGCGTGCGCGACGATGCACGGCGCGACGCCCGCAGGGGAGCGCGAGGCCGAGCGCCTGCGGTTCCAGCGAGGCGAAGCGCGGGTGGTGCTGTTCACCATGGAGGAGGGCATCTCGCTCCACCAGGGCGAGTACGACGAGGCGCCGCGCTCGGAGATCATCCACGACCTGCGGTGGTCGGCGATCCAGATGGCGCAGATCGAGGGGCGCTGCCACCGCGACGGTCGCTTCGCGCAGGTCTACTGGACCTACGCCGACGACACCCTCGAGGAGCGCATCGCGGCCATCGTGTGCCGTCGCATCCAGTCGATGAAGGCCATGGTGGGCGACGACGTCGAGACGCTGCGCGAGATCGAGCGGCTCCTCGACGACGCGCGCGCCTGAGGCGCCGCATCGGGACCGCGTCGGGCGTCACCCTCGAAGGCGGCGAAGGAACATCACCGTCGCGAGCGCGATGCCCACGACCATCACGAAGCGGCGCACGACGCGCGGTCCGACGCGGCGGGCGGTGTCGACGCCGAGGGCTCCGCCGAGCACGGCGCCGGCGGCCATGACCGCGGCGGCACCCCACGCGACGCGACCGCCGACGACGAAGGTGAGCGCGGCGACGCCGTTGATGCAGACCGCGGCGAGGTTCTTGAGGCCGTTGGCGCGGTGGATGTCGCGCACGCCCATGAGCCCGAGCGATGCCAGCATGAGGATGCCGATGCCCGCGCCGAAGAAGCCGCCGTAGGTCGCGACGCCGAGCTGAAAGAGCATGAGCGCCGCCCACGACGCGGGGCCGCGGGGCGCGTCGTCGACGATGCGGAGGCGGCGGGAGATGGGTTCCTGAAGGGCGAAGAGCGTGGTCGCGCCGAGGAGGAGCCAGGGCACGAGGGCCTTGAAGCGGTCGTCGCCGGTGCGCAGCGCGAGCGACGCGCCGAGGACGCCGCCGGCGATGCTCGGGAGCGTCATCGCGAGCACCAGCGTTCGGGCTCCCACGAGGGCGTCGCGGTACCCCCAGAGGGCGCTGGCCGAGCCGGGAATGAGGGCCACGGTGTTGGTCGCGTTGGCCGTCAGCGGAGGCAGCCCGAAGGCGAGGAGCGTCGGGAAGGTGAGCATGCTCCCGCCGCCCGCGACGGAATTGATCATGCCCGCCGCGAAGCCGCTCGCGAAGTAGGAGAACCAGGGCAGCAGGGGGCTCGGCACGGCGGGCGAGGGGACGTTCAGGTGGTGCGCGCGCGGCGCTTCGCGGGCTTCGGCGCGGCATCGTCGCCCACCGGCGGCATCTGGAGCAGCACGCGGAGCAGCACGCACAGCTCCCGCTGCTGCTTCACCGTCAGCGCCTGCAGCGGGTCGTTCACCGCCGTCGCGACGGTCGTCGCCGCGGACCGGTACCACGCGGTCCCCTTCTTCGTCGCCTCGACGATGGAGCGCCGACGGTCGTTCGTATCGGGGCTCCGGCGCACGAGCTTTCGTCCCTCGAGGTCGTCGAGCACCCGCGACATGCCGGCCGGGTCCTGCGCCGTCGCCATCGCGAGGTCCTGCTGCACCGTCGGCCCGTGGTGGACGAGGTAGCAGAGCACCTGCCACGTGAACGGCGAGTCGCCGCGGGCCTCCAGCGAGCGCGCCGACGCCATCCACAGGAGCCGCCTGCTGCGTCCGATGAGCCGATGAATCTCCTCGGCGAGGAGCGTCGAGGGCGCGGCGGGCACGGCGTCGGGTGCGGGGTCGGTGACGCGCATGAGCGAGGAGTCCTAAGGGGCGCGGCCGTCGTGGCCACGCCGCGGAGCGTGGGGCCGATTCATTGCGATTGCAATCATTGCGATGGCAACCACAGCGAACTATACCGTGCGCTCGTCCATGCACGGCACCCCCGCAGCGCACGTCGCCGTCGTCGCGGCGCGCAGCCCTCTCTAGGAGCCACCGTCGAGCCATGTGGATCGTCCTGCTCGCGCTCCGCCGCCCGTACACCTTCGTGGTGATGGCGATGCTCATCGTGCTTGGGGGCGCCTTCGCCGTCACGAAGATGCCCACGGACATCTTCCCGGAGATCGACATCCCCGTCGTCGCGGTGGTCTGGGTCTACCCGGGGCTCCCTGCCGAGGAGGTCGAGCGGCGCATCACCACGAACTTCGAGCGCACGCTCTCGACCACCGTCAGCGGCATCGAGCACATCGAGAGCCAGACCATCGTGGGCTTCGGCATCGTGAAGGTGTTCTTCCACCCGGGCACGCGCATCGAGGCCGCGACGGCGCAGGTCACGGCCATCTCGCAGACCGTGCTGCGGCAGTTTCCGCCGGGCATCACGCCGCCGCTGATCATGCAGTACAGCGCGTCGAACGTGCCCATCGTGCAGGGCGCGGTGCACTCCGACACGCTCCCCGAGCAGACGCTCTTCGACCTCACGAACACCCTGCTGCGCACGGGCCTCGCGACGGTGCAGGGCGCGCAGATGCCGTTCCCCTACGGCGGCATGCAGCGGCAGATCATGGTCGACATCGACCTCGCGCGGCTCCACGCGCTGGGCCTCGGTCCCAACGACGTCAGCGCGGCCATCAACCTCCAGAACCTCATCCTCCCGTCGGGCACGGTGAAGCTCGGCGCGCAGGAGCTCGGCGTCCGCCTCAACAGCAGCCCCGACACGCTGCGCGAGATCTCGGCCATTCCCATCGCGACGGTGCGCGGCGCCACGGTCACCGTCGGCGACGTCGCCCAGGTGCGCGACGGCTTCTCGCCGCAGACGAACCTCGTGCGCAACAACGGCCGCGCGGGCGTGCTGCTCAGCATCCTGAAGTCCGGCGGGGCCTCGACGCTCGACGTCGTGCGACGCATCCGCGCGGGCCTGCCGAGCATCCTCCCCACGCTGCCGTCGGAGTACCACCTCGACCTGCTCTTCGATCAGTCGCTCTTCGTGCGCGCCTCCGTCGACGGCGTGCTCAAGGAGGGCGCCACCGCGGCGGGCCTCACGGCGTTCATGATCCTGCTGTTTCTAGGGAGCTGGCGCAGCACCCTCATCGTGGTGGTGTCCATCCCGCTGTCGATCCTCGTGTCGATCATCGTGCTGGCCGCGCTCGGCCAGACGCTGAACCTCATGACCCTCGGCGGCCTCTCCCTCGCCGTGGGCATCCTCGTCGACGACGCCACCGTCGAGATCGAGAACGTCCACCGCAACATCGCCATGCGAAAGCCGCTGGTGCGCGCGATCCTCGACGGCGCGCAGCAGATCGCCACGCCCGCCTTCGTGGCCACGCTGTCGATCTGCATCGTCTTCGTGCCGGTGGTGTTCATCACCGGCGCGGCGCGCTCGCTCTTCACCCCGCTCGCCATGGCGGTGGTGTTCGCGATGATGACCTCGTACCTGCTCTCGCGAACGCTGGTGCCCACGATGATGCAGCACCTGCTCGGGGCCGAGCTGCACCGCTACACCGGCGACCGCAGCAACCGCCGCGAGGACATCGCCTGGCGCATGCACCTGCGCTTCAACGCGCTCTTCGAGCGGCTTCGGCGCGTCTACGGGGGCTACCTCGACTGGGCGCTCGATCATCGCGGGAGGGTCACCGGCGTCTTCGGCGCCTTCGTCGTCGCCACGTGCCTCGCGCTCTATCCGCACCTCGGGCGCGACTTCTTCCCGGCCGTCGACGCGGGGCAGATCCGCATGCACGTGCGCTGCCCCGCGGGCATGCGCCTCGAAGAGAGCGCGCGCCAGTTCACCGCCGTCGAGGACGAGATCCGCCAGGTCATCCCGCCGCACGAGATCCGCACGCTCATCGACAACGTCGGCATCCCCAACAGCGGCATCAACCTCGCGCTCGGCGACCCGTCGATGATCTCCGCCGCCGACGGCGAGATCATGATCGCGCTGGACCCCGAGCACCACGGCGCGACGTCGGGCTACGTGAAGACCCTCCGCGAGCGGCTCGCGCTGCGGTTCCCGTCCTACGAGTTCTTCTTCCTCGCGCCGGACATCACCACGCAGGTGCTCAACTTCGGGCTCTCGGCGCCCATCGACATCCAGATCACCGGCACGCCGGACCGCCGCGCGGACAACCTCCGCCTCGCGCGGAGCATCCGCGACGAGCTCGCGCGCGTGCCCGGCGCCGTCGACGTGCACCTTCAGCAGGTGCTCGGCGCGCCGTCGCTGCGCGTCGACGTCGACCGCGTCGAGGCCAGCCAGCAGGGGCTCACCGAGCGCGACGTCGCCAACAGCGTGCTCGTCTCCCTCAGCTCCTCGGGACAGGTCGCCCCGAGCTACTGGCTCGACCCCCGCCGCGGCACGCAGTACCTCGTCGCCGTGCAGACGCCGCAGTACCGCGTCGACTCCCTCGACGCCCTGCGCAACACGCCGGTGGTGGGTCCCGCCGGCGCGTCGCCCTCGGGCACGCAGACCCTCGGCAACCTCGCGACGCTCGCCCGCGACGTGCAGCCGGTGAACATCACGCACTACAACGCCGCACCCACCTTCGACGTGCTCGCGAGCGTGCAGGGCACGGACCTCGGCTCCGTCGCCGACGCCGTCGATCGCATCCTCGCGCGCGAGCGACGGCACCTCCCGCGCGGCACCGCCATCACCGTGCGCGGTCAGGTCGACAGCATGGCCACGAGCTTCCGCGGCCTCGCCTTCGGCATCTTGTTCGCCATCGCGCTGGTCTACCTGCTGCTGGTCGTGAACTTCCAGTCGTGGCTCGACGCGCTGATCATCCTCGCGGCGCTGCCGGGCGCCCTCGCGGGCATCTGCTGGATGCTCTTCGCGTCGCACACCACGGTGTCGGTGCCCGCGCTCATGGGCGCGATCATGAGCATCGGCGTCGCGACGTCGAACAGCATCTTGATGGTGACCTTCGCCAACGACCAGCGGGCCGACGGCGCCGACGCGCGGCGGGCGGCGTTCCTCGCGGGCATCACGCGGCTGCGGCCGGTGATGATGACGGCGCTCGCGATGATCCTCGGCATGCTCCCGATGTCGCTCGGGCTGGGCGAGGGCGGCGAGCAGAACGCCCCGCTGGGCCGCGCCGTCATCGGCGGCCTGTGCCTCGCGACGCTCGCCACGTTGTTCTTCGTGCCGGTGGTCTACAGCGCGCTGCGGCGCAAGCCCCCGAAGCCCCCGAACGCAGAGCTGGAGGCCGCCTCATGAGCCACGACGACGACGCCCACGGAGGCGACGCGAGCTTCGACCCCGCCCCCCATCGTCCCTCCGCGGGCGGCCTCGTGCTCACCGCGCTGCTCGCTGCGACGGTGGTCGGCGTGCTCGTGGTGGTCGGCGTCGTGCCTCGGCTCAAGGCGCGGGCGACGGCGCGCGAGGACCACGCTCGGGCCGAGGCCGCGGAGGGTCGCGTGATCGTGTCGCACCCCACCCGCGCGACGGCGGGCTCCAACGGCGTGACGCTGTCGGCGTCCATCCAGCCCGTGCAGGAGACGCTGATCTACCCGCGCACCAGCGGCTACGTGAGCGCGTACCGGGTGGACCTCGGCGACGCCGTGACCGAGGGCCAGGTGCTCGCCACCATCGACAGCCCCGAGGTGCGGCAGGAGCTGCGGCAGGCGCAGGCGGGCGTGCTCCAGGCGCGCGCGGGGGTGCAGCAGGCGCGCACGCAGCGCGAGCTCGCGCACGTCGAGTCGGCCCGCTACGCATCGCTGGTGACGACCGGCGTGGTCTCGCAGCAGGACACCGCGCAGCGCCGCGCGCAGGCCGACGTGTCCGAGGCCAACGTGGCGGCCGCGCAGGCCGCGCTCGCGAACGCCGAGGCCAACGTGCGACGGCTCCAGGACCTGCTGGCCTTCGACACCGTGCGCGCGCCCTTCGCGGGCTCCATCACCGCGCGCACGGTGGAGGTCGGGCAGCTCGTGACCGCGGGGTCGACGGCGGGGCAGGCGCTCTTTCGAGTGTCGAAGACCGACGTGGTGCGCGTGATGGTGAACGTCCCGCAGCTCTACGCGGCGGCGGTGCGGGTGGGCGCGCCGGCGACGCTGCGCCTCCGCGAGCTTCCCACGCGGGTGTTTCAAGGGACCATCACGCGCACGGCGCACGAGCTCGACACGGCGACGCGCACGCTGCTCACCGAGGTTCGCGTGCCCAACGCCGACGGAGCGCTCATCGCGGGGATGTACACGCAGCTCACGCTGCTTCTCGAGCGCTCGGTGTCGCCGCTGAGCGTGCCGGCGACGTCGCTGGTGAACAACGCCGACGGCACGCGGATGGCCGTGGTGTCGGGTGGCGCGATTCATTGGCGGCCGGTGCAGGTCGACAGCGACCAGGGCGATCGGGTGACCGTGGCGATCGGGCTGAGCGAGGGCGACGAGGTGGTGGTGACGCCGAGCGATCGCCTCGTCGAGGGCATGCGGGTGCACGCCGAGCTCGCTCCGCCGCCGCCGGCGCGACGGCCGTAACCCGACCCGCTCGCTCGCGGTCTTGTCGTCGGGTCCAGCGATTCACGGCAACGAAGCGCGGCTTGCCGTGGAACGACGACCTATTTCCCGAGGATCGCGTTGCTGACCTGCACGGCGCTCGGGAAATCTCCGAAGTACTGTTCCCGATGCACCGACCGCGTGTAGGCGCTCGGATAGCACCGCTCGACGAACGTGGGCTCGCGCGCGTTGTCGAAGCGCGTCGACATCGCCAGCCTCAGCCGCCCCCTCGTACCCTTCTTCGAACTTCGGTGCACCGTGAACCCGGACATGAAGATGACATCGCCCACCGTGACCTCGGCCGGAACATAGTCTTCGTCGCGGCAGCGCGGGTCCGTCACCTCCCAGGTAGAGTCGCTGTTCTCGATGGAGGGCAAGATGCCACCGAAGAGATGACTGCCGGGGATGACCTCCAACGGATAGTTGTCGCGGTCGACGTCTACCAGCGGCATCCAAACCACCACGCCGTCCAGACTTCCCTGTACCGACGGATAGTCCTGATGCGGCACGAGTCCGAAATAGCCGTCTGGAATCTTCAGTTCATCGGCCATGACGTGCACGACCTGCCCGCCGGGCACGAACAGCGAGTCCCACCCGAAATCCTCGGTCAGGACGCGCTGTATCCTGGGCGAGTGCAAGACGTTGTACACCTCAATCTTGTGCCATAGCGCGCCAACGACCTTGCGGTATCGGACGATGTCCTCGTCGTGCAGCGCAAGCATGAGGGTGAAGATGTCTTCGCTGGCCGTAGCCGCGCCTGCCTGCTTCAGTTGATCGCGAAAAGTCCGTCGCAGCGCGTCGCGCACGGCAACGACGTCCGCGGCGTCCAGCAAGGCGCGGGCGACATAGAATCCATCCCTCTGGAATTGCTGCAGCGGCGTCAATGTCGACATGGTCGTCTCCTTCGTCAACGGGACGGGGGTAGGAAGGTAGGAGTCTACCTCCGACCTCCATCGATCGGGGAGCATTGCCGGAGGTCGCCGCTGCATCGCGCGCCTCGGGGCGCGGAACGTTCCGAGTGGTCACGCAACCTACTTTCCTACCCCCGTCCCTCCGCGCCCCTTGCCCCGCCGACGGAGCTTTGCTACCCACCGCGCCCCCTCCCGGCGGCGGCACCGACGCACGCGCGACGCGACGCGAGCGCCGCCCCCGGAGCACACCCCCCACGACGAAGGCGATCGGTTCATGGAGCGCTTCATCGGCCTCGATTTCGGAACCACCAACAGCGCCCTCGCGCTCGCCAGCCCCGGCGGCGGCTCGGACCTCGTGCGCTTCGCCACCCGCGAAGGTCCCAGCAGCACGTTCCGCTCGGTGCTCTTCTTCGACCCCTCGGAGCTCGATCCCCGCGCCGGCGTGCGCGCCTTCGCCGGACCGCAGGCGCTCGAGCACTACCGCGACGCGCAGACGCCGGGCCGGCTCATCCAGTCGCTCAAGTCGTATCTCGCGACGGACCTGCTCCGGTCGACCACGGTCTTCGGGCGCACGTACACCCTCGAAGAGCTCATCGCCCTGATTCTCCGCGGCATTCGCGCGCAGTGCGGCGACGCCCTGGGCGACCCGGCGTCGGTGGTGCGCGGCCTCGTGGTGGGCCGGCCGGTGAAGTTCACGAACGCCGACACGCCGGCCGACGAGCAGCGCGCCCTGGACCGCCTGCGGTCCGCGCTCGCCCTCGCGGGCATCGAGGACGTCACCTTCGAGTACGAGCCCGTCGGCGCCGCGTACTTCTACGAGTCCCGCCTCGACCACGACGAGCTCGTGCTCATCGGCGATTTCGGCGGCGGCACCAGCGACTTCTGCCTCGTGCGCGTGGGCCCCGGCGCGCGGCGCGACGCGTCGGCGCAGCGCATCCTCGGCACCGAGGGCGTCGGGCTCGCGGGCGACGTCTTCGACGGACAGATCGTCGACGCCGTGGTGTCGCCGCGGCTCGGCAAGGGAACGACGTACCGCTCGTACCTCGACGGCAAGGAGATCCCGGTGCCGGGGTGGCTCTACGAGCGCGTGCGGCGCTGGCACCACCTGTCGTTCCTGCGCAGCCGCGAGACCGTGCGGTTCCTGAAGGAGGTGCGCGACCAGAGCCCCGATCCGCGGGCCATGGCGAGCCTGCTGCATCTCGTCGACGACGACCTCGGCTTCGACCTGCACCGCGCCGTCGAAGGCACCAAGGTGCGGCTCTCGCGCGAGGACCGCGTCGACCTGCGCTTCGTCGACGACCCCGTCGACATCGACGTCCCCGTCGCGCGCGAGGACTTCGACCGGTGGATCCACGGCGACCTCGAGCTGCTCCGAGGTTGCATCGACCGGCTGCTCGCCCGCACCGGCGTGAAGGCCGCGGAGATCGACCGGGTGTTCCTCACCGGCGGCACGTCCATGGTGCCCGCGGTGCGCAAGATCTTCCTCGATCGCTTCGGCGAGGATCGGCTGCGCGCGGGCGACGAGCTCACCTCCGTCGCCAGCGGGCTGAGCCTTCGGGCGCGGGAGCTACATCGGTAGCGAAGCAGGGTGCGCCACGGGGCCACGAACGCGATCGAAGGCGGTGGGCGGGCGCGGTCCTCCCGGGGCGAATGCCCGGCGGTGCGGACTCAGGCGGGAGGCAGCGGGAGACTCACGACACGCAGAGGTTGCGTCGGCACGATCGGCCGACGATGAAGCGCGCCGCTTCGACCCTTCGAGCCGCGCGGCGCGGCGTCGTCAGGGGTTGGCGAGGCAGGCGTCGTAGGCGGTCGAGCAGGTGCCGCAGGAAGGAAACCTCGGGTCCGCGCACGCCCCCGAAGCCCCACCGCGGCGCGACTCGGCAAGGCAGGTGGTGCAGTTCGCCGAGGTGTCCGTCGGGCCCGAGCAGTACGCGACGCCTGCGTCGCTGGCGTCGGTGCACACGGTGAGTGCGCAGCTCACCGTGGCGTCGTACAGCGTGAGCCCCATCGCGGTCGTGTTGCCTCGGCACGCGGTGATGCAGGCCGGCGTCGTGCACGCATTGATGCACGTCACCAGCGCGTGACACCCCGTGAAGGGTCGGCAGACCCCGCCGACGTTGTTCTGGCCCGCCGGGCAGGCCGTGCCGCACACGCCCGCGGTGCAGGTGGCGGTGCCGCCGGTCGGCGCGGCGCAAGGCGTACACGACGTCCCGCAGGAGCTGACCAGGGTGTCCGCGACGCACGCGGTGCCGCAGAGGTGGGTGCCCGCGCCGCAGAATGACGAGCACGTCCCGGCGACGCAGGTGCTCCCGGCAGCGCACACGGTCCCGCACGCGCCGCAGTGGGCGTTGTCCGTCGCCGCGTAGACGCACGTGCCGCCGCACACGATCTGACCGGCGGCGCACACCAGCGGGACATCCGTCGGCGCCTGCACGTCCGGCGCGGACGTGGCGTCGTGGGTGGCGTCCAGGGTGGCGTCCAGGCTGCCGACCACGGGGCTGGAGTCGCAGCCTGCGAGCGCGAGGAGGGTTGCGCAGCCGATCGCCAACGCACCACGTGATTGAAATCTATTGCTGATCATGGGTCCTTCGCGGGTGAGGCCCTTGATGGCGTTGCGGGGCCGGGATCGCCCACAGAGCTCTGTCGTGATAGTCGTCGCGGATGGGAAATCCCGGGGACGTTCCGCCTGCGCGAAAGCCCGAAGAGTTGCTCGCAGAGGCGTACGAGCTGATGTCGGGCCTCGCGCGGGACCTCGCCGGTCCGGGAGCATCGTTCGCGGAGCTCGAGCAGGCGATGGAG
>CAIMWA010000461.1 GCA_903845045.1 uncultured delta proteobacterium | reverse complement strand
TGGGCGGCGCGCCGCGCAAGATCCTCTACGACAACCTGAAGAGCGTCGTCGTCGAGCGCGTCGGCGACCACGTCCGCTTCCACCCGCGGATCCTCGAGCTCGCCGGCCACTACCACACCGAGCCGCGCCCCTGTGCGCCCTACCGGGGCAACGAGAAGGGCAAGGTCGAGCGGACCATCCGGTACCTCCGCGACAGCTTCTTCGCCGCGCGTTCCTATCGCGACCTCGATCACCTCAACGCTCAGCTCGAGGACTGGATCGCGCGCGTCGCCGATGCACGCAAGGTCCCCGGCGACCCCGCCGGAACGCTCGTCCGCGACGCCCGCGCGGCCGAGCGAGCGCGCCTGCTGCCGCTGCCGGAGCACCCGTTTCCGACGGACGCCGTGCACGCCGTGGCGTCGGGCAAGACGCCGTACGTGCGCTTCGACCGCAACGACTACTCGATCCCGCACACCCTCGCGCAGAAGCCCCTCACGCTCGCGGCATCGCAGACGACGGTGCGCGTGCTCGACGGCGCCGTGGAGGTCGCACGCCACCCGCGCAGCTTCGACCACCGCGCGACCGTCGAGGACCCCGAACACCTGCGCGTCCTCGCCGTCGCGAAGCGCGGCGCCCGCGAGCTGCGAGGGCGTGACCGGCTCCGCGTGGCGTGTCCCTCGGCGGAGACCTTCTTCGACACGCTCGCCGCGCGCGGACAGCCGCTGGCGCGGCCCGCGGTGCGCCTCGGACAGATCCTCGACGTGTACGGCGCGAAGGACCTCGAACACGCGCTCGCGGAGGTGATCACGCGAGGATCGGTCTCCACCGAGAGCGTCGAGCACGTCCTCGCGCAGCGGGCCCGGACCACCGAGGCGCCGCCGCGGATGGTGATCCCGTTTGGCGACCGGCCACAGCTTCGAGGGCTCTCGGTCACGCCGCACGCGCTCGCGCCGTACGACGCCCTCGCCGAGCGCGGAGCGACGCGTCCCGACGGCAAGGAGGACGGCGATGAGTGACACCGTCAACGACCTGCGGAGCCTCGGGCTCCACTACGTCGCGGCGAACCTGAGCGACGTGATCGACTTCGCCACGCGACAGCGCATGGCGCCCACGCAGATCATCGAACACCTGGTGACGACGGAGCTGAAGGACCGCGCGCGTCGCAGCCTCGACCGCCGCACCGCGCGTGCCCAGCTCGGTCGCTTCAAGCCCCTCGCGGACTTCGACTGGAACTGGCCCAAGGCCATCGACCGCGAGCTCGTCGAGTCCGCGTTGCGACTCGACTTCCTCTCCGAGCCTCGCAACGTCGTGCTCGTCGCGGCGCAGGGCCTCGGCAAGACGATGATCGCGCAGAACATCGCCCACGCGGCCATCCTCGCCGGCCACTCGGTGCTCTTCACCACCGCGGCGAAGATGCTCGTCGATCTCGGCGGCGTGCAGGCATCGCCGCACCTCATCCAGCAGCGCCTGCGAAAGTACACCCACGTGGGGCTGCTCTGTTGCGACGAGGTCGGCTACCTCTCCGATGACGCCAGGGCCGCGGACCTCTTCTTCCAGGTCGTCAGCGAACGACACGAGAAGCGTCCCGTCGTGCTCACCACGAACCTCGCGTTCGCCGACTGGCAGACCATCTTCCCCAACGCGTCGTGCACCGTCGCGCTCATCGACCGCGTGATCCACCACGCCGACGTCATCGCCATCGAGGGCGACAGCTACCGCCGGCGCGAGGCCGAGGCCCGGAAGCAGAAGCGGAAGCGGAAGACCGCCTGACGCGACCCTCGAGGTCAGGCCCACCCGCCGCGACCCCGCGAGCTCCGCCGCCCGCCGTCGGGACCCGTCAAAAAACAGCGCTTCTGCGTGGGCGGTAACAGCCGAGGCGAGCGAGGCGAGCAGTCGTGCCTCGCGTTGGGCGCTACGGACCCGCAGCGCCGCGTACCGAAGCTCGATCTGGTGGAGCTCGATTTCCATCGCCGGGGACCCTACGGGCGCCCCCGCCGAGGGTCCCGCTCGTCTCAGGAGCCGTCCCGGCGAACTCTGGCGAATTGCTCAGTGATTCCAGCGGGATGGGGCCACGACTCGTCTCGAGACCCGTCCGGGCGAACTCCGCCGGATTCCGTCGTGTTTTCCGCACGTTGTCCCCGTGACTCGTCTCGCGCCCAGCCGACGAGGACTTCGAGCACCAGGCGCACCAGGACGGCCGTCTCGGCGCCGGTGAGACGCGCCGCCTCGGTCCAGTCCACGGCGCACGTCGGATCGCTGTGCGGCGCTGGCGGCGGCGGTCGCGGACGGGTCAGGCGATCGCGCAGACGGCCGTCGCGCGCGAGGTCGCCGTTGTCCCGGTGCCACGCCGCGCACGAGCGCCGGTGGCGCTCACGCTGACAGTCCGGCGACGCGCACGTCTTCTGTCGCCGCCCGACGTGAGGGTTGGGCGTGAACCACCGACGGCAGATCGAGCACGGGCGCTTGTGCGACACGCATCGTCGTCGCAGCCGTCACGGCGTCGGCAACCCCGAGGGCTGAACATCTGCGCCCGGACTGATTCTCGCGAGCAGACCTGGGGCTTTTCTGGTGAGCGCTGAAGGCCGGGCCCGCGAAGCCGTCGTCGCACCGCATCGACTGGGCGACGCTGCTCCGGCGTGTGTGGGACCTCGACGTACTGCGTTGCCCTGGATGTGACGGACGCATGCGCATGATCGCCGCGATCGAGGACCGGACGGCCATCGTCAAGATCCTCGAGCACCTCGGGGTCCCTACGGAGCTGCCGCGCATGACGAGGTCGCGCGACGGCCCGTCGGCGTGACGGAGGGGTTGTGGTGGGGGTACCGTCCGAGCGTTGTGTTCGGCGAGGGCGGCA
>CAIMWA010000460.1 GCA_903845045.1 uncultured delta proteobacterium | reverse complement strand
GGCGTTGTCGTTGGCGATCTCCAGGGACGTCGTTTCGATCGCAGCGAGCATCGGTGCGCCTCCGTACGAACGCACCTTCGCCCAGCCGAGCACCGACCCCGTGACACCACTGTGGTTTGTCGGGGACAGCTTCGACGGGGACACAGTTACGTTGTTGCATTCACGCCCCGGCGGCCGCCGTGGGGACACAGTTACGTTGTTGCATTCACGCCCCCTCCCCGCCCGGGCAGGCACACGCTGGATGCAACAACGTAACTGTGTCCCCGGTCGGGTACGCTGCCGGCGATGCCCGCCGTCGAACGCCCCCGCCCCACGGCCACGCTGGCGCAGCGCGCACGGCTCGCGCTGGCCGCGACGGTGCTCGGGCTCGCGCTCGTCGAGCTCGGGCTGCGGGCGGTGGGCGCAGCGCCGCCGGCGGTCCCGGGGCTCGCCGACGACGACCGGCTGCGCGTGACGAACCGCGTCAACGCCCTCGGCCTGCGCGAGGACTGGGACGCCGTGCCCCCGCGCCGCCCCGGGGAGCTCCGCGTCGCCGTGCTGGGTGATTCGTTCGTCTACGGCGAGTCCGTGGAGCGCGACGAGGCCCTTCCCGCGCAGCTCGAGACGGCCCTCGCCGCCCATCGCGGGGGCGCTCCGGTGCGCGTCTTCAACCTGGGCGTCTGCGACAACGGCACCGCCCAGGAGGCCGCCCGCTACCGCGCTTTGCAGCCCGCGCTGCAGCCCGACGTGCTCGTGCTCGTGGCGTACCTCAACGACTTCACCCGCACGAACCCCGCCTACGCCCTGCGCGACATCTACGAGCCCGGGGTGGAGCGGTCCTGGGCCGCGCGGCACTCGTACCTCGTGGGGCACCTCGCAGCCCGCTGGAGGCTGCGCCGCGCGCGCGAACGAACCATCGCCTGGTACCGCGCCTCGGTGCTCGCCGGCATGCCCGCGGAGTTCGCCCCCGCCGGCGCCGAGATCGTGGCCCTGCGCGACTTCGCCGAGGCCCGCGGGGCGCGCTTCGTCGTCGCGTTCTTTCCGTGGCTCTACGACCTCGACGCCTACCCCCTCGACGCCCTGCACGCCCACCTCGGCGCCTTCGCACGCGCCCACGGCATCGCGCTCGTCGACCTGCTCGAGGTGTTCCGCGGCCACGGCGACGAGGCGCTGCGCGTGAGCCCCGCCAACGAGCACCCCAACCCCCGCGCGCACCGCATGGCCGCCGAGGCCATCGCCCGCTTCCTCGCGAACGTCAGTAGCGGAACGGCAGCGACGCCGGCGCCGGGCTCAGCAGCGCCAGCGCGATGAAGAGCGCCAGCGAGAGCGCCAGCGGCACCGCCCACCACCGCTTGTTCTCGAGGAGGAACCGAAGCATCGGTCCACGATACTGCGCGCTCGAACGTTGGCGCGCCCCGGGGGGATCGCATACGATCCCCGGCCACGATGCGAACCGAGCAGGATGTCGAGGCGTACCTCAAGGAATTCGGGATCCCGTACCAGGGCCTCGGCGACGGGCTCTTCGTCGTGACCGACGACGCCTCGGGGCTGCACAACCTCGCGATCAAGGTCGAGTCGCCGGTGGTGGTGTTCCGCATGCGGGTGCTCGACGTGCCGCACCCGGGATCGGCGGGGCGCGAGGACCTCTTCGAGCAGCTGCTGCGGCTCAACGGCTCGGGGCTGCTGCACTCGGCGTTCTGCCTGCAGAACGACGGCATCTACCTCACGGCGGCGCTGCCGCTCGACAACCTCGACGCCAACGAGCTGCAGGCCGTCGTCGACGACCTGGGCATCGCGGCCTCGCAGCACGTCGCGCGCCTGCGCGGCAACTGACGCACGCGGCGTTCGCAGACACCGGCAAGACACGGGAGCGCGCATGGGAATCTTCGGAAGACTCGCCTCGCTGATCAAGAGCAACCTCAACGACCTCATCTCCAAGAGCGAGGACCCCGAGAAGATGCTCAACCAGGTCATCCTGGAGATGAACACGCAGCTCGGGGAGGCGAAGAAGCAGGTGGCGCTGTCCATCGCGGACGAGAAGCGCCTGGGCAAGCAGTTCGAGACCGAGAAGGCCACCGCCGAGGAGTGGGAGCGCAAGGCGATGATGGCCGTGCGCGCCGGCGACGACGGCCTCGCCAAGGAGGCCCTGCTGCGCCAGCGGGAGCACGAGGGGCTCTCGGCGGAGTTCGAGCGCCAGTGGCAGAAGCAGAAGACCGCCGTCGAGCAGCTCAAGACCGCGCT
Organism: uncultured delta proteobacterium; assembly: GCA_903845045.1. Taxonomy (GTDB): domain Bacteria; phylum Myxococcota_A; class Polyangia; order Polyangiales; genus SCUS01. The sequence goes on along the minus strand of CAIMWA010000460.1, from coordinate 26,321 downwards.
GAAGACCCTCAACAACAAGATCGAGGAGGCCAAGCGCAAGAAGAACGTGCTCGTCGCGCGGAAGAAGCGCGCCGAGGCGCAGAAGGCCATCCACGAGACCATGCAGGGGCTCTCGAACGACAGCGCGTTCGACACCTTCAACCGCATGGAAGAGAAGATCGTGCAGATGGAGGCCGAGGCCGACGCGCAGACCGAGGTCGCCGAGCAGTACTCTGGCGACGCCCTGCAGCAGCGCTTCAAGGACCTCGAGACGACGCGCGGCGCCGACATGGCCCTCGACGAGCTCAAGCGCAAGATGGGCGTGGGCGCCGCGGCGACGGCTCCGGCGCAGGCCGCGGGCAGCACGAACGTGCGGGTCAGCGCCGAGACCGAAGAGGCCGCCACCGAGGCCAGCGAAGAGGCCGAGCTCGAGGCGGCCCTCGCGGCGGCGAAGGCGCGACGGCAGAACGGTTGACGCTCGCGCCCGGCGGGATTACCCGTGCGGGCGCAATGCCCACGTACTCCTATCAGTGTCAGGCCTGCGGGCACGCCTTCGAGCAGGTCCAGCGGATGTCCGACGACCCGACGCGGGTGTGCCCGTCGTGCGGGGTCGAGGCCGTGAAGCGGCTCATCAACTCGGCGAACTTCATCTTGAAGGGCTCCGGGTGGTACGCGGACCTCTACAGCGGCGGATCGAACAAGAAGGGCAGCGACCCCGAGAAGACCTCGTCGAAGGTCGGCGAGGTGCCCGCGCCGGCGACGTCGAAGACCGAGAGCAGCGCCCCCGCAGCCCCCGCGGCCCCCGCCGCGCCGGCCGCACCCTCGTCCGGAAGCAGCGGCAGCAGCGGCTCCGGCACCACCACCTGAGGACAACCCCGATGCCCCTGCTCAACGACGAGTGGCAGAAGCTCCTGGCCGACTACCGGGACTACCACGACGACACGATCTGCGAGGCCACGCACCTCGTGGGCATCCCGATGATCATGGCGTCGCTGCCGGCGATGATCATTCCCCCCATCGGCCTCGGCATGTTCACCGTGGGGTGGACGCTGCAGGGCATCGGCCACCTCTCCAAGGGCAACCCCCCGAAGTTCCTCGGAGACAAGCGCAACCTGCTCGTCGGGGCCATCTGGTGGTTCGACACGGTGCTGCGCCCGGTGGGCCTCGCCGAGCCGCTCTTCGGTCCGCGCGCGGCCTGATCTCGCGCTTCACGCCGCGGCGACGCGGTGCCAGCCGTCGGCGCGGCGGGCGTGCACCGTGCGCGTGGCGGCGTCGAGCTGAAGCAGGTCGAGCCAGCGGTGCTCCACGAGGCGCCGCACCGTCGCGTTCGCCGCGAGCGCCGCGTCGAGGGCGTCGCGCGAGGCCTCGACGAAGACCGACAGCCGCAGCGGCGCGTGCATGAAGCGGGCGCCGTCGTGCACCGACTGCCACGGGAGGCCGATGCGCAGGTCGCCGCCGTTGCCCTCGAAGACCCCGAGGTGCCCGCCCACGACGTTGTGCAGGAGCTTGTTGCCGCTGCCGTAGCGCAGCGGGTCCGTCGTCGACGCGAGGTACTGGAGGTTGATCCAGTGCGCGACCACCAGCGGTCCCGCGAGGAGCTGCCCCAGCGTGCTCCCTTCGGCGTCGTCGGCGGCGCGGTACTCGTGAAGAAAACACCGCCCGGCGAGGTCGAGGTGACGGGTGCGCTCCCGCGGCGCGATGACCAGCGCGGCGTTGTTCGCGAGACCCCACTCGGGCCGCGGCTGGGACCAGTCGTGGGCCCGCGCGCGGAGCGCGTCGTCGAGGTGCGCCCGGTCCATGGAGCCGAGCCCCAGCGCCCCCGCGCGCTCGCCGCGGCACCGCGTCGACGCGCCCGCCAGCCAGCGCCGCAGCGCCTCGACGTCGCCCGCGTGGGACGGCGGCACGTCGTCGGTGAAGAGCGTGACGTCGTCGGTGGTCGTGTCGTGCAGCGCGGCGATGAAGCGCGTGTCCACGGGCACCTCGATGCCGCGTACCGCGAGCCCCGCGCGCACCGCCGGATCCTCGAGCAGCGCCGCCGCCACCCGCGCGTTGACCTCGCCGCCGTGCCCGCCGCACGCCCCGCAGTCGAGCGACGCCGCGTGCGGGTTGTTCCGCGACGTGCTGCCGTGGCCGACCAGGAGCACCGTGCGCGCGAAGCCCCGGGTCAGGGCCATGCCGCGCAGCACCGACGCCGCGAGGTCGGCGCGCGTGGCGTCGTCGGGCGCCGCACCGCCCCCCGCCGCCGACGTGATCGACGGAGCCCGCGATCGTCGCGCCGTCGCGCCGAGCTCCGCGTCGTCGGGGGACGAGGCACGCGCGATGCCCAGGGTCTCGGCCACGAGGCCGCCGAGCGCTCCCACGCCGAGGGTCTCGACGAAGGCGAAGCCCGAGAGCGCGCCCACGCGAAAGCCCCGCCACGCCTCGGCGATGCCCAGCCGCTTCGAGCGTCGCTCCGCGGTCGACGCGCCGAGGCCCGCGTCGGTGACGCGCCACACGGGCTCCAACAGCGCCGGAAGATGCGGGACCGCCGCGCCCCCGCCGGCCTGCGCGTACTCCACCGGGAGGCCGAAGAAGCCCGCCGTGCCCAGCGTCTGCACCTGCGGCGACTGCGCCTCGAGGGCGCGACGCAGGCGCTCGGAGCGGACGTCCATGCAGAACGCGGCCTGCACCGAGGCGGCGTGCGCGGGAGGGGCGGCGAGGCTCCGCGCGAGCTCCGCGGCCAGCGGTCGCTGGAACCCGATCTCGACGGCCCGGTGCGCGCGCCACACGTCGACGCCGGCCTCCCGCGCCGCCGCGTCGGCCGCAGGCCACGCAGCCATGGCGAGCAGCCAGCGCCCCGCCAACGAAGGTCCGCCCGCGCGGAAGAGCATCCACTCCCAGGCGAGGCGCATCGCCAGCAGGTCGCGCATCGGCATGTCGTCGCCGCCCGCGCTTCGCGCCCGCCAACGAAGCTGCGCGCACCACGACGCCCACCCGTTCACGTCGAGCAGCAGGCTCGTGAGGTAGGCCTCGCGCTCCGCCGTCGGAACGTCGAGGTCCGTGAGGGCGCGCTGCAACAGCTCGTGCGGGTCCTCGGGCAGCGCCGCCGCGAGCGACCGCGCCTCGCCGAGTCCGAGCAGCAGCGACGGCGACCGGTCGGCGCACGCGTACCGCCGCCACGTCCCCCACAGCCCGCCCTCGCGCGATGGACCGAGCTGCGCCTGACCCTCGTCGAAGTACGCGGCGCAGCACTGGCTCAGCGAGTTCGTGACGAAGTCGCGCCACGACGGCGAGCGCACGAGGTCGCGCGTCGCGTCGGCGAGGTCCATCACCTGCTGCCGCCGTGCGGGGATGTTTTCGTCGCTGCGCAGCCTCGCCACGAGCCGCGCCGGCGTGTCGTCGACGCCCTCCTCGTCGAGGGCCGCGGCCAGCGAGGCGTCGTCGAGGCGCCCTGCGTCGCGCTCCGCGAGGTACCAGTCGCGGGGCATCGCGAGGCGCGCGCCCGACAGCGCCGCGAGCCGCGCCGCAGCCTCGGTCGGCGTGCCGTCGATCCAGCCCCAGAGCGGGTTCACGGCCACGAAGCGGTCCAGGGGCCACACCGGCGCGATGCGGTCGAAGACGCGCGCGAGCACCGCGTCGAGGTCGCTCACGTCACGCCTCCTGCGCGCCGACGAGCGCCGCGCCGCCGCCCACCGCCGAGCGCTTCGGCAGGCGCAGCGGCCAGCACCAGAAGGTCCAGCGCGTGAAGAGCTCGTCGAGGTGCAGCCCCGCGAACAGCGGGCCGTGCAGCACCGCCGCGAGCGCCCCCGCAGGACGCCATTGGAGCCACGTCTGCGCCGCGAAGAGCAGCCCGAGCGCACCCGCCACGACGATGGACCGCGCGCCCGCGGCGTCTCCCACGGGCAGCGAGACCAGCTTCCGCGCCGCCGCATGACCCGCGAGGTAGAGCGCCGTGACGACGGCCGCGCGCAGCACCGAAGGCAGCGACGGCGACCGGGCGAGCGACGGCGCCAGCGACAGCGCGAGCACCACGGCCAGCGGGGCCGCGAAGACGTCGTGCGATCCCGTCGCACGCAGCGCCGCGGCGAGCACGGCCAGCGTCGCCAGCGCCGCCGCTCCGACGCGCGCAGGGTGCACCGGCCGCGGACGCGCCGACAGCGCCCGCACCCACCAGTCGTCCACCGCGCGCCCCGCCGAGAGGAACGCGTGGGCCTTGTAGAGCGAGTGCGCCACGAGGTGCAGCAGCGCGAGGTGCCACGCGCCGAGGGCGCACTGCACCAGCATCATTCCCATCTGCGCGCAGGTCGACCACGCGAGCGCGACCTTCACGCTGACGCGCGTGGTCATCACCAGCGCCGCCGCCACCGTCGTGCCGAGCGACACCGCGAGCAGCAGGCCCTGCGCGCCCGGCGAGCGCGCGACGAGCGGCGCCGTGCGCAGCAACAACAGACCGCCGAGGTTCACGACCCCCGCGTGGAGCAGCGCCGAAACCGGCGTCGGCGCCTCCATCACCTGCGCCAGCCACCCGTGGAACGGGAGCTGCGCCGACTTCAGCGCCGCGCCCGCGACGAGCAGCGCCGCCGCCACATGCATCGCCGTCGGCATCGACGGGTGCGCCGCGCACCACGCGTCGAGGGCGTCGAGGTCCAGCGAGCCGACGTGGGCGCGCACGAGGAGCAGGGCGCCCACGAGGCACGCGTCGGCGAGCCGGCTCACCAGGAACTTCTTGTGCGCTGCCACCTGCGCCGCCGTGCGCGCCGCGTAGAAGGTCAGCAGCGGGTGCAGCGCCAGGCTCGTGGCCGTCCCCGCCGCCGCGAGGACCCCGAGGTGCCGCGTCGTGACCAGCACCGACACCGCCGCCAGCGCCGCGAAGAGCGACCGGACGTAGCGCTGCAGCCCCGGCTCGCCCGCCAGCGCCGTGCGCGAGAAGCGAACGATCACCAGCCCGAGCAGCGTCACCAGCGGGAGCATCGCCGCTCCCACCGCGTCGAGGCGCAGCCACCCAGCCGCCACCGGCGCGACGCCCAGGCACCGCCCGACGAGCACCGCCAGCGCCAGCGCCAGCGCTCCGCCCGCGAGCGGCACCGCCCCGCGAAACGCATCGCCACGCCGCGCCGTGAAGGCCCCGGTCACGTACAGCACCGACGGCCCCAGCGCCGCCGCCGTCACCGAAGCCGAGGCCCACGTCGGAGTGTCCATGCCCTCCTTCGTAGCCGTCCCGTCCGTTCGCGAAAAACACCGAATGTCGCTAGCATCGTTCTCCAGGAACGAACGATCGGAGGCGCCCCGGTGCAGCTCAACTTCCACCACCTGCAGGACTTCTGGGCCGTCGCCCACGACGGCAACCTCACGCGCACGGCGCGGCGCCTGCGGGTGGCGCAGTCGGCGCTGTCGTCGCAGATCCGCCAGCTCGAGGAGCAGCTCGGCGAGGCCCTCTTCGCCCGCGTCGGACGCGGCCTGGAGCTCACCGAAGCCGGCCGCCTCGCGCTGGGCTACGCCGACGCCATCTTCGCCACGGGCAGCGACCTCGTGGCCACGCTGCGCGACGGGCGGCGGCACGAGCACGTGCTGCGCGTGGGGGCCGTGGCGACGCTGTCGCGAAACTTCCAGGAGTCGTTCCTGGCGCCGCTGCTGGGGCAGCCGGGGGTGCGCCTCGGGCTGCACACCGGAGGCCTCGGCGAGCTGCTCCCCCGGCTGCGCGCCCACGACCTCGACGTGGTGCTGTCGAACCGTCCGCCCCCGCGCGACGCGTCGTCGCCGTGGCGCGCGCGACGCCTCGCGCGGCAGGCCGTGAGCCTCGTGGGGCGCCGCCGCCGTCGATCGTTCTCCTTTCCCGATGGAATGCGCGACGCGGCGATGATCCTCCCCGGCGCCGAGAGCGAGATCCGCGGGGAGTTCGACGCGCTGTGCGCCCAGCTCGGGGTGCGCGTGCAGGTGCTCGCCGAGGTCGACGACATGGCCACGCTGCGCCTCCTCGCCCGCGACGCCGGGGCCATGGCGCTGGTGCCGTCGGTGGTGGTGCGCGACGAGCTGCGCACCCGCGCGCTGCACGAATACTGCGTCGTGCCCGGGCTCTTCGAGAGCTTCTACGCGATCACCGCGCCGCGGGCGTACCAGCACCCGCTGCTCGGTCCGCTGCTCGCGCGCAAGGCCGACGACCTCCTCGCCATGCGCCCGGGGACATAGTTACGTTGTTGCACTTCGCCTCGCCCGCGACCGGGCCGTGTACCATCGAGTCCATGCGTGTCCTCGCCGTGCTGCTGCCGTGCCTCGCGCTGGGTTGTGGGTCCACCATCACGCTGACCACGGCGACCGGCGACGCGGGAGGTGCCGCCGATGCGCCTGCCGTCACCGACGCCGCGGTGCCCTCGGGCGACGCGCTCGTCGCGGGTGACGCGGGTCCCTCCGCCGACGCTCCATCGGGCCCCGACGCCGGTCCCGCCGTCGACGCTCCGCCCGCGACGGACGCGCCCGTCACCAACGACCTCCCGGCCCCAACGGACGTCCCGACGCCGCTCGACGTCCCGGCCCGCCCCGACGTGCCGGTCTTCGCCGACGTTCCCGCCGTGGGCGACGCGCCGGTGCCCGCGGACGCATCGACGTTCCCGCTCATCGGTCGCTGGCGGCTCACGCGCGTCGACGCCGTGAGCTCCGCGGGCCGCACCATCACGTTCACCGACGTCACCACGCCCTTCGTCGACGACACCGGCACGACGCAGCCCGCGCGCGCCAACGGCATCCTCGAGGTGCGCGCCGACCGCATGGCCCTCTCGGAGACGACGCTGATCTCCGAGCACGCGTATGTTTACGCGGGCGGGTATTCGACCAACGGCTTCGGCCTCGCGGGGCTCCTCGACGAGGCCGGCGGGCGCTTCACCCCGACGGGCGCCACGACGTCGTTGATCCTGCAGCGCAACACCGACGGGACCGTCACGCTCCTCGGCGACGCGCTCGCCACGACGCGCTTCACGTTCACCCGCGCCGACACCCCGGTCACCGTCGACCAGATCTCCGCGGTGGGCCTCGCGATGTCCGACACGCCGCCGGGGCCGGTGTCGAACCTCCGCGTCGCGCTGTTCTGGGACCTGGCCGGCCCCGGTGCGTTCGTCGAGACCAACGGTGTGGCGCTCACCGTCGCCGGGCGCTTCGCGTCGTTTCCGCTGGTGCTCGCGGCGCCCCCCGCCGACGCCCAGCGCGTGCGCATCGGCACCGCCACCGTCGCCCTGGCCCGCATCATCGTCTACGTCGATACCGACGGCAGCCGCACCTTCGACCGCACCATCGACCACGGCGCCGCGATCTCGCCCATCGGCATCGCGTGGCGCGACGCGACCCCGCTCGGCACCGACGCCACCGCCACGCCCGTGCGCGACCTGCGTCCCGGCTACCAATACGTGCTGGTGCACAACGACAGCAGCGTCGGCGGCCCGGCCGTCACGCCCTTCGACAACACGCACCCGGTGTCACCGGACGTGCCCATCTACATCACCGGCACGGCCCCGATGTCGTTCAACGACGTGCTGTAGCCCGCGCCCCTTCCAGGGCCGTGCGAAGATGAAGTAGCGTCCCGCGCTGCGATGGAGATGCACGCGCCCGAGGGCGACGCGGAAGACCCGGGCGAGCGGCTGCCGCCGGGCACCGTGGTCGGCAACCGCTTCAAGGTCGAGGGCCTGGCCACCACCCTGGGCCTTCTCTCCGTGCACCACGCGCGGGACCAGAAGACCCAGCGCCTCGTGGCCCTGTGGCTCGTACCCGCGGGCGCGCTCCCCGACGCCCACGTCGAGGCCACGCGCAAGTCCGTGCGCGCGTCGGCGGCGGTGCAGCACGCCGGACTCATCGCCCCCTTCGGCACGTCGGTGCTCGCCGACGGATCGCTCTGCGTCGCCACCGAGCCCCTCGGCGACTCGTCGCTCGCCGACATCGCCACGGCGCGGCGCTCCGAGGGCCGTCCGCACTCGCCGCAGGAGGCCTTCGAGTTCGTGGAGGGCGTCACGACGGCCCTCGACCCCGCGCACGGCTTCGTGTCCCACGGGGCCATCGCGCCGGAGATCATCCGCCTCGACGGGGGCACGGTGCGCCTCGCGGGCCTCGGGCTGCTCACGCCGCTGGTGCTCCTCGACGCCGTCTCGACGCGCTACGTGGCCCCCGAGGTGCGCAACGGCCAGGCGCCCACGCCGGCGTCCGACGTGTACTCCGTGGGCGTGGTGCTCTGGGAGCTCCTCACGAACCAGAACTTCGACCGCCGCGTGCGGCTCACGCAGGCCGCGCCGTCGGTGCCGGTGACCATCGAGGTCATCCTCGACAACTGCGTCTCCATGGACCCGGCGGACCGCTTCGAGAGCATGGCCGAACTGCAGAGCGCCCTCGGCGCCGTGGTGTCGCCGGACAAGGCCGTGGTCATCACGCGCCGCCCCGTCGACGACGTGCCGGTGATCCTCGATTTCCCCGCCGACGCCGAGATTCCGGTGATCTTCGACCTGCCGTCGGAGACGCCGGGCTCCGACGCCGACCTCGGGTCGCTGCTGCAGGTCGCCACCACCGGCGACGCCGACCGCTGGATGTTCTCCCACGGCGGCCTCGACCACGGCCCGCTCAGCGCCCGCGAGCTCATCGCGGCCATCGTTCGTCACGAGGTCATGAACGACGACCCGGTCACCAACATGGAGACCGGCGAGAAGCGCCGCATGCGCGACTGGCCGCAGTACGTGGAGTTCGTCGAGACCGCGGCGGAGAAGCGCCAGGTCGACGCGCTGCAGGTCGCCACGCAGCAGTCGCAGCAGGACGCCGGCGCGTCGCGGCAGAGCCAGGCCATCATCGCCGGGGCGGTCACCGTGGCCCTCGCCATGATCGGCGGGGTGTTCTGGTTCACCGTCGGACCGGGCGCGCGGCACACCCGCAGCGCGGCGGAGATCGACAGCCTCATCGCGCGCGGCGAGCTGCGCGTGCAGACGTCGAACATCCAGCTGCTGCCACCCCCTCCGCCGTCGGCGCACCACTCGGGCGGGGGCGGGGGCGGAGGCCACGGCGGGTCCATGACCTACGAGGCCGCCATGGCGCAGCCCATCGACTTCAACTTCGCCGCGGGCGGCAGCCCCGGCGGCGGAACGCTCCAGGACGCGGAGATCGTGCGGCCGCTCAACACGAGCCTGTCGCGCTTCGCGGGGTGCCTCGGCGACGGCAGCGCGCGCAACGTCACGCTGCGCATCGCCATCGGCGGCAACGGTCACGCGATGGGCGTCACGGTGAACAACGGCTCGCCGGGGCTCAAGGGCTGCGTCGCCGGCGTGGTGCGCTCGCTGTCGTGGCGGGCCTTCGGCGGGCCGCGCATCGGCCTGAGCTGGGGCTTCGGCTTTTGACGGCGCCGCGACGGTGCGCTGCGGCGGTGGCGCTGCTGCTCGCCGGCTGCGACGACGTGCCGCTCCTCGGAGGCGTCTCCGAGGCCGACGCCAACCGGGCCCTCGCCGCCCTCGACCACGCGGGCATCGCCGCCCACAAGACCGCCGCGGGGTCCGCCTGGAGCCTCGCCGTGGCGCGCGACGACACCGCCCGCGCGGTGCAGGTGCTCGCCGCCGAGGCCCTGCCGCGCGCCGACGACCCGGGCGTCGCCGAGACCTACGCCAACGGCGGAATGCTCCGCGGCGTCGAGGAAGAAGCCCTGCGCGCCGAGCACGCTCGCGCCGGCGAGATCGCCCGCACGCTGCGCGCCCTCGACGGAGTGCTCGACGCGCGCGTGCACCTCGCGCTGCCGTCGTCGTCGGACCCCTCCGACGCCCCGCGTCCTCGGGCGTCGGTGCTGTTGCGTCGTGGTGGTGCCGTCGACGAAGCGGCGGTGCGCTCCCTCGTCGCCGGCGCCGTCTCGGGCCTTCGCGCCGACGACGTCGTGCTCGTCGTGCAGCCTCGCGCGGCGGTTCCTCCGGCGCCGGCGCTCGCGACGCTGGGCCCCTTCGTGGTGGCCCGTCGCAGCCTCGGAGCGCTGCGCGCGACGCTCGCGGTGATGGCCGCCCTCGGCGCCGCGCTCGTCGCCGCGGTGCTCCACGCGCGCCGTCGCAGCGCGGGCTGAGCGCGCTCAGCGAGCCGTCGACGCCGCGCCCGCGAGGTGCACCGCGAAGCGCTCGGCGTCGTCGCGGTACACCGCGAGCCGCGCGAGACCGGCGCCCTCGAGCAGCCTCGCCACCCGCGCGTCGTCGTACTTGTGGCTCGACTCCGTGTGGATGCGCTCGCCGGCCTCGAAGGCGACGTCCATCTCCAGCGCGTCGATGCGCACGCGCTGGGCGCAGAGGCTCTCGAGGTGCATCTCCACCGACGACGCCTCGTCGTTCCAGAGCGCGACGTGGCGGAACGCGTCGAGGTCGAAGCGCCCGCCGAGCTCGCCGTTGATGCGCGCGAGCACGTTCTTGTTGAACGCCGCGGTCACGCCCGCCGCGTCGTCGTAGGCGGGCAGCAGCACGTCGAGGGGCTTGCGAAGGTCCGTGCCGAGCAGCACCGCGCCGCGATCGCCGGCGACGCCGCGCATCTCCGCGAGAAGCTCCGTCGCCGGACCATCGTCGTAGTTGCCGATGGAACTCCCGATGAAGAGCACCAGCACCGGTCCGTCGAGGGCGCGCGCCATGGCGAAGGCGTCGCGGTGCGTGCCCACGCAGGGGCGCACGTCGAGCTCCGGCGCCGTGCACGCGAGGCGCATCGCCGCGGCGTCGACGGCCTCCGGCGACACGTCGGCGGGCACGAAGCGCGTGCGTCCCTGGCGGCGCACGAGGGCCCGCAGCAGCACCTCGGTCTTCGTCGCCGAGCCCGCTCCGAGCTCGAGCACCGTCAGCGGACCGCCCGCCCGCGCCGCGGCCGCGGCCACCATGGCGTCGCCGTGCGCCGCGAAGATGTCGTGCTCCGCGCGCGTCAGGTAGTACTCCGGCAGCTCGGTGATGCGGTCGAAGAGCCGCGAGCCCTCGGCGTCGTAGAAGAGAAACGGCGGAAGGCTCTTGCGTGCGGCCGTGAGCCCGGCGCGCACGGCGTCGGCGGCGGTGTGCCGGTCGTCCATCGGTCAGCTCTCCATCGAACGGGCGACGCGCACGCCGGTGACCTGAAAGCGCGTGTCGGGGTGCCAGAAGTTCCGGTACGTCGCCCGCACATGGCCGCGCGGCGTGAAGCACGACCCGCCGCGGAGCACCTGCTGGTTCACCATGAACTTGCCGTTGTACTCGCCCACGGCGCCCGGCGCGGGCCGATAGCCCGGGTACGGAAGGTACGCCGACGAGGTCCACTCCCACGCGTCGCCCCAGAGCTGGCCGAGCGTCGCGCGACCGTCCGTGGGCAGCGCCCGCAGCGCGTCGTCGTCGAGAAAATTTCCCGAGGCGCCGTCGCCGGCGCGCGCCGCGGCGACCTCCCACTCGGCCTCCGTGGGCAGCCGGGCCCCGAGGAACCGCGCCAGCGCGTCGGCCTCGTAGTAGCTCAGGTGCGTCACCGGCTCGTCGTCGCGGGCCTCGCGCACGCCGTCGGGGCCGTACACCCGCAGCGCGCCGCCCTCGCGACAGCCGTAGAGCGGCGCCCGCACGTCGTTCGCGCGCACCCAGTCGAAGCCCTCGGAGAGCCACAACGACGCGTCGTCGTAGCCGCCGGCGTCGGCGAAGGCCTTCCACGCGCCGACCGTCACGAGGCGGTCGCCGAGCGCGAACGGCTCGAGGAACACCCGGTGCCGCGGCTCCTCGTTGTCGAAGCGAAACGCCCGCGACGGCGCCAGGCCGACCTCGTACACGCCGCCCTCGAAGGCCACGAAGCGCATCGGTCCGGCATCGACGCCTCGCGTGGGCATCGCCGGTGCGGCGGGTCGATACGCCGGCTTCAGCGGGCTCTCGTGCAGCGCGTTCACGATGTCCGTGAGGAGGAGCTCCTGGTGCTGCTGCTCGTGGGCGAGGCCGAGCTCGAAGGTCTCGCGAAGCGCCTCGACCTGCGCGTCGTCGAGGCGAGCGAGCAGCGCCAGCACGCGCTCGTCGACGACCCGGCGGTACGCCGCCACCTCGTCCATCGTCGGCCGCGAGAGCAGCCCCCGCTTCGGCCGCGCGTGCCGCGGACCCACCGCGACGTAGTACGAGTTGAAGAGCTCGCTCCACCGCGAGTCAACCGGCGCCACGCCGTGCGGCGCGAGCACGAAGGTCTCGAAGAACCAGGTCGTGTGCGCGCGGTGCCACTTCGTCGGGCTGCACGACGGCATCGACTGGAGGATCTGGTCCTCGGCGCCCAGCGGCGCCGCCAGGCGCTCCGTCGTCGCACGAACACGCACGAACGCCTCGACGAGCGCGGCCCGCGCCGCGACCCCGGTGAACGCCGGCATCGAGCTCAGCTCGCTTCGGGCTCGAGGTGTCTCCGCAGGGCGTTCAGCACGCGCATCACGCTGCCGAACTCCTTGAAGACCTCCTTCGCCGCGGCCTTGCCCGCGTCGGCGTCGCCGTGCCGCGAGGCCTCGGTGACCATCTCCCGGAGCAGCGCGGTCACCTCCTGGTGAAACCGCGCCACCTCGTCGTCGTTGGAGAACTGTAGAGTGTGCGTCGAGGGTTCGTACTTCACTGCTGTCGCCGCGCTCCCGCGGCGAAGGGATGGCACGTCTGGCACGTGTTCGCATCCGGGAAGTGGTTCGCCCGGTCGGTGTGGCACGCCTGGCAGCGCGCGCGCGTGGGCGGCGCGTTGCCGTGGCGGTCGTGGCACTGCAGGCACGTGTTGTGGTGCGGCACGGCATGCAGGAGCTGCGACGGGATCGTGGCGTGGCACGTCACGCACGTTGGAGGCACGAGCCCCGGTCGCTGGTGGCAGTTCGAGCACGTGCGGTGCGTCGGCGACGTCGCCGCCCGCGCGCCGGCTCCCTCGTCGCGATGGCACTCGGCGCAGCGCGTCCACCACCCGGCGCGTCCACCCTCGGGGTGCTCGCGGTGCGGCACGTGGCACATCACGCAGCGCGGGTGACGGCCGAAGTGGTTCGGCGTGTTCTGCGCCTGGTGGCAGTTCGCGCACACCGGGAACGCGTGGTCGTCGCGGTGCGGATCATGGCACTGCGCGCACTGCCCCGCGTGCGGGCTGCCGGCCGGCCACGAAGGCGCCGTGGCGACCTCCTGGCGGTGGCAGTTGCCGCACTGGTTCACGGCCTGCAACTGCGTCTGGTGCGGCCGGTGGCAGCCGTTGCAGCGCTGGTGTCCGGCCTGCATCTGCGGCGGACCCGCGAGGTGCTGGGTGGTGTGGCAGGTGCGGCACTCGGTGATCGGCCGCTGCGGGAACGGCGCGTGCGGCGCGTGGCACGTCACGCACTCGCCGAGGTGCGAGCCGCGGTGCGACGCGAGGTCCTGGTGGCAGCGCTGGCACGACGCCCGCGCGCTGGGACGCGAGAAGTCGTGGTTGGCGTGGCAGCCCACGCAGCGGTGCCCCGCGGGGTGCGGCTGCGTCGCGAACCAGTTCGTCACCGTGGCGTGGCACGTCGCGCAGGCCTGCGGCGTCTGCGGCCGCGGAGGACCGTGCGGCGTGTGGCACGACAGGCAGTTCTGGTGCGGCGCGGGCCCGTGCGCCATGCGGTCCACCATGGGCTGGTGGCACTGCGCGCAGGTGGTTGCCGTCGGGCGCACCGGCGCGTGCGGCTGATGGCACGACAGGCAGTTGCGGTGCGGCAGCGGCGGGGCGTTGCGCGCGAGGTGCGTCTCGTTGGCGTGGCACTGGGCGCACGCCGTGGCGTCCGGGTGCGGACCGTGCGGGTTGTGGCACCCGAGGCAGCCGTTGCGGCCGTGCGGCGTCTCGAAGCCGAGCGACGTCGCCTGCGCCGTGTGGCAGCCGCGGCAGTCCGTGGGCTGCGCCACCCAGGTGTGCGGGCGGTGGCAGCTCGCGCAGCGCGCGCGGTGCGTGAGCGTGGCGTTCGCGGGGTTGTCCGCGGCGTCCTGCCAGTCGGCGCCGGGCACCGACGGCGGGCGCGCGCCCGGATGCGTGACCCACGTGCGCAGCGCGGTGGTCGAGAAGCCCGGAGTGTTCGAGCGCCCCGCCGCGGCGCCCACGGGACGCGGGGAGGGCGCGACGTGGCAGCGGTCGCACTGCGGCGTTCCGTGCGCGCGGTCGGCGTGCACGGCGTGGCAGCCGAGGCAGGTCTGGTGGCCGGCCGGGCCCGAGCGAACCTGCGCCGCGATGTCGCCGCGGTGGCACTGGGTGCAGAGCGCGGCCGGGGCGGCGTTGGGGTCGTTCGCGGCCCGGTGCGGGTTGTGGCACTGGCGGCAGTCGACGCCGCCGTGGATGCGCGACCCGTCCACCCGGGGCGCGTCGCCGCGCACGCCGGTCCGCGCCGTCGCCGCGAAAGACGACGGGTTGGCGCTGAACTCGTGGCAACGCACGCACGACGCCGCGTCCCGCGGCTCGGACACGAGGCGCGCCGAGGCGTGGCAGGTCATGCACGTGTCCGACGGTGATCCGCGGCCGTGCATCGACGCGCCGTGGCAGCGCACGCAGTCGGTGGGCGGCGACGTGCGCGCGTGGCGCTGGTGCCCCGGCGTCGTGGCGAAGGCCCCGCCGGTCTCGCCCTGGTGGCACGACGCGCAGGTCCCCGACGTCGCCGGGGCATGGTGCCCCCCCGGGCGGCCGTGCGTGAAGCCTGCGAACGACAGCGCGATGCGGCCAGCGAAGGTCGTCGCGTGGCACGACTGGCACGAAGCCTGGGCGTGCGCGCGGCCGTGCGGGGCCGAGTCGGTGTGGCACGAGGTGCAGAACGTCCGGGAGCGCTTGGCGCGCTGGTCCACCGCCACGGCGCCCGCGCCGAGGGCGACGGCGACGAGGGCGACGAGCGCCGCGAGCAGCCCCGCGACGCGCCCGACCCCCCGCCCCGGACTGGTGGACGCGTTGCTCACCCCGGACCGCCCTTCGCACGCTCCACCGCGCGCAGCTTGAGCGCCGCGAGCGCGATGAAGAGCCCCAGCACCGGCACCGCCAGCAGCCACATGTGCCGCGAGCGGCGATCACGATCCCGCGTCGAGCGGGCCAGCGTGCGAGCGCGCTGCGCAGGCTCGCGCACCGCCGCCGCCGCCGCGCGGGTCACCGTCGCGTCGAGGGCGTGCACCGCCACGCGCAGCTGCACGTCGGCCTGCTCGGCCTCCTCGAGCATCCCGTTGAGCGCGGGCACCCGCAGGCCGTCGCGCTCGAGCGCCTGCACCTCGGACCGCGCCGCGGCGAGCGACTGCCGCGCGTCCTCGGCGTCGCCGGCGATGCCCCGCGCGAGGTCGTAGGACGAGCGCCCCTCGCCGTGGCAGCGCCGGCACACGCCCATGCCCCCGACGGTTCCGAGCGCGCCGTTGGCCCGCTGGATGTCGTGGGACCCGTGGCACGCCACGCACCCGGAGAACCCGAGGCGACGGTACGCCGCGGCGTGCGGGCTGCGGTCGAAGGCCGCGGCCTCGTCGGTGTGGCACTGACGGCAGCGACCCTCGGGACCGCCCGCGTCGCGGTACTCGCCGTGGGCGCCGTGGCACCCCGCGCACGTCGGCGCCCGCGGGTTGCCGTGCTCGAGCACCGCGACGCCGTGAACGCTGTGCGTCCAGAGTTCCATCTGGTTCGTCGGCAGCCGCGTGCCGGCCATGTGCGCCGGGTCCGCGTGGCAGCGCCCGCAGGTCTCGTGCACGTGCCGCCGCGCCACCCGCGACGACGGGTCCGACGGAGACTGGATGTCGTGCGATCCGTGGCAGTCGAGGCACGACGGCGCGCTCGCGTTGCCCTCGGCCACCGCGCGCCCGTGGGCGTCGGAGTAGTAGAGCGCGAGCTGGTCCGTCGGAAGGTCCTCGCGGAAGCGGCGGATGAAGCGCGCGTCGGCGTGGCACGAGCCGCAGCGGTTCGCGATGGTCGCCGCATCGGGACGCGGCACGAAGCCCGCCTCGGGGTCGTGGGCCTGCGCCGTGGGCTCGTTGCCCCGGCCGCCGTGGCAGCCCGAGCAGCCGATGGCGTGGGCGTGCACGCTGCCGCGCAGGCGCTCCATGGGGTCGTGGAGCCGCGCGTCCTGCTGCACGGCGTGGCAGTTCACGCACGTCTCCACGGCGGGCGTCCGCAGCGGCGCGGCGGGTTGCGCGACGGGGTGCGCCTGGGCGTACGCGGTGGCGCCACCGAGGCCGAGGGCGAGCAGCAGCGCCGTCGCCGAGAGGCGGAACGCAGCGAGGTCAGCTGAGCAGCGCACGGATGGTCCCTCCGACGATCGCCGCGAGGGCGACGAGAACGACCGCTTGCATCGCGCGCGAACCGCGGCGATCGACGAGCGGAAAGAGCGCGAACGCGCCGAAGCCCAGCACCAGCGCCGTGGTGATCACCGAGGCGCTCGGGATGCCGATCATCCGCGCCGGCGCGGCCTCGAGCATCTGGTGCATGAAGGCGAGGAACCACGACGGCTTGATGCCCGACGCGCTCGCCCGCGCGACCTCCGCCGACGCGGCCAGCGGCGGCGTGCGGAACGACGACAGCAACAACAGCACGATCACCGTCGCCGCGGCGGCGATGGACGCCCGCAGCGCGGCGTTCGGGGCCAGCGGGATCGTCTGCTCCGAGGCCTTGCGCGGCGTGCACCCGGCGGCGTGCAGCGCGAGCAGCAGCACCGCGAAGGTCAGCGCCATGGGCAGCGCCCCGGCGTGCACCCCGAGGATGCGCGCCAGCGCGAGGTCGCCCGGCTCCGAGCCCCCGAGCATGAGCCCGCGCAGCAGCGGACCGACGACGGGCACCTGACCCGCGAGCGTCGACGAGATCTCGGCCTCGATGACGCTCTGCCGCGTCCACGGGAGCATCGCCCCGGTGGCCGTCTCGAGCATCGCGAGGAACGCCACGCCGACGCCGCACACCCACGCGAAGGCGTTGGGCGCGCGGTAGGCCCGGCGCAGCACGGCCCATGCGAGGGTGGCGCCGCAGGCCACGAGCAGCCCGTGCGCGGCCCAGTGGTGCACCGCGCGCACGAGCGCCCCGTACTCGACGTCGGTGACGACGAAGCGCACCGAGGCGTTCGCGTCGGCCACCGATGGCCGGTAGTACAGCGCGAGCAGCACGCCCGTGGTGGCCTCCACCGCCACCAGGAACACCACGACGGAGAAGAGCACCACGAACGCGAGGCCGTCGCCGCGCGGCACGTTCAACGCGCCGAGGCGATGCAGCAGCGAGCGCAGGGGCTTCGGATCGGAATCGACGGACGGGTCTTCCATGGTCATCCCCGCACCACGAGGACCTCGTTGCCGCGGAGCACCACCGGGAGCTCGCGCAACGGGGAGGGGGGCGGTCCTGCGAGCACGCGGCCGTCGGCGGCGAATCGTCCGCCGTGGCACGGGCACTCGATCTGTTCGCGCTCGGCGCTGTAGGCGACGATGCATCCGAGGTGCGTGCAGCGCGCCGAGAACGCCCGCAGGTCGCCGCCGGGCACGGCCACCACCAGCACCGGCTCGCCGTCGAGCGTCACCACCTTCGCGCTCCGCTCCGGGAACTCGTCCCGTCGCCCCGCCACCACGCCGGTCGCGCCCAGCGGCGGACGCGGCGGCGGCGACGCGAAGCGCAGCGCCGGGATCATCGCCATGGCCCCCACGCCGCCCGCGGTGGCGGTGAGCGCGAGGTCGAGCAGCGAGCGACGCCCGAGCTTGGCCTCCGGGGCGCCGGATCGGGACGTGGGATCATCGGACATCGGCGTTCTCCAGCGTTGGGCTCATGGCGAGGTTCCGTGGCAGACGGTGCAGACCGAGTGCTGCCGCGCGTCGATGCCCGCGCGGAAGCCCGGCGGGTGCGGGCTCGGCGCGACGCCGCCGACGCGGTGGCACGGCGTGCAGACCTGCGTGGCGTCGGACTCGTGGCACGACGCGCAGGTGAGGATGTTGCGGCGCGCCTCGCGCACGTGGCTGTTCGGCGACGCGGGGTTCAGCCACCCCGGCGGGTGCGTGCTGCCGGGACCGACGCCCCCGCCCACGCCCGACGCCCGGTGGCATCCGTCGCAGAACTCCACGCCGTGGCAGCGCGTGCAGGTGTTCGTCGCGAAGCGCGCCTCGTCGGGGTGCCGCGCGAAGAAGTCGCCGCGGTGCACGAAGTGGTTCGTCACCGCCATCGGGTCGAGGTCCGCCACCGGCAGGCCCGGCTCGCCGGAGTGGCACCGGCTGCAGAACGTCGGCTCGTGGCACTGCGCGCACGTGCTGCCCATGGTGCGCGCCTCGGCGCCGTGGTGCCGCGCGAAGCCCGGTCCGTGGCGCACCAGCGCGACGTCGTCGATGGAGTAGCGACGAAGGTTCTCGTGGCACCGCGTGCAGTTGAGCGCCCGCATGTCGCGGCCGTGGCACTGCGACGCGCAGCCGTCCATGGTCGGAACGCGGGGCTCGAAGGTCGTCACCGTGCCCGTCGCGGCGCCCACGCCGTGGCAGGTCATGCAGTTGCCCTCGACCCGCGACGAGTGCCGCGCGTGCGAGAAGTGCAGCTCGCGGTTCGTGCGGGCGTAGCGCCCCGGGGCCGTCGGCGCCGTGTGGCAGAAGTCGCAGCGCTGCTCCGCGGGCGCCGTGTGGCAGCTCCGGCACTGCTGCTCCGGCGGCAGCACCACCTCGCCGGGCGTCGCGCGGTTGGCGTGGCACGTCGTGCACGACAGGCCCCGGGAGAGGTGCGGCGAGTGCGAGAAGCGGATGTGGTCCCGCGTCACCGAGGCGGGACGGTTGCAAGCGGAGGCGAGCGCCACCGCGACGAGCAGTGCGAGAAGGCGCTTCACTGCCGGCCTCCCAGGCGCACGTCGAAGCGCCCCGTGAGGTGGATCATGCCGCGGAGCTCGCTCGCGGCGAGGGGCGAGCGCACGCCGTCCACCGACGCGCCGAGGCGCCATGCGGCGGCCACCGGACCCTCGACGGAGGCGCGGCCGAACCACGACGTGCGCGGCGCGGCGAAGTCGTCGTCGTCGAGCGCGGTGGCGGCCTCGAGGGCGCCGAGCAGCGGCCCCCAGATCGGAAACGACCCCGCCGTGCGGAGCAGGAGCATGCGGTGCACCCCGTCGTCGCGATGGCTCGCCATCGCCGTGAACTGGAACCGACGGTCGCGCGACGTCGCGCGCACGAAGAACTCCACGCGGCTGCCCCACTGCGGGCCCTGCTGCGAGGCGTCCACGCCCGGCACGTCGTAGTGCTGCATCGCGCCCTCGGCGCCGACCTGCAGCACCGGGAGGATGCGCCACGCCGCGCGCAGCCGCCCCTCGTCGTAGGTGCGCGTCACGAACACGCTCAGGATGGACCAGCGCGGGATGAGCAACGCCGGGTCGAGGTGTCCGTAGCCGGCGTCGACCTCCACGGTGCGCCCCACCCAGGCCGCCGCGTCGACGTCGGCCTGCATGATGCCGAGGCCCAGCAGGTCCCAGGAGACCTCGCCGCGCACGTTGAGCCAGCGCGTGGGGTTCACCACGAAGGTCGCCTCGGCGATGCGCCGCACGGGAATGCCCGCAGCCCAGTGCTCGAGGTACGACACCGCGGCGGAGAAGGTTCCCGGCTGCGACCACCCGATGCGCGCGCCGCCGGCCGCGGTGACGCCGTCGAAGCCCGGGTGCCCGCCGAGCAGCGAGCCGTACGCGGGCGTCACGGGCCGCCCCGCGAGGGCGTCGAGGGTGAGCCCCTCGGTGAGCCGCACCTCCACGCCGAGGCCGTCGAGGTGCACGCCGCCCGGCGCGCCCCACGGAATGAACCGCCGCCCGCCCCAGACGCTCCACGGACCGCGGTGGTACTTCGTCCACGCCACGGCGACGTCGCCCGCCACGCGGCCGTCCGACGACGTCGGGTCCGTGAGGTCCACCGAGTCCCAGGCCGAGAGGTGCACGTCGACGTGGCCGTGCATGAAGTTCGTCCCGTCGAGCAGGAAGCGCTCCTGCAGCGGGGCGAGGGCGATGGAGCGCCAGTAGCGGTCGTCGGCGCTCGCGGGGTTCTCCTGCGTCGTCAGCACGTACCGCGGCACGCCGCGAAAGATCACGTCGAAGCGCATGCGCATCGACGCCGGGGAGTCCTCCGAAGGCGTCTGCGCGAGCGCTCCCGCGGAGCACAGCGACAGCGCGGCCGCGAGCGCGGCGGGCGATGTTCGTCGGCGGTTCACGGCGTCACCCCCACGTGGTCGATGACCCCGTTCTGGTGCAGCGCGCGCCCGGCCTCGGTGATCACCGGACCGTCGGCGGTGATGGCGACCTCGCCGCCGTGGCAGATCACCGACGAGCAGTCGGTCTGCGTGGTGTGTGGCGGAGGCGGCGGCAGGCCGTGGCACTGGCCGCAGCGGCGCGCGGCCCCGGTGGTGTCGCCCCAGCGCGGCGGAACGGCGCTCATGCCGCCGATGCCCGCGCCGTGGCAGGCGACGCCCGCGCAGGTGAGCGTGGCGGCGTCGAAGGCCGGCATGGCGCCGCGCGCGACGGCGTTGCCGCCGAAGTGGATCGCAGCGCGCGGGGAGTTCTCGAAGTGCGTCGCGTCCGTGGGGCGCTGCGGCACCGTGTGGCACGACGTGCAGGCCACCGGGGCGCCGCCGCGGGGAGCGCGGTGCGACGCGTGGCTGCCCGTCGACGGCCAGGGCTCGGCGTCGCCGGGCGTGCCGTGGCAGGCCGTGCAGGTCCCGTTGCCGTTGCCCAGGTCGATGGCCCCGCTCAGGTGGAACGGCCCAGGACGCAGCGAGGTCCCCGTGGCGTCGGGCTCGGCGTGGCAGGTGGTGCACGTGCCGCGGGCGTGGTTCGCCGGAGGCGCGGTGTGGCAGTCGTTGCAGGTCATCGGTCCGGCTTCCGTCCAGACCGGCGCCTCGCGGTGGCCGCCCTGGTGGTGGCAGCGCACCGTGCACGTGCGGGTGCTGCGGTCGTACGCGGCGTCGGCACCGGCCAGCGTCGGATCGAAGGCGAAGTCCACCACGCCGTTGCCATGGTCGCCGGTGAAGTCGGCGGTGCGCGCGGGGTGGCAGGTCTGGCACGTGAACGGACGCTGGTGCAGCGCGCTCGTCCGAAGGTGCGCGACGTGCGCGCCGGTAGAGGCCGCCGGCGTCGGGAAGAGGCACGGGTCCCGCGGCGGGTTCGCGTGGTCGCGATCGCCGTGGCACGTGCCGCACGCGAGCGGACCGCCCGGCTGATCGTGGCAGGTGGTGCACGCGGGGGCGTTGCGCGCGCTGCCGGTGACGCCCGCGGGACGCGTCGGAGCGCCCTCGTGGCAGCGTCCGCAGGAGTCGGCGCGGGTCGGGTCGAGCATCTGCGCCCAGTGCTGCGCGCGAAGGAACCGCGCGTGGAAGTTCGTGGACCGCGGGTCCGCGAAGCCGGGGTCGTGCATGGTGCCGCGGGCCGGCGGCGCCCCGGCGTTGAACCACGCCTGCAGCGTGGCGCGCGACGCGGCGTCGAGCACCGTCGCATGGTCGGGTCGCGCGAGCGCGGCGGCGATGCGCGACGGCCACGAGCCCGTGCCCCCGTCCGCGACGCCGCCGTCCACCGGCGGCAGCAGGCAGCCGACGACGTCGGTGAAGCGGCTCGCGCTCCAGCCCCCGGCGGGGTTCGTCGTGCCGTGGCACGCCCCGCAGCGGGCCACGAGCAGCGGCCGGATGTCCCGGTCGTAGGTGGGACCGACGACGTCCACGGGCCGCACGTCGGCGCACCCGGCACCGAACGCGGCGGCCAGCAGCACGAACGTCGGAGCCCACGCGAACGCGCGTGCGCCGAACCGGCTCACCGCGGCGGCACTCCTTCCCGCTGGCGCACCAGTGCGCGCGGACCGTCGACGTCGAGCTCGTTGCGGCACTCCGTCGCGCGGAAGGTGCCCTCGACGCAGCTCTGCGATGCGTCGTCGAAGCAGATGTGCAGCCGCCCGCCGATGGCGCCGACGGTGACCTCGTCGACGCTGAGCAGCGCCGACCCTCCGCCGTGGCCGTGCCACTTCTCGTCCACGGGCCACTCGTAGTGCACCGAGATCGGCGTCGAGGCGCCCGGGTCCACCCGCAGCTCGCCGGGGTGCAGCCCGGTCACGCCGGGCACGCGCACCCACACCTCGCGCGACAGCTCCGGCTCCGACTCGCCGCAGAGGCGCGTGGGGCGCCCCTCGGAGAAGATCAGGTCGACGCGCTCGCGCCCCGGCATGCGCGCCACCCGGTACCAGGCCTGCACCGTGTGGAACGGCGCGCCCACGAGCGTTCCGCCGACGACCCCGGGCGGCACCGCGGCGGCGCTCATCGCCTGCGACGCCACGCGCGGCGCGTGTCGGGTCGTCGCTTCCTTTTGGCAGCCGGCGCCGAGGGCGAGCAGCAGCGCCAGCGAACGGATCTTCACGATGCACCTCCGTGCGCGTGGTCGTCGTGCCCGTGGTGCCCGCCGAAGGCGTTCAGTCCGATGGGAACGTTCGGGACGCCGGGCTTGCGCATCTCCCCCAGCTCGATGGGCACGCCGATCTTCAGCAGCATCGTGTAGACGAAGCCGCCGAGGGCCCAGACCCCCGCGGAGATGGAGAACTCCACGAACGAGGGCGAGTACTCCACGATCTCGCCGAGGGAGCTCGGGATGAAGCCGGGGATCACCAGGCCCATGCCCTTCTCGATCCACACGCCGACGACGGCGCAGGCGCACGCGGCGATCATCGTCTTCTGCTTCGAGTGCAGCGGCCGCGTCACGAAGACGACGGCGGCGAAGGTGTCGAGGCAGATGCCCGTCCAGATGTACGGCACCAGCTTGTGGTGCCCGTGCAGGCCCACGAGCAGGTACCGCATCGACGCGGAGTGCACCGTGCCCGGGTACATCTCCACGAAGATCTCCGACGCCGACAGGAACAGGTTGAGGATCATCGCGATGGCGACGATCTGCCGCAGCCGGTCGAGGGCCGCGTCGGTCACCGGGAACTTCATGCGGTCGCGCACCACGATGAGCGCGATGATGAGGAACGACGGTCCCGACGCGAACGCCGACGCGAGGAAGCGGATCGGCAGCACCGCCGAGTGCCAGAACGCGCGCCCGCCGAGGCCCGAGTAGAGGAACGCCGTGACCGTGTGGATGCCGATGGCCCAGAACACGCCGAGGAAGAGCACCGGCATGTACATCTTCTTCTCGGGCACCTTGCCGCGGAACTTCGTGAAGAGGAGGTACGTGACGATGTACCCGTTGATCACGAGGTAGCCGTTGATGACCACGACGTCCCACGCGAGGATCGACTGCGGGAAGTTGAACCTCCCGATGATCGGCATGAGGTGCCAGAAGCGGTCCGGGCGGCCGAGGTCCGAGACGATGAAGCCGAGGCACATCACGAGCGCCGACACGGCCAGCAGCTCGCCGAGGATGCTCACGTCGTGCAGCGCGTCGTCGTGGTAGATGTACGTGGGGATCACGAGCATCACCGCGGCCGCGGCCATGCCGACCATGAACGTGAAGTTCGCGATGTAGACGCCCCAGGGCACCTGATCGCTCAGGTTCGTGACGCCGAGGCCGTTGAGCAGCTGCCAGCCCATCGCCGCGCCGCCCAGCGCCATCCACGCGCCGAGGAACGCCAGCCAGCCGTAGTAGGCCGGGCTCCCCTTCACGACGGCGCGGCCCGCGGCCTTCAGGAATGCGAGAAAGTCAGCCATCACGTCCCTCATCCGAAGAAGTAGTAGAAGCGCGGGTTGGTCCCGGCTTCTTCGTGGAGGATGTAGACGCGCTTGGTCTCGATGACCTGGCGGATCTCGCTGTTCGGATCGAGCAGGTTGCCGAACTTGCGCGAGCCCGTGGGGCACGCCTCGAGGCACGCCGGGTAGAGCCCCTGCCGCGTGCGCTGCAGGCAGAAGGTGCACTTCTCCATCACGCCGCGCGGGCGCAGCCGGTTGCTGAGGTACCCCTGCTCGGGGTTGATCTCCGACGCGCGCAGCGTCGGCTCCTCGAAGTTGAAGCGCCGCGCGAAGTACGGGCACGCGGCCTCGCAGTAGCGGCAGCCGATGCACCAGTTGTAGTCGACCACGACGATGCCGTCGGGCTCGGCCCACGTCGCGTTCACCGGGCACGCACGCACGCACGGCGCGTCTCGGCAGTGATGACACTGCACCGGCATGTAGTAGTGCCCCTGCTGCGGCACCTGGCCCTCGTAGCCGGTGTGGGAGCGCTCCACGTCGAGCGATCCCTTCTCCATCTGCAGCACCCTGATGTAGTGCATCTCCGGGCTGCGCGACGTGTTGTTCTCCTGCGCGCAGGCGTACTCGCAGCGCCGGCACCCGACGCACGCCTGGAGGTTCAGCGCGTACGCGAACTCCACGCCGTCGAGCGGCTGCGGGTCGCGGATGTGCACGTCGACGCCCTGGCGGTCCCGCACCTGCTGCTCGAGGCGCGCGAAGATTGCCCGCTTGTCGTCGTCGGTGAGGCGCTTGTAGTGCTGCTGGAAGTACTCCTCCCAGCCCATCGCGTCGGCCGTCGACGTGGCCGCCGTGGCCGCCCCGAGCACCTTCAAGAACACGCGCCGCGTGGTCTGCGACGACGCCACGCCCTCGGCGAGCGAGACCTTCGTGTAGGGACCGTTGGTTTCGTCACTCATGCGTGCTCTCCGGTGCGCCATGCGCCCGCTCGGGGGATCCCTCGGTGGCGCCATGCCCACCCTCGTGCGGCCCGAGCGCACGCTCGCGTGCCGGCGGCGGCAGCGACTCGAATTGTTGCCGGTGCGGGTCGTGGGGGTTGTGGCAGGTGGGGCAGCTCCGGCGGACGCCGACGTCACGCCACGAGCCCGTGGTCGAGCCGTGCACGCCGCGCGTCCAGTCGCGGTAGCGCTCCTCGTGGCACTGCGCGCAGACCCGGTACGCCTCGTCGAAGGGAACGAGCGTCCCGTTGATGAGGTGCAGCGAGTCGAGCTGGTCGTCCTGGTGGCAGAACGTGCACCAGGTCAGCGTCTGGCCGTGGTTCAGCCGCTTGTCGACGTGAAACGTCCGGAGCTCCCTCTGCGCGGGGTTCGGCGCCAGCCGCGAGTGGCACTGCGCCATGCACGAGAACGTCGCGATGAGCGGCGTCCGCGGGACCACCTGGATGGTCTGCGTGTGCGGCGCATCACGGTGCTCGTGCGGCGCCTCGCGGTGGCAGGCCCCCGCCCCGAGGGCGGCAACCAGCATCAGCAGTCTCGGTCCATCACGCATCGCCACGCGGGAACCTTCTGCACGACACATTCCGCGCTCAGTTCCCGGCGTTTTCGCGGATCCACGCGCGGACGATGCACCGGGGCGCAGGAGATGCGTTTTGCGCGACGGCTTTGCACCGGCGCCGGCGACCCCTCCGGCGACGCATCGCCGGGGGCTCGACTGGGGTTTAGGGGGGGGGCTGGAAGCGGGAGGGGGAGGCGGGCGCGAGCGCGGCTCAGTACGTGAGCGGGTGCATCGCGTCGACGGAGTAGGCGCGGCCCGGGCCGTGGCAGGTCAGGCACGACTCGACGCCGCCCGACGTGGTGTTGATCTGCGCGTGCGCGGCGGTGCTCGGCGCGTCGTGGCACGACGTGCAGACCCGCGCGCGGGGCGTGGTGTTCGTGCCCGTCGCGTGGCAGGCGTTGCAGTTCCCCGGCGACTGCGGGAACTCCACGTCGCTGAAGTTGTTCTGGCTCGTCGCCGAGCTCCAGACGATCCACTGACCGCCCGCCTGCACGCTGGGCAGGCTCGAGCCCATGTGGATGCGGTGGATCATGTACTGGTACTCGATGGACTGCGGTCCGCCGTTGGCCGCCGGGCGGTTGTCGACGCCGCTGGGGTTGTGGCAGAAGACGCAATACGCGGGGTTCTGGCGGTTGTTGCCGTGCGCCATGAGCTGCTGGTGGCAGTGGTTGCAGCGCGCGACCTCGATGATCTGGCGCCGCGGGGCGACGGTGCTGCCGTCCGCTGCGAAGTACGACACGGGGTTGAAGACGCCGTGGTTCAGCAGCGACGCCGTGGTCGCGATGGCGGTGGGCGCGACGTACTCGACGCGGCGCGCCTCGAGGCCGACGGCCCAGGTGCCCGTCGCCGTCGCGGGGATCAGCGTCGTCGCCGGGAACGTGTACGTGTAGTGCCCGGAGCCGTTGTTCACGAGCGTGCCCGTCGCCGTGGCCGCCACGGCCGCGCCGCTGAGCGCCGGGAACAGCGCGTAGTCCGGCGAGGTGCTGCCGTTCAGGTTGAACGTCACGCGGGTCACCGCGCCGTTGAGCGCCACCGTCGGCGTGGTGGTGGCCGGCGGCGGGTTCGCGGCGTTGGTGATCGGCGTGCCCGCGCGGTCCGTCAGGGTGAAGTCGACGGAGGGGTTGTGCCCCGCGGTGCCGTTGGTCACGCGGTCGATGGTGGCCGCGATGGTCGGCAGCCCGGTGCCGACGTCGAGGGTGTGGTGCACCGTGCGGATGCCCGTCGGATACGAGCCCAGCGAGCCCGTCTCACGGTGGCAGGTCGCGCACTCCGACGGAGAAACCGAGCCGCCCGGGTGGGCG